>NZ_RHJJ01000006.1:0-392700 GCF_004212225.1 Escherichia sp. E14V7
GCCAGGCATCAAATTAAGCAGAAGGCCATCCTGACGGATGGCCTTTTTGCGTTGGTGCAAAAAAAATGCCGGATGCGACGCTGGCGCGTCTTATCCAGCCTACGCAGGCACGGTAGGGGGGCAGCTTATTCCCCCACATACGCCAGATTCAGCAACGGATACGGTTTCCCCAAATCGTCCACCTCAGAACGCCCGGTAACCTTAAAGCCCATCTTCTTATAGAACCCTACCGCCTGTGCATTTTGTTCATTAACGTTGGTTGTCAGTTCCGGTGCCATTGAGAGCGCATGTTTCACCAGCATCCTACCCACGCCGCAGCCGCGCACATCAGGATCGATAAACAGCGCATCCATATGCTGCCCATTTAACAACATAAACCCAACCGGCTGATCCCGCTCATTATCCGCGACCCACAACGGTGCTTCCGGCAGAAAGGAATGCACCAGCTCTTCCAGCTCGGCCCGATACTCTGCTGATAAAAAATCATGAGTGGCATCGACAGAACGACACCAAATCGCAACGAGTCCCTCCGCTTCCTGATGCCGTGAGCGGCGAATACTAATAACCATTTTCTCTCCTTTTAGTCATTCTTATATTCTAACGTAGCCTTTTCCTTGAAACTTTCTCACCTTCAACATGCAGGCTCGACATTGGCAAATTTTCTGGTTATCTTCAGCTATCTGGATGTCTAAACGTATAAGCGTATGTAGTGAGGTAATCAGGTTATGCCGATTCGTGTGCCGGACGAGCTACCCGCCGTCAATTTCTTGCGTGAAGAAAACGTTTTTGTGATGACAACTTCTCGCGCGTCTGGTCAGGAAATTCGTCCGCTAAAGGTGCTTATCCTTAACCTGATGCCGAAGAAGATCGAAACTGAAAATCAGTTCTTACGCCTGCTTTCAAACTCGCCTTTACAGGTCGATATTCAGCTGTTGCGCATCGATTCCCGTGAATCGCGCAACACGCCCGCAGAGCATCTAAACAACTTCTACTGCAACTTTGAAGATATTCAGGAACAGAACTTTGACGGCCTGATAGTCACCGGTGCGCCGCTGGGTCTGGTGGAGTTTAATGATGTCGCTTACTGGCCGCAGATCAAACAGGTGCTGGAGTGGTCGAAAGATCACGTCACCTCGACGCTGTTTGTCTGCTGGGCGGTACAGGCCGCGCTCAATATCCTCTACGGCATTCCTAAGCAAACCCGCACCGACAAACTCTCTGGCGTTTACGAGCATCATATTCTCCATCCGCATGCACTTCTGACGCGTGGTTTTGATGATTCATTCCTGGCACCACATTCGCGCTATGCCGATTTCCCTGCCGCGTTGATTCGTGATTACACCGATCTGGAAATTCTGGCAGAGACGGAAGAAGGGGATGCATATCTGTTTGCCAGCAAAGATAAGCGAATTGCCTTTGTGACGGGCCATCCCGAATATGATGCGCAAACGCTGGCGCAGGAATATTTCCGCGATGTGGAAGCCGGACTAAACCCGGACGTACCGTATAATTATTTTCCGCATAACGATCCGCAAAACAAACCGCGCGCGAGCTGGCGTAGTCACGGTAATTTGCTGTTTACCAACTGGCTCAACTATTACGTCTACCAGATCACGCCATACGATCTACGCCGTATGAATCCTACGCTGGATTAATCTTCTGTGATAGTCGATCGTTAAGCGATTCAGCACCTTACCTCAGGCACCTTCGGGGGCCTTTTTTATTTCCGAAACGCACCTCAGCAGGTGAATAAATTTTATTCATATTGTTATCAATAAGTTATCAAGTATTTTTAATTAAAATGGAAATTGTTTTTGATTTTGCATTTTAAATGAGTAGTCTTAGTTGTGCTGAACGAAAAGCGCACAACGATCCTTCGTTCACAATGGGGAAGTTTTCGGATCCATGACGAGGAGCTACTCGATGACTGAACAGGCAACAACAACCGATGAACTGGTTTTCACAAGGCCGTATGACGAGCAGGAGAAGCAAATTCTTACTGCCGAAGCGGTAGGATTTCTGACTGAGCTGGTGACGCATTTTACGCCACAACGCAATAAACTTCTGGCAGCGCGCATTCAGCAGCAGCAGGATATCGATAACGGAATGTTGCCTGATTTTATTTCGGAAACGGCTTCCATTCGTAATGCTGGCTGGAAAATTCGCGGGATTCCTGCGGACTTAGAAGATCGTCGGGTAGAGATTACCGGACCCGTAGAGCGCAAGATGGTGATCAACGCGCTCAACGCCAATGTGAAAGTCTTTATGGCCGATTTTGAAGATTCACTGGCACCAGACTGGAGCAAAGTGATCGACGGGCAAATTAACCTGCGCGATGCGGTTAACGGCACCATCAGCTATACCAATGAAGCAGGCAAAATCTATCAGCTCAAGCCTAATCCCGCGGTGTTGATTTGCCGGGTACGCGGTCTGCACTTGCCGGAAAAACATGTCACCTGGCGTGGTGAGGCAATCCCCGGTAGCCTGTTTGATTTTGCGCTCTATTTCTTCCACAACTATCAGGCACTGTTGGCAAAGGGCAGCGGTCCCTATTTCTATCTGCCGAAAACCCAGTCCTGGCAGGAAGCGGCCTGGTGGAGCGAAGTCTTCAGCTATGCAGAAGATCGCTTTAATCTGCCACGCGGCACTATCAAGGCGACGTTGCTGATTGAAACGCTGCCTGCCGTGTTCCAGATGGACGAAATCCTTCACGCGCTGCGTGACCATATTGTTGGTCTGAACTGCGGTCGCTGGGATTACATCTTCAGTTATATCAAAACGTTGAAAAACTATCCCGATCGCGTCCTGCCAGACAGACAGGCAGTGACGATGGATAAACCCTTCCTGAATGCTTACTCACGCCTGTTGATTAAAATCTGCCATAAACGCGGTGCTTTTGCGATGGGCGGCATGGCAGCGTTTATTCCGAGCAAAGATGAAGAACGCAATAACCAGGTTCTCAACAAAGTGAAAGCGGATAAAGCGCTGGAAGCCAACAACGGTCACGATGGTACATGGATCGCTCACCCGGGCCTTGCGGATACGGCAATGGCGGTATTCAACGACATTCTCGGCTCCCGTAAAAATCAGCTTGAAGTGATGCGCGAACAAGACGCGCCGATTACTGCCGATCAACTGCTGGCACCTTGTGACGGTGAACGCACCGAAGACGGTATGCGCGCCAACATTCGTGTGGCTGTGCAGTACATCGAAGCGTGGATCTCCGGCAACGGCTGCGTGCCGATTTATGGCCTGATGGAAGATGCGGCGACGGCTGAAATTTCCCGTACCTCGATCTGGCAGTGGATCCATCATCAAAAAACGTTGAGCAATGGCAAACCGGTGACCAAAGCCTTGTTCCGCCAGATGCTGGGCGAAGAGATGAAAGTCATTGCCAGCGAACTGGGCGAAGAACGTTTCTCCCAGGGGCGTTTTGACGATGCCGCACGCCTGATGGAACAGATCACCACTTCTGATGAGTTAATTGATTTCCTGACCCTGCCAGGCTACCGCCTGTTAGCGTAAACCACCACATAACTATGGAGCATCTGCACATGAAAACCCGTACACAACAAATTGAAGAATTACAGAAAGAGTGGACTCAACCGCGTTGGGAAGGCATTACTCGCCCGTACAGCGCGGAAGATGTGGTGAAATTACGTGGTTCAGTCAATCCGGAATGCACGCTGGCGCAACTGGGCGCGGCGAAAATGTGGCGTCTGCTGCACGGTGAGTCGAAAAAAGGCTATATCAACAGCCTCGGTGCACTGACTGGCGGTCAGGCGCTGCAACAGGCGAAAGCGGGCATTGAAGCGGTCTACCTGTCTGGCTGGCAGGTAGCGGCGGACGCTAACCTGGCGGCCAGCATGTATCCGGATCAGTCGCTCTATCCGGCAAACTCGGTGCCAGCTGTGGTGGAGCGGATCAACAACACCTTCCGTCGTGCCGATCAGATCCAGTGGTCTGCAGGCATTGAGCCGGGCGATCCGCGCTATGTCGATTACTTCCTGCCGATTGTTGCTGATGCGGAAGCCGGTTTTGGCGGTGTCCTGAATGCCTTTGAACTGATGAAAGCGATGATTGAAGCCGGTGCAGCGGCAGTTCACTTCGAAGATCAGCTGGCGTCAGTGAAGAAATGCGGTCACATGGGCGGCAAAGTTTTGGTGCCAACTCAGGAAGCTATTCAGAAACTGGTCGCGGCGCGTCTGGCTGCTGACGTGACGGGCGTTCCAACCCTACTGGTTGCTCGTACCGATGCCGATGCGGCGGATCTGATTACCTCCGATTGCGACCCGTATGATAGCGAATTTATTACCGGCGAACGCACCAACGAAGGTTTCTTCCGTACTCATGCAGGTATTGAACAAGCGATCAGCCGCGGCCTGGCGTATGCGCCGTATGCTGACCTGGTATGGTGTGAAACCTCCACGCCAGACCTGGAACTGGCGCGTCGCTTTGCACAAGCCATCCACGCGAAATATCCGGGCAAACTGCTGGCTTATAACTGCTCGCCGTCGTTCAACTGGCAGAAAAACCTCGACGACAAAACTATTGCCAGCTTCCAGCAGCAGCTGTCGGATATGGGTTACAAGTTCCAGTTCATCACCCTGGCAGGCATCCACAGCATGTGGTTCAACATGTTCGACCTGGCAAACGCCTATGCGCAGGGCGAGGGCATGAAGCATTACGTTGAGAAAGTGCAGCAGCCGGAATTCGCTGCCGCGAAAGATGGCTACACCTTCGTTTCTCACCAGCAGGAAGTGGGTACAGGTTATTTCGATAAAGTGACGACCATTATTCAGGGCGGCACGTCGTCGGTTACCGCGCTGACCGGCTCCACCGAAGAATCGCAGTTCTAAGCAACCTACAAATGTTGCTGACTGTAGGCCGGATAAGGCGTTCACGTCGCATCCGGCAATCAACGCCTGATGCGACGCTTGCGCGTCTTATCCGGCAATTCTCTGCTCCCGACGAGGGCAACAAATGCCGCGTGGCCTGGAATTACTGATTGCACAAACCATTTTGCAAGGTTTCGACGCTCAGTATGGTCGATTCCTCGAAGTGACTTCCGGGGCGCAGCAGCGTTTCGAGCAAGCCGACTGGCACGCTGTCCAGCAGGCGATGAAAAACCGTATCCATCTTTATGATCATCACGTGGGTCTGGTGGTGGAACAGCTGCGCTGTATCACTAACGGCCAAAGCACGGACGCGGAATTTTTACTGCGCGTCAAAGAGCATTACACCCGGCTGTTGCCGGATTATCCGCGCTTCGAGATTGCGGAGAGCTTTTTTAACTCCGTGTACTGTCGGTTATTTGACCACCGCTCGCTTACTCCCGAGCGGCTTTTTATCTTTAGCTCCCAGCCGGAGCGCCGTTTTCGTACCATTCCACGCCCGCTGGCGAAAGACTTTTATCCCGATCACGGCTGGGAATCGCTACTAATGCGTGTTATCAGCGATCTGCCGCTGCGCCTGCGCTGGCAGAATAAAAGCCGTGATATCAACTACATCATTCGCCATCTGACCGAAACGGTGGGGGCTGATAACCTCGCCGAAAGCCATTTACAGGTGGCGAACGAACTGTTTTACCGCAATAAAGCCGCCTGGCTGGTAGGCAAACTAATAACGCCTTCCGGCACATTGCCCTTTTTGCTGCCGATCCACCAGACGGACGATGGCGAGTTATTTATTGATACCTGCCTGACGACGACCGCCGAGGCGAGCATCGTCTTTGGCTTCGCGCGTTCCTATTTTATGGTTTACGCGCCGCTACCTGCCGCACTGGTCGAGTGGCTACGGGAAATTCTACCGGGTAAAACCACCGCTGAATTGTATATGGCTATCGGCTGCCAAAAGCACGCCAAAACCGAAAGTTACCGTGAATATCTGATTTATCTACAGGGCTGTAATGAGCAATTTATTGAAGCGCCGGGCATTCGTGGAATGGTGATGCTGGTGTTCACGCTGCCGGGCTTTGATCGGGTATTCAAAGTGATTAAAGACAAGTTCGCGCCGCAGAAAGAGATGTCTGCGGCTCACGTCCGCGCCTGCTATCAGTTGGTTAAAGAGCACGATCGCGTGGGCCGAATGGCGGACACCCAGGAGTTTGAAAACTTTGTGCTGGCGAAGCGGCATATTTCCCCGGCATTAATGGAATTACTGCTCCAGGAGGCGCCGGAAAAAATCACCGATCTCGGCGAACAGATTGTGATTCGCCATCTCTACATCGAACGGCGAATGGTGCCGCTCAATATCTGGCTGGAACAAGTGGAAGGTCAGCAGCTGCGCGACGCCATTGAGGAGTACGGTAATGCCATTCGCCAGCTTGCCGCCGCCAATATTTTCCCTGGCGACATGCTGTTTAAAAACTTCGGTGTCACCCGTCATGGGCGTGTGGTGTTTTATGATTACGATGAAATTTGCTACATGACGGAAGTGAATTTCCGCAACATCCCACCGCCGCGCTATCCGGAAGACGAACTTGCCAGTGAGCCGTGGTACAGCGTTTCGCCGGGCGATGTTTTCCCAGAAGAATTCCGCCACTGGCTATGTGCCGACCCACGCATTGGGCCACTGTTTGAAGAGATGCACGCCGACCTGTTCCGCGCTGATTACTGGCGCGCGCTACAAAACCGCATACGAGAAGGGCACGTGGAAGATGTTTATGCGTATCGGCGCAGGCAGCGATTTAGCGTGCGATTCGTATAAATCAGAGACGAAAAGTCACCGCATACCGCCATACGCCAGCGTCACTTCCTTCGCCGCTTTAATCACCATCGCGCCAAACTCGGTCACGCGGTCATCGGTAATACGTGAAATCGGCCCGGAAATCGAAATCGCGGCAAACGGTTCGCGGTGCTCGTCGAAAATACACGCCGCCAGGCAACGCAGCCCCAGCGCATGTTCTTCATCATCAAATGAATAACCCCGTTTGCGCGTCTGCGCGAGGTCTTCTTTTAAATGCACAGGAGAAACCAGCGTCGCGTGGGTATAGGCATGTAAGCCTTTGCGGTGCAGCAGCTTCGTCACCTGCTCTTCACTTAACTGGGCTAAGAAAGCTTTACCGGCACCGGAAGCGTGCATGGGTAACTTACCGCCGATAGGGGCTGACATACGCATCAGATGCGTACACTGTACCTGGTCGATAATAATCGCTTCGTGATCGCTATGATCCAGCACCGCCATATTTACTGTTTCGCCAGACTCTTCCATCAGATTGCGCAGAATAGGATGGACAATGGCTAACAAATTACGGCTCTGGAGAAAGCTGCTGCCGACCATAAAAGCATGTGCGCCGATCGCCCAGTGACCCAGTTCACCGACCTGACGCACGAAACCCTGCTGTTGCATCGTGGTTAGCAGGCGGTGAGTCGTGGAATTGGGTAATCCGGCTTGCTGTGCCAGTTCCGTAAGTGCCACACTGCCATTGGATTCGGCAATCCACTCCAGTAATTTCAGCCCACGCGTTAAAGACTGAACCTGTCCAGTCGCGGGTGCGGTGGCAACGGCGGGTTTTCTGCCGCGTTTTGCGGGAATGGGTGCGACCATGACAGTCTCCTTTTTCTGTATCGTGGAAATCATTTTCATTTTTATTACGGTGTAATGCAATAGTTGCCACACTGATCCGATGAGTTAATGTTGAACAAATCTCATGTTGCGTGGTGGTCGCTTTTACCACTGATGCGTTTATGCCAGTATGGTCTGTTGAATTTTTTTACAGTCTGGGTTGAGCGTGTCGGGAGCGAGTGTGAGCAGCAAAGTTGAACAACTGCGTGCGCAGTTAAATGAACGTATTCTGGTGCTGGACGGCGGTATGGGCACCATGATCCAGAGTTATCGACTGAACGAGGCAGATTTTCGCGGTGAACGTTTTGCCGACTGGCCGAGCGATCTCAAAGGCAACAACGACCTGCTGGTGCTCAGTAAACCGGAAGTGATCTCCGCCATCCACAACGCTTACTTTGAAGCGGGCGCAGATATCATCGAAACCAACACCTTCAACTCCACGACTATTGCGATGGCGGATTACCAGATGGAATCCCTGTCGGCGGAAATCAACTTTGCGGCAGCGAAACTGGCGCGTGCCTGTGCTGATGAGTGGACCGCGCGCACGCCGGAGAAACCGCGCTACGTTGCTGGTGTTCTCGGCCCAACCAACCGCACGGCGTCTATATCTCCGGACGTAAACGATCCGGCATTTCGTAATATCACTTTTGACGGGCTGGTGGCGGCTTATCGAGAATCCACCAAAGCATTAGTCGAAGGTGGTGCGGATCTGATTCTGATTGAAACCGTTTTCGACACCCTCAACGCCAAAGCGGCGATTTTTGCGGTGAAAACGGAGTTCGAAGCGCTGGGCGTTGAACTGCCGATTATGATCTCCGGCACCATCACCGACGCCTCCGGGCGCACACTCTCCGGGCAGACCACCGAAGCATTTTACAACTCATTGCGCCACGCCGAAGCGCTGACCTTTGGCCTGAACTGTGCGTTGGGGCCAGATGAACTGCGCCAGTACGTGCAGGAGCTGTCACGGATTGCGGAATGCTACGTCACCGCTCACCCGAACGCCGGGCTGCCTAACGCCTTTGGTGAATACGATCTCGACGCCGACACGATGGCGAAGCACATCCGCGAATGGGCGGAAGCGGGATTCCTCAATATCGTCGGCGGTTGCTGCGGTACCACGCCACGACATATTGCGGCAATGAGTCGCGCAGTAGAAGGATTAGCGCCGCGCAAACTGCCGGAGATTCCCGTAGCCTGCCGTTTGTCCGGTCTGGAGCCGCTGAACATTGGCGATGACAGCCTGTTTGTTAACGTCGGTGAGCGGACTAACGTCACCGGTTCTGCCAAATTCAAACGCCTGATTAAAGAAGATAAATACAGCGAGGCGCTGGATGTGGCGCGCCAGCAGGTGGAAAACGGCGCGCAGATTATCGATATCAACATGGATGAAGGGATGCTCGACGCCGAAGCGGCGATGGTGCGTTTCCTCAGCCTGATTGCCGGTGAACCGGATATCGCCCGCGTGCCGATTATGATCGACTCCTCAAAATGGGAGGTCATCGAAAAGGGGCTGAAGTGTATTCAGGGCAAAGGCATTGTTAACTCTATCTCAATGAAAGAGGGCGTCGACGCCTTTATCCATCATGCGAAACTGTTGCGTCGTTACGGTGCAGCGGTGGTGGTAATGGCCTTTGACGAACAGGGTCAGGCCGATACCCGCGCACGGAAAATCGAGATTTGCCGTCGGGCGTACAAAATCCTCACCGAGGAAGTCGGCTTCCCGCCGGAAGATATCATCTTTGACCCGAACATTTTCGCGGTCGCAACTGGCATTGAAGAGCACAACAACTACGCGCAGGACTTTATCGGCGCGTGTGAAGACATCAAACGCGAACTGCCGCACGCGCTGATTTCCGGCGGCGTATCTAACGTGTCGTTCTCGTTCCGTGGTAACGATCCGGTGCGCGAAGCTATTCACGCGGTGTTCCTCTACTACGCTATCCGCAACGGTATGGATATGGGGATCGTCAACGCCGGGCAACTGGCGATTTACGACGACCTGCCCGCCGAACTGCGCGACGCGGTGGAAGATGTGATCCTCAATCGTCGCGACGATGGCACCGAGCGTTTACTGGAACTTGCCGAGAAATATCGCGGCAGCAAAACCGACGATACCGCTAATGCCCAGCAGGCAGAGTGGCGCTCGTGGGAAGTGAATAAACGTCTGGAATACTCGCTGGTCAAAGGTATTACCGAATTTATTGAACAGGACACCGAAGAAGCGCGCCAGCAGGCGGAGCGCCCCATTCAGGTGATTGAAGGCCCGCTGATGGACGGCATGAACGTGGTCGGCGATCTGTTCGGCGAAGGGAAAATGTTCCTGCCGCAGGTGGTGAAATCGGCGCGCGTCATGAAACAGGCGGTGGCGTATCTCGAACCGTTTATCGAAGCCAGCAAAGAGCAGGGCAAAACCAACGGCAAGATGGTGATCGCCACCGTGAAGGGCGACGTCCACGATATCGGTAAAAATATCGTTGGCGTGGTGCTGCAATGCAACAACTACGAAATTGTCGATCTCGGTGTTATGGTGCCAGCAGAAAAAATTCTCCGTACCGCCAAAGAAGTGAATGCTGATTTGATTGGCCTTTCAGGATTGATCACGCCGTCGCTTGACGAAATGGTCAACGTGGCGAAAGAGATGGAGCGTCAGGGCTTCACCATTCCGCTATTGATTGGTGGTGCGACCACCTCAAAAGCGCACACGGCGGTGAAAATCGAGCAAAACTACAGCGGCCCGACGGTGTATGTTCAGAACGCCTCGCGCACCGTTGGTGTGGTGGCGGCGCTGCTTTCCGACACTCAGCGTGATGATTTCGTTGCTCGTACCCGCAAGGAGTACGAAACCGTGCGTATTCAACACGGGCGCAAGAAACCGCGCACACCACCGGTCACGCTGGAAGCGGCGCGCGATAACGATTTCGCTTTTGACTGGCAGGCTTACACGCCGCCGGTGGCGCACCGTCTCGGTGTGCAGGAAGTTGAAGCCAGCATCGAAACGCTGCGTAATTACATCGACTGGACGCCGTTCTTTATGACCTGGTCGCTGGCCGGGAAGTATCCGCGCATTCTGGAAGATGAAGTGGTAGGCGAAGAGGCGCAGCGGCTGTTTAAAGACGCCAACGACATGCTGGATAAATTAAGCGCCGAGAAAACGCTGAATCCGCGTGGCGTGGTGGGCCTGTTCCCGGCAAACCGTGTGGGCGATGACATTGAAATCTACCGAGACGAAACGCGTACACATGTGATCAACGTCAGCCACCATCTGCGTCAACAGACCGAAAAAACGGGCTTCGCTAACTACTGTCTTGCTGACTTCGTTGCGCCGAAGCTTTCTGGTAAAGCAGATTACATCGGCGCATTTGCCGTGACTGGCGGGCTGGAAGAGGACGCACTGGCTAATGCCTTCGAAGCACAGCACGATGATTACAACAAAATCATGGTGAAAGCGCTTGCCGACCGTTTAGCCGAAGCCTTTGCGGAGTATCTCCATGAGCGTGTGCGTAAAGTCTACTGGGGCTATGCGCCGAACGAGAACCTCAGCAACGAAGAACTGATCCGCGAAAACTACCAGGGCATCCGTCCGGCACCGGGCTATCCGGCCTGCCCGGAACATACGGAAAAAGCCACCATCTGGGAGCTGCTGGAAGTGGAAAAACACACTGGCATGAAACTCACGGAATCTTTCGCGATGTGGCCCGGTGCATCGGTTTCGGGTTGGTACTTCAGCCATCCGGACAGCAAGTACTATGCCGTGGCGCAGATTCAGCGCGATCAGGTCGAAGACTATGCCCGTCGTAAAGGTATGAGCGTTACCGAAGTTGAGCGCTGGCTGGCACCGAATCTGGGGTATGATGCCGAGTAAGTGATAACACCGGGGTATTTGCCCCGGTTTTTAATGTCATAAATAATGGATTATTGAACATGATAAAAATTGATGAAATAGATTTTTTTGCTTTCGAAGGATGTTCAGAGTCCGAAGTTACTGAACTATTAGGAAAAAAACCAACAGGTTATAATGATTGGATAATTAATATAAAAACAGGTGTGGAGTGGGTATTTTATGATGGTCGTTATTGGTTAGATTTTCGTAAATCCAAAGAGGGTATAAGGTGTATCTCATGCAGTATTCTGTACCACGATAAAAGTAAAGGGCGTATCGATGTCTTATTTAGTGAAGGTATGGCTGACAGAGGTTTAAAAAATACGGGTGGAGTGTTAATCCAAAAACGCCCGCAATTATAATAATTCCTGGTAATATTTGTTTTCGTGAAAAGGATTTACTTTATGCAACGTCAATATAAAAAATACATTCTTCTCTTTTGGGGTGTCATGGATGTTATCGCGATAGCCACCTATCTGTTCTACTCGATTGGTAATGGTCGTATCCCTTTTTATTCCGATATCGTTCATTCAATTTCCTTACTTAAGGATATCGGTGTTGAAGGCGGTTTTTACGCTTATGCAGTCGCCACTGTTACGCTACAAATAGTATTATTGTTCTCTTTATTCTTTTCTGCGCAATCTTTTTTAAAACAAAAATTGTTTAGTTTCTCTTTTTTGGCAGTTCAGGAATTTATGCGTTTTGCTACCGTAAGCTGTTCAATCTCCGTAATACCGTTGTTACTTAATTATTTTCATTCACAGGATCTGGTCTTAAATATTTCGTTGTTTATCTTCTCAGAGGTCACAAAAGTGACAACGATTATCTGGTGTAAACGACAGGGGAAAGTGTGACAGAAATAGCAACAGATACAGGTGGATTTTTATATAAATGCCTTTTTAAATGCTTTCTTGTATAAATCTCTTATACTGAAAGTACATACAAGAGAAATGCCTGGATAAAAACAACGTGATTAGAAAAATCTTAACAGGAAAATGCATAACAAAAAGGAGAACCTGATTCCGTGCTAACTTTGCTTCACCTGCTTTCTGCCGTCGCCCTGTTGGTCTGGGGGACGCATATTGTCCGAACGGGCGTAATGCGCGTCTTCGGTGCACGACTGCGTACAGTTCTTAGCCGAAGCGTCGAAAAGAAGCCGCTCGCCTTTTGCGCGGGGATCGGCGTTACCGCACTGGTACAGAGCAGTAATGCCACCACCATGCTGGTGACTTCGTTTGTCGCTCAGGATCTGGTTGCTCTCGCACCCGCGCTGGTGATTGTGCTGGGGGCTGATGTCGGGACGGCGCTAATGGCGCGGGTCCTCACCTTCGATTTATCCTGGTTGTCACCGCTGCTCATTTTTATTGGCGTGATTTTTTTCCTCGGACGCAAACAGTCACGCGCCGGGCAACTGGGCCGCGTCGGTATTGGTCTTGGGCTGATTTTGCTGGCGCTGGAGTTGATTGTGCAGGCCGTAACGCCGATCACCCAGGCAAACGGCGTTCAGGTGATCTTTGCTTCGTTGACTGGCGATATTCTGCTGGATGCGCTGATTGGCGCGATGTTCGCCATTATCAGTTACTCCAGCCTTGCCGCTGTACTGCTGACCGCGACTCTGACCGCCGCAGGCATTATCTCCTTCCCGGTGGCGCTCTGTCTGGTAATCGGAGCCAACCTCGGTTCCGGCCTGCTGGCGATGCTCAACAACAGTGCCGCCAATGCCGCCGCTCGCCGTGTTGCGATGGGTAGTTTGTTGTTTAAGTTGGTGGGGAGCTTGATTATCCTGCCATTTGTCCATGTTCTGGCTGAATCAATGGATAAACTGCCTTTGCCAAAAGCGGAACTGGTTATCTATTTCCACGTCTTCTACAACCTCGTTCGTTGCCTGGTCATGCTGCCGTTTGTCGATCCAATGGCGCGATTTTGCAAAACGATTATTCGCGATGAACCTGAGTTGGATGCCCATCTGAAACCAAAACATCTGGATGTTAGTGCGCTGGATACTCCGACTCTTGCTCTGGCGAATGCCGCCCGTGAAACACTGCGCATCGGTGACGCGATGGAACAGATGATGGAAGGGCTGAATAAAGTGATGCACGGTGAACCGCGTGAAGAGAAGGAGTTGCGCAAGCTGGCGGATGATATCAACGTCCTCTACACCGCGATTAAACTTTATTTGGCGCGGATGCCAAAAGAAGAGCTGGCAGAAGAAGAGTCGCGCCGCTGGGCGGAGATTATCGAAATGGCTCTCAACCTGGAGCAGGCTTCCGATATCGTCGAGCGCATGGGCAGCGAAATCGCTGACAAATCACTGGCAGCACGGCGGGCATTTTCGCTTGATGGGTTGAAGGAACTGGATGCGCTCTATGAGCAATTGCTCAGTAATTTAAAGCTGGCAATGTCGGTGTTCTTCTCTGGCGATGTCACCAGCGCTCGTCGTTTGCGCCGTAGTAAGCATCGCTTTCGCATTCTTAATCGCCGTTATTCCCATGCTCACGTCGATCGCCTGCATCAGCAAAACGTGCAGAGCATTGAAACCAGTTCGCTACATTTAGGCTTACTGGGAGATATGCAGCGCCTGAACTCGCTGTTTTGTTCGGTGGCTTACAGTGTGCTGGAACAGCCGGATGAAGATGAAGGACGGGACGAGTATTAATATTGTGAATCCTGTAGGCCTGATAAGACGCGTCAAGCGTCGCATCAGGCACTATGAACAAGATGCCGGATCATGCATCCGGCAATTCACTTAAAAACGGTGACCCGCTTCCAGCGGCACCGCTTCCTCACCAGCTTTAAATACATAAGTGGTATTCGGGCCGCCCAGCGTAGCGTGATCTTTACTTACTGTGATCCAGTTACCTTCCGGCAGGCCAATAATGGTCAGTTCTGGCGCGACGACCAGCAGTTCGCGAATACGCTGCTCGCGCGTTTCCCCTTTATGGCCTTCCGGCAGCGCGTTGGTGAAGTGCGGGTTGATTTGCAGCGGGAACAGATTCAGCGCATCGAAACCTTGCGGATCGACAATCGGCATATCGTTGGTGGTGCGGATAGTTGGGCAAGCAAGGTTAGCGCCTGCACTCCAGCCGATATACAGCGCGCCACGTTTTACTACGTCGGCAATGGGTACCAAAAGCCCGCGTACGCGGCATTCTTTCAGCAACTGGAAAGTGTTGCCGCCGCCGACAATTACGATCTCAGCATTTTCAATCGCGGCAACAGGATCGGCCACGCTATGAATACCGGTGACAGAAACGCCAAGTGGGGCAAGGACCGCAGCCGTTTTGGCCGTATAATCATCCCAGGTTTGCGTTACGCCAGCGAAAGGAATAAACACCGCTGAACGGCGACCTTGCAACTGTTCAGCAATCAACGGCAGTGCATGTTCCAGCCAGGCTTTACCCGGCAGCGTCGAGTTACTCAATAAAAGCAGTTCCATTACTTCTCCGGTTAGTAAGAAATCACGGGAGGCATGCTACCACTGTGATTTTAACCGCTTACTGACATGGCTCACGATGTCGCGCATTGAACCTGGCGTTCTGAGGATAGTTAGCAAACAAGGCGCTGAGCCTGATGACAAACACAGCATTGCCTGATGCGCTACGCTTATCAGGCCTACAAGCTAATTGCAATGTCTTGAATTTTCGCGATTTTGTAGGCCGAATAAGGCGTTCGCGCCGCATCCGGCATGAACAACGTGCACTTTGCCACCAATCTGAGCGCCCCTTAAGGCGCTGATGTTTCTTATCCTTCTCGTGCAAATTGTGCCGCTTCAGTAATCAGCCGCGCATCAGGTCGCACACCGGTATACATCGCGAACTGCTCGACGGCCTGTAAAGCAATCACCTCTGCGCCGCTGATCGTCTGCTTATCAAGCCGTTGCGCCAGGCAAATGAGCGGCGTTTCCGGCGGTAATGCCACGACGTCAAAAACGACGCTTGCCGTAGAGATCATCGCTTCGCTGAAGGCCAGCTCATGGCTCTCTTTACCACCGCTCATGCCGACAGGGGTAACGTTAACCAGAATGTCGCAGTCGATTCCTTCTGGCTGCGGTTGCCACTGGAAGCCATACTGCTTCGCCAGCGCCGGGCCGCTCTCGTGGTTGCGGGCGGCGATGATGACATCGGTAAACCCCGCGTCGCGAAAGGCGGCAATGACCGCTTTACCCATGCCGCCACTGCCGCGAATCATCACGCGTGCGGCGCTATTGAGCTGGTGGTGAATAATCAGGTTTTTCACCGCGATGTAGTCGGTGTTAAACCCGGTCAGCCTGCCGTCGTCATTCACGATGGTATTCACTGAATCAATGACTTTCGCTGACGGATCGATCGCATCGAGAAAGGGCATACAGCTTTCTTTAAACGGCATCGACACGGCACAGCCGCGAATACCTAATGCGCGAACGCCTTTCACCGCCGCCTCAATATCCTGGGTGGTGAACGCTTTGTAGATGAAATTCAGCCCCAGCTTTTCATACAGATAATTGTGAAAACGCGTGCCGAAGTTGCCGGGGCGACCGGCCAGCGACATGCACAGTTGAGTATCGCGATTAATCATGGCTAATTGCCTCTGCATGAGTGAGCAGATATTGCTCCGCCTCACCGGACCAGATCCCCTGATGACGCGCCAGAATCGCCGCCAGTGCTTGATCCTGAATCTGCGTGAGTGACGTCAGCGGCAGGTCTTTCCCGGTATACACCAGTTTTTTGCCGCCGCCGACGGCAGGCAATTCAAGCGTGGTTTCGCCCGCAGCATTCAGCCCAAGAATATGTGTTACCACTTTTGCGGCTTGCACTTTTTTCTCTTCGATCAGTTTGACCGCCGCACGCATGTCATCGGTATTGCCGCCCGACGTGCCAACGTAATGAGTAAAGGCATAATGCACATCGTAGAAATTAATTGGCGCGCTGAAGTGCTTATCCTGCGGTCCGGCGAAGAAATTCAGACAACCATCTGTCGCCAGCAAGGAAGAGGCGAGAGTCACCAGTCCTTCATTAGGCACAAAGACGAAAATATCATCGAAGCCGTGACCGCCACTTAGTGCCATTAACGTATCAAATGCTGCATCGGCGGCATTGAGATAATGAATCAGTGTTTGCGGTTCTGATGGATAGTGCTTGCGCGCATAACTCAATTTGTCGTTGTCGGTATCGGTAATGACGAGCAGCGACGGGTTAACTGGCCCATGCAGCGCATAATCAATCGCTAACAGTCCCATTGGTCCGGTGCCGCCGAGGATCAGTGTGCGTCCTTGCGGGCGAATCCCCATCGTGTGGTTATAACTACCTTCCTGAAGATGATAGTTGGCGTTGAACGCGCCAATCACGCAGGAAAGCGGTTCAACCAGCGAGCCTTCAAAGTAGGTTTCGCCGTCGTATGCCAGCAGGCAATCCTGTTCCATAACCTCATTTGGGATAACCACATGTGTGGCTTCACCACCCACCCACGGGAAAGAGTAACCGGGGCAGTCCGGGCTTTC
The DNA here is from genome assembly GCF_004212225.1 of Escherichia sp. E14V7. NCBI lineage: Bacteria > Pseudomonadati > Pseudomonadota > Gammaproteobacteria > Enterobacterales > Enterobacteriaceae > Escherichia > Escherichia sp. E14V7. Next base: position 16,926 of record NZ_RHJJ01000006.1, read on the forward strand.
CGGCAGTTGCAGGTTGGCCTGAATCACATAGCGCTGGCCCGGCTGAAATTTGTGCTGCCACTTTTTACCCACGGCCAGAATATCGCCGCAAAATTCATGGCCGATGATGATGGGATTGGTCGCCACATCGTCGGGTACTTTTTTATGGTTTTCACCCAGATTGGCCTCTTTCCAGGAAGAGAGGCACAGGCTGTCAGTGACCACCGTCGCGAGGATTTCATCCTCCTGCATTTCAGGAAGGTCAAAGGTTTCCAGGCGTAAATCACGTTTACCATAAAGACGCAGAGCTGTTGTTTTCATAAACCACCTCGTGTTGAACGATGGCCCCGACGGTTGCGCCGGGGCGAAGAATCAGGACAGGAAGCCCAGCGCATTGCCGATAATCCCTAAACCAAACAGGGCGAAAATCAGCCATACCGGGTTAATTTTTTTGTTGAGCAGAAGCACCATCAGCAGCGTCAGACCGAGCGCCAGCAAACCAGGACAAAGTTGGTCGAGAATGTTCTGCACGGTCATGGTGACGGTGGCGCCATCGGCGGCAGGCGTTTGTGAAACCACCAACGGCACGTTGATCGACGTCCATTTGGTGACCAGCACGCCCATCACAAACAGTCCGAGAATCGATGCGCCTTCGGTGAGTTTTTGCAGCACATTCCCGCCCATATCGCTGACGATATTCACCCCTTTGCGAAAGCCGAGCTGTAGGCCATACCACTTCATCGCCAGACGCACCGCGTTGAAAATAAAGAAGAACAGCAGCGGGCCGAGAATGTTGCCCGAAAGTGCCAGAGATGCGCCGAGCGCGGCGGTAATCGGGCGCAGCGTTCCCCAGACCAGTGGATCGCCAACCCCTGCCAATGGTCCCATCAGGCCAACTTTGATGCCGTTAATGGTGCCGTCATCAATTTCTGCACCGTTGGCCCGCGCTTCTTCCATGGCGGCGGTCACGCCGATGACCGGACCACATACGGCTGGCGTGGTATTGAAGAACACCAGGTGTCGCCTGAGCGCCGCAACCTGATCCTCTTTTAATGGGTAGAGTCGCTTGATGGCGGGGATCATGTCGTAACAAAAGCCCAGCCCATGAATGCGTTCAAAGTTGAAGGACGCCTGTTGCAGGTTGGAGCGCAGAAACATGCTCACCAGATCGCTGCGTGTAATTTTTCTCTGTTCCATGATGGCTCCGTTAATCATCAAGTTGGTCAAGGGCGGTGATAGTGGTGGTCTGGGGATGTGGTTCAGCTTTACGCCACTGTGGATTTAACTGGATGTAGAGCAGGGCCATGATTACGCCGACGCCACCGAAAGCCAGCAGACTGAGATCGAGGTAGCCACCTGCGAGGAAACCGAGGAAAAAGAAAGGCATCAAATATTTCACGCCCATCATGCGAAGCACCATGGCGTAACCGACCACCACGATAAAACCGCCAGCAATCTGCAGTCCACGGGTCACAAATTCGGGAATGGCGCTCAGCATATTGCTCACCATATCGGCGCTGACGAACAGCGAGACAATCAGTGCCGGAATCGCAACGCGCAGTGCCTGCACGCCAAGTGCGGAGACATGCAGAATATCGAGAGTACGAAACCGCGCCTCTTCCGCTGCTTTATCCGCCGCGTGCTGGAACACTACGGTGATGGTGCGGGCAAACACCGTCAGCACCTGGCCTGCCGCAGCCACAGGCAACGCGATGGCGATACCTGTGGCGATGCTTTGCTGACCAACGATAACCAGAATGGCGGAGATTATGCTGGCGAGTGCAGAATCCGGAGATTGCGCCGCGCCGACGTTCATCCAGCCGAGAGCTATCAATTCCAGCGTACCACCGAGCATAATTCCGGTTTTTAAATCACCGAGAATTAAACCAATCACCGTACAGGCAATTAACGGGCGATGAGTCTGAAATTCATCCAGCACGCTGCCCATTCCGGCAATACAGGAAAAAAGAAATATGGCAATGATTTGTAGGGTACTTATTTCCATGATTTGTCACCTTTTAAGTGTCGTCATCCCTGCCTGTTAAAGCATATGTACACAGGCGCTATTATTTAATTTGCGACTAACTGTTCTTTTATTTTGTCGATAATATTGATTGAAGGATCTGACGCTACAACGCGTAAATCCAGCGTGACGCCAAGATTATTTAACTCATGAAATGCGTTAATATCATCGTCATCTAATGAAACTGCTTTGGTTAACTGTTTTTTACCGGGTCGCCAGGCCATGCCGCCAATATTCAGGGTGCCGATTTTTACTCCCTGGCGAACCATCGCTAAGGCATCCTGAGGTCGGGTAAAAAGATAAAATACGGTTTCGTCCTGATATTGTGGGTTGTGATACACCGCGACAGCTTTTTCAATATTGACCACGTTAACTTTCATTCCCGGCGGGGCGGCCTGACGCAATAATGTCCGGCGAACTTCATCGTTATACACCTCGTCATTGCAGATAATAATGCGCTGGGCGTTAGCCACTTTCGACCAGACGGTAGTGACCTGGCCGTGGATTAGGCGGTCATCAATGCGGGCGAGCGTAATGTTCATCAGAAATCCTCCTCTGCCGTTGCCAGTTGTTTCCAGACAACGCAGGTTTGCTTTGCGATTTGCGTCAGGTGTTCACACAGTTCATCAACGTTCATGCTGTCCTGGTTATCGACCAGTTCGAGCGCCAGTGGCAGGGAAAGGCCGCTTATCACCCGCAGGTGCGGATTGCGCATCGCAAGCGTCGCTGCTGCATTCCACGGGCTACCGCACTGTAAATCCACGGCGATTAGCCACTCGTCATGATTGTGAATGCTCACTAACTTCTCCAGCTTTGCCACAATGTCTCCGGCATTCTCGCCGGGCACAAATTCAACTGCCTCAACATTGGCGTCGCCGTACACCATCTGAACCGATTCCAGCATGGCGCAGGCTAATTTGCCGTGGGCGCAAAAAATGGCATTGACCATAAAGCCTCCTTAGCCGCGCGTTTTTCCGCCCGCAATGTTAGTGGTTACTCCGGTGATGTAGCTGGCGCGTTCAGACAGCAGATAACAAACAAAATCAGCGACTTCTGCTAATTTTCCGGCGCGCCCAATAGGAATGGCGTTTTTGGTATAGCCTTCACGCAGCTGTTCGACGGTGATATTGCGCGTCCACGCCAGCGCCTCTTCATATTCCGGCGTGCGCAGTCCTGTTTTTTCCAGAATCCCCGGCGCGATACCGACCACACGGATACCGTGTTTACCCAACTCTTTCGACCAGGATCGCGTGAAGCTATTGAGCGCGGCTTTGGTGGCGGCGTAACAGCTTTGGCCTTCTGAGCCTTCCAGACCGCTTTCCGAGGAAACATTCACAATCACGCCATCGTGTTGTTTTACCATCTGCCGCGCCACCGCCTGCGACATCAGAAAAACGCCTTTCTGGTTGATATTGACCATTTTTTCGAATGCAGCTTCGTTGAGTTCATACTGCCCGGCAGGCGCTTTCTCATCGACCAGCAGACGCGGGAAATTGACCCCGGCGTTATTGACCAGACCGTCGATGCGACCAAAACGCTGGATAATTTCCGCTACCGTATGATTTACCTCTTTGGCGCTGGAAATATCGGTCGGCCAGAACTGATAACCTTTATGACTTTCATATTGACCATCGCCACCGTGAATATCGACCATCTGTACATTCGCGCCTTGTGCTAATAATTCATCCACAATCGCCAGACCAATGCCGGATGCGCCACCGGTGACAATAATGATTTTATCCTGCAAATTTAACCAATTTGGCATAACAGACTCCTGGTTTTAGATAATAGAGGCCCGCCGTAATTTTTCATTACGGTAAAAGTCGGGCAGATTTTTATTTCAGTAATAGTTCAGCTGTGTTGCTATTCGTTACCAGACAATTAATATATTTCCCACGCAGTGCGCCAATAATTCCGCTATATTTCTCTTCACCTATAGCAATACCAATGGAATAACGTGCCTGCTTTAGTTTATTCATTTCGATAGAGAGTGTTTTCTCGCTCATATTCGTTTCGACCATTGCGCCGTGAATATCAAAAAAGCGTGAGCAAATATCACCGGCAACCTGACGGGCATTCAGGTCGTCACTCTCTTCGCCGCCATAAAATGCATGCCAGTTGGCGCCATCGCGAATAGCCGGTGAGCCAATCCCCACCAGGGCGACATCCAGATTATCCCAGTAGGCTGAGATGGTTTTAAAGTGCTGAGACTGCATGATCCCATTACGAATTAAGGGGTTATCCAGCAGAGCTGGAAAATCCGCGAGCTGCGATTCCCCTTTCAGCTTTGCCGCCGCGCTGTAGGTTAATGTGTTTACGTGATAGCGGCTTTCGAGTTTACCGGACGGGCCGCCAATAATCGGCACGCAAATTAACTGCCGCGATTGCCCCGCCTGCGGCAAGTTTTCAACCAGTGCGCTCACTGCGCGGCCCCAGGAAAAACCAACAATATCACCAGGTTCCAGCAAACGATCTAACAATTGCGCGCCGTGTAACCCCATTACCGCCAACTGAGCGTCTTCCTCTTCATCGCGCCCTGATACCACCACAGCTTCTTTCAGACCAAACTTTTGCTTCAGTTGCTGCTCCAGCCAGAGGTTTTCGTTGTAGTCATAGTTGATGGCGATGGTGACAATTCCCTGTTCGCGGCCCCGTTTAAGTAAGCGGCTGATGGTGGTCCGATAAATACCCAGTTCGCGGGCGATTTGTGCCTGCGTCATGTCCTGTTCGTAATAGAGTTGGGCAATCTTCACAATCAAACGGATATCGTCACTGTTTTCCATCGCCGCCTCCTGATTTTGCACATTTGTGCAAATATGCTTTTTAACCGCTTGATCTGATATAACTCCATCATGGTGACCTTTAAAAGCGATTTTTCACTCTTTGTTTGGGCTGAAATGGCGCTTTATCTTGCACATTTGTTTCTCTGCGTAGCAGTCATCAGCACAGGTGTGCAGAGATTCGTAATAGGTTGATTATCCTGGTTTTCGCCAGGCAAATTTGCATCAGGCTTCTGGTGACACTTTTGTGATAAAAGGCGCGGCAGATCACATTTAATTTCGACGTTGCCGCATAACCCTGTTTTTCCCCGCTAAGAGGTACGGTATATTCCGCGTTTTACAGGAGAATTTATGCTGCCCGACTCATCAGTCCGTTTAAATAAATACATCAGCGAAAGCGGAATTTGCTCACGCCGCGAAGCGGATCGCTATATCGAGCAAGGCAATGTGTTCCTTAATGGCAAGCGTGCCACCATTGGCGATCAGGTGAAACCCGGCGACGTTGTGAAAGTAAACGGTCAGTTGATTGAGCCTCGGGAAGCCGAAGATTTGGTACTTATCGCCCTGAACAAGCCCGTAGGCATTGTCAGCACCACCGAAGATGGCGAGCGCGATAACATTGTCGATTTCGTTAACCACAGCAAACGCGTGTTCCCGATTGGTCGCCTGGATAAAGACTCCCAGGGGCTGATTTTCCTCACCAACCACGGCGATCTGGTGAATAAGATCCTCCGTGCGGGTAACGATCATGAGAAAGAATATCTGGTGACGGTCGATAAACCGATTACCGAGGAGTTTATTCGCGGCATGAGTGCGGGGGTGCCAATCCTCGGGACAGTGACCAAAAAGTGCAAAGTTAAAAAAGAAGCGCCGTTTGTCTTTCGCATTACGTTAGTGCAGGGGCTGAACCGTCAGATCCGTCGCATGTGCGAGCACTTTGGCTACGAAGTGAAAAAGCTGGAACGTACGCGCATTATGAACGTCAGCTTAAGCGGCATTCCACTGGGAGAATGGCGCGATTTAACCGACGACGAGCTTATCGATCTCTTTAAGCTCATTGAAAATTCCTCTTCCGAGGCGAAGCCCAAAGCGAAGGCCAAACCGAAAACGGCAGGCATCAAACGCCCGGTGGTGAAGGTAGAAAAAACGGCGGAGAAAGGTGGCCGCCCGGCATCAAACGGCAAGCGTTTCGCCTCGCCGGGGCGGAAGAAAAAAGGTCGTTAATCAGCGTTTGCCGCGCGTCGACGTATTTGCCGACCAACTGAATGACGCTTCAGGATCCGGTTTATAAGCCTGCTTTTTCTTCAACTGGCGGGCTTTTTTCGCTTCAGCCTCACGCTCAACCATTAATTTATCGATGTACTCTTTCTTAATGCTGTTGGTTTCGGCGTTGGTCAGCACGCGACCATGTGCAATACGCGCGCGATCCAGCAGCGTCTTCAGTTCGCGCTGTTCACGCTCAGTCATCTCTTTTTGAGTAATACGGGGGAGTGCCATGATGGTGCCCTCTGTTAATCGGATAGTTCAGTGTACGGGAATTTATTTGCAAGCAGAACTGATAAGATTCATTTGCCTTCTCTTTATTTTTATCTGCTTAGATAATTGGCGATAAATACAGATAAAAATTTAACGAAAATAAATGACCGCTAACTTATAAAATTTAATTAATTCTTTGTTATTCAATGCGTTAAAGTTGTGATTTTACTTCTGGCCTGTTTCTCGCAATAACGCTATCTCATTGATAACATCTCTGTTTTCAGTGGTCTGGTACGGGTTAGTTAATATCAAAGGATGAGTCAAATGCCATTAAATGGAGTCAGTGCTGCGATGCGCGAACGGGTATCGCAGCAGTTAAAGGAAATTGAACGTCGCTATGGCGTGAAAGTACTATACGCCTGCGAATCGGGGAGTCGCGGCTGGGGATTTGCTTCGCCCGACAGCGATTACGATGTGCGGTTTTTGTATGTCCATCCGCTGGAATGGTATCTGCGGGTAGAGTCACCGCGCGATGTTATCGAACTGCCCATCGACGACGAACTTGATGTTTCCGGTTGGGAATGGCGCAAAGCGCTGGGATTGCTGAAAGGTGCGAACCCGACGCTAATTGAATGGCTGGATTCACCGGTGGTCTATCAGCAAGATGAAGAGACGATAACGGCGCTTAAGGCAATGGTCCCAACGTGGTTTTCTCTCCGCTGCGTGCGCGTTGGCATTACTATTCGATGGCGCAGAAAAACTTCCGCGGCTATTTGCAGGGCGATGAAGTTCGACTGAAAAAATACTTTTACGTGCTGCGTCCGCTGCTGGCCGTGCGCTGGGTTGAAGCGGGAAAAGGCGTACCGCCAATGCGTTTTTCCGAATTGCTGGCGGAAAGTGAGTTGGATGCGGCCTTACGCGCAGAAATAGATGAATTGCTGGAGCGTAAACAGCGTGCGGGTGAAGCGGAATATGGCCCACGCCGTCCATTGCTACATGCGTTTATCCATGCGGAACTGGCGCGTGGGGAAATTCCGCCTGTGTTACCGGATAGTAGGGATGGTGATACCAGGGAGCTGGATAGGTTGTTGATGGCGACAGTGATGGGAGAATAAATTCGGCCCGGCAAGTATCATCCGGGCCGCACTGTTTTTACTCAAACAAATTACTATGCAGTTTCTGCACCACCTGTTCCGCGTCTTCGCCAGGCACCAGGAAGCACAGGTTATGACTGGAAGCGCCGTAGCAAATCATGCGAATGTTGAACGGTTCAAGTACGCCAAACACCTCTTTGCCAACACCACAGGCTTTTGACAGGTCGTTACCAATCAGAGCCACCAGCGCCAGGCCTTCTTCCACTTCTACCCGGCACAGGGCTGAAAGCTCCATCAGCAGCGATTGTGTCAGCAATGTATCGCCAGTTGACGTTGAACCGGTAGTGTCGAGGGTTAACGCCACGCTCACTTCTGACGTAGTAATTAAATCCACCGAAATATTATGCCGTGCGAGAATGCCGAAAACCTCCGCGAGGAAGCCGCGAGAATGCAGCATATTCAGGCTATGCAGGGTTAACAGCGTTTGTTTGCGACGCAGAGCCAGCGCACGGAACAACGGCGGATTTTCGGTTTTATTACACACCAAAGTACCGCCAGCACGCGGATCTTTGCTTGAACCGACAAACACCGGGATATCGCTGCGAACTGCAGGCAGTAAGGTTGCCGGATGAAGTACTTTGGCACCAAAGGTTGCCATTTCAGCTGCTTCTTCAAAGGCGATTTCATCAATTCGTTTGGCATCAGGCACGACGCGTGGGTCGGTAGTATAAATCCCCGGCACATCTGTCCAGATATCGACGCGAGCAGCGTTTAACGCTTCTGCCAATAGTGCCGCCGTGTAGTCACTACCGCCGCGACCAAGCGTTGTGGTGCGCCCTTTACTTTCACTGCCAATAAAGCCCTGGGTGATGACTAAACCTTCGCTGAGACGTGGGGTTAGTTGCAGCGCAGACAGTTCCGCCAGCGCAGTAATATCTGGCTCCGCGCGGCCAAAGCGATCGTTTGTGCGCATCACTTTACGCACATCAAACCACTGGGCCTGAACATTGCGTTCACGCAGAATCTCCACAAACAGCAGGGTAGACATCAGTTCGCCGTGGCTGACCAGTTCATCAGTTAGCGCTGGAGAGGTTGCCAGTGCAGCAGCTTCGGCCAGGACGGTAATGTTCTCCAGCAAACGTTCAATCTCTTCACGGATGACGTTCGGGTAACGCAAGCGCTCCAGAATGGCGAACTGAATATTGCGAATGGCATCGAGTTTTTCGAAACGCTCAACCGGTTCCAGACCTTCAGCCAGTGCAACCAACAGATTGGTAATGCCCGCAGAAGCAGAAAGCACAACTAAACGCACATTCACATCAGAAAGCACAATGTCGGCGCTGCGGTTCATGGCGTCGAAATCAGCCACGCTAGTACCACCAAATTTGGAGACAACAATATCGGGCATAACAACCTCGTGTCAGGGAATGAAAGAAGCGACCTTGGCACAAAGGCAAAACAGAAACCGGTGCAGGCGCAGACCGTATTTATAAATAAAAGGTGTAGGGGAGTGTGTCAACGCCGGGATTATGCGGATTATTCATGCAGCGGGCGTGGTCAGAAATTGTGCTTATAACGTCTATACTTTTTATCCTCTTCAGTGGTTAGCTGAGCTAACGGCACTAAAACCATCACATTTTTCTGTGACTGGCGCTACAATCTTCCACAGTCACAATTCTCAATATCAGAAGAGTATTGCTAATGAAAAACATCAATCCAACGCAGACCGCGGCCTGGCAGGCACTACAGAAACACTTCGATGAAATGAAAGACGTTACGATCGCCGATCTTTTTGCTAAAGACGGCGATCGTTTTTCTAAGTTCTCCGCAACCTTCGACGATCAGATGCTGGTGGATTACTCCAAAAACCGCATCACCGAAGAAACGCTGGCGAAATTACAAGATCTGGCGAAAGAGTGCGATCTGGCGGGCGCGATTAAGTCGATGTTCTCTGGTGAGAAGATCAACCGCACCGAAAACCGCGCCGTGCTGCACGTAGCGCTGCGTAACCGTAGCAATACGCCGATTCTGGTTGATGGCAAAGATGTTATGCCGGAAGTCAACGCGGTGCTGGAGAAGATGAAAACCTTCTCGGAAGCGATTATTTCTGGTGAGTGGAAAGGCTATACCGGCAAAGCCATCACCGACGTGGTGAACATTGGGATCGGCGGTTCTGACCTTGGTCCGTACATGGTGACTGAAGCGCTGCGCCCTTACAAAAACCACCTGAACATGCACTTTGTTTCTAACGTTGATGGGACTCACATCGCGGAAGTGCTGAAAAAAGTAAACCCGGAAACCACGCTGTTCCTGGTAGCATCTAAAACCTTCACTACTCAGGAAACCATGACCAACGCCCATAGCGCGCGTGACTGGTTCCTGAAAGCGGCAGGTGATGAAAAACACGTTGCGAAACACTTTGCGGCGCTCTCCACCAATGCCAAAGCCGTTGGCGAGTTTGGTATTGATACCGCCAACATGTTCGAGTTCTGGGACTGGGTTGGCGGCCGTTACTCTTTGTGGTCAGCGATTGGCCTGTCGATTGTTCTCTCCATCGGCTTTGATAACTTCGTTGAACTGCTTTCCGGCGCACACGCGATGGACAAGCATTTCTCCACCACGCCTGCCGAGAAAAACCTGCCTGTACTGCTGGCGCTGATTGGCATCTGGTACAACAATTTCTTTGGCGCGGAAACTGAAGCGATTCTGCCATATGACCAGTATATGCACCGTTTCGCGGCGTACTTCCAGCAGGGCAATATGGAGTCCAACGGTAAGTATGTTGACCGTAACGGTAACGTAGTGGATTACCAGACTGGCCCGATTATCTGGGGTGAACCAGGCACTAACGGTCAGCATGCGTTCTACCAGCTGATCCACCAGGGAACCAAAATGGTGCCGTGCGATTTCATCGCTCCGGCTATCACCCATAACCCGCTCTCTGATCATCACCAGAAACTGCTGTCTAACTTCTTCGCTCAGACCGAAGCGCTGGCGTTTGGTAAATCCCGCGAAGTGGTTGAGCAGGAATATCGCGATCAGGGTAAAGATCCGGCAACGCTTGACTACGTGGTGCCGTTCAAAGTGTTCGAAGGTAACCGCCCGACCAACTCCATCCTGCTGCGCGAAATCACTCCGTTCAGCCTGGGTGCGTTGATTGCGCTGTATGAGCACAAAATCTTTACTCAGGGCGTGATCCTGAACATCTTCACCTTCGACCAGTGGGGCGTTGAGCTGGGTAAACAGCTGGCGAACCGTATTCTGCCAGAGCTGAAAGATGACAAAGAAATCAGCAGCCACGATAGCTCAACCAATGGTCTGATTAACCGCTATAAAGCGTGGCGCGGTTAATCATCGTGCCGGATAAGGCGTTCACGCCGCATCCGGCAACCAGTGCCTGATGCGACGCGGTCGCGTCTTATCAGGCCTACAGGTCGATGCCGATATGTACATCGTATTCGGCAATTAATACATAGCACGATTGATTAAATAACCTTAATAACAATGCCGACTATAAGTCGGCATTGTTTTATCAGATAAATCCCCTTGTCGGAGATTTAACGAAAATCATACCGTGAGGTTAATCCTAAAATAGATTTTTAACCTGCAATAATTTCGGAAAATACGCAGATTAATTACTTTTTGTTGTATTTTAACTTCATGATTTTTAATCTTATTTATATATAGGTTAAAGCTTATATTTGATATTCATTCCAATTATCCTAAAACCCCATTGCTAATTCCCCGCGCCGTAATTCGCATGCTTTAGTTGTGTATACTCGATCCCGCCCGAAATGTTTTTGGGTAAATCTCCATTCATTCAATGAAGGGAAATTGTTATGAAAAAAGTTCTGTATGGCATTTTTGCCATATCTGCGCTTGCGGCGACTTCTGCGTGGGCTGCACCTGTACAGGTGGGCGAAGCGGCAGGATCGGCAGCAACGTCGGTTTCGGCGGGTAGTTCCTCCGCGACCAGCGTTAGCACCGTAAGCTCGGCGGTGGGTGTCGCGCTCGCGGCAACCGGTGGCGGTGATGGTTCTAATACCGGGACCACCACAACCACGACCACCAGTACCCAGTAATAACGTATGTATCCCCAAAATAATTCAGTATGGCGGGGATTAACCATAACCACACTCCGGTGTGGTTATTCTGCCCCTCTGGAGAAGAGTCGTGAAGCGACCTGCACTCATTCTTATCTGCCTGTTATTACAGGCCTGTTCAGCCACGACTAAAGAGCTGGGCAATTCACTGTGGGACAGTCTGTTCGGCACGCCAGGCGTACAGCTGACGGACGATGATATTCAAAATATGCCCTACGCCAGCCAGTACATGCAGCTTAATGGCGGGCCGCAATTGTTTGTGGTGCTGGCCTTCGCTGAAGACGGACAACAAAAATGGGTCACTCAGGATCAGGCCACTCTCGTCACACAACATGGTCGTCTGGTGAAGACTTTGCTTGGCGGCGACAACCTGATTGAAGTGAATAACCTTGCCACTGACCCGCTGATCAAACCCGCACAAATCGTTGATGGCGCAACCTGGACGCGCACGATGGGCTGGACCGAGTACCAGCAGGTACGCTACGCCACCGCACGCTCAGTCTTCAAATGGGATGGCACCGATACCGTCAAAGTCGGCAGCGATGAAACCCCGGTTCGCGTGCTGGACGAAGAAGTCTCCACCGACCAGGCGCGCTGGCATAACCGCTACTGGATCGACAGCGAAGGGCAAATTCGCCAGTCGGAACAGTATCTCGGCGCGGATTATTTCCCGGTGAAAACCACCCTCATCAAGGCGGCAAGACAATGATTAAACAAACTATTGTCGCGTTGCTTTTGAGTGTGGGGGCGTCATCGGTCTTTGCGGCAGGAACCGTCAAGGTGTTCAGCAATGGTAGTAGTGAGGCCAAAACGCTGACGGGCGCGGAGCATTTAATCGATCTGGTAGGCCAATCTCGACTGGCAAACAGCTGGTGGCCAGGTGCGGTGATTAGCGAAGAGCTGGCAACGGCGGCAGCATTGCGTCAGCAGCAGGCGTTGCTGACACGGCTGGCAGAACAGGCCGTAGATTCCAGCGCTGACGATGCCGCCGCCATTAACGCCTTACGCCAGCAAATTCAGGCGTTGAAAGTGACGGGCAGACAAAAAATCAATCTTGATCCTGATATCGTGCGCGTTGCCGAACGCGGTAACCCGCCGTTGCAGGGCAACTACACGCTGTGGGTCGGACCGCCGCCGTCAACGGTCACGTTGTTCGGGCTTATCAGCCATCCTGGCAAGCAGCCATTCACTCCCGGTCGCGACGTGGCGAGCTATCTCTCCGGGCAAAGTCTGCTTAGCGGTGCGGATCGCAGCTACGCGTGGGTGGTTTACCCGGACGGACGCACGCAAAAAGCGCCGGTGGCTTACTGGAACAAGCGTCACGTAGAGCCAATGCCCGGCAGCATTATTTATGTTGGCCTCGCGGACTCTGTCTGGAGTAAGACGCCCGACGCCCTTAACGCAGACATTCTTCAGACCCTGACGCAGCGGATACCCCAATAATGAAAAAAAGACATCTGCTTAGCTTACTGGCGCTGGGCATTAGCACGGCTTGCTACGGCGAAACGTATCCTGCGCCCATTGGCCCGTCGCAATCGGATTTCGGTGGCGTAGGACTGTTACAAACGCCCACCGCCCGCATGGCGCGGGAAGGGGAGTTGAGCCTGAACTATCGCGATAACGATCAGTACCGCTATTACTCAGCTTCCGTGCAACTCTTCCCGTGGCTGGAAACAACGCTGCGCTACACCGACGTGCGCACCCGGCAGTACAGCAGCGTCGAAGCGTTCTCTGGTGATCAAACGTATAAAGATAAAGCCTTCGATCTCAAACTGCGTTTGTGGGAAGAGAGTTACTGGATGCCGCAAGTGGCGGTTGGCGCGCGGGATATCGGCGGTACGGGGCTGTTCGATGCAGAATATCTTGTCGCCAGCAAAGCCTGGGGGCCGTTCGATTTTACGCTCGGTCTGGGCTGGGGATATCTGGGCACCAGCGGTAACGTGAAAAATCCGCTCTGTTCAGCCAGTGATAAATATTGCTATCGCGATAACAGCTACAAACAGGCGGGATCTATCGACGGCAGCCAGATGTTCCACGGTCCTGCCTCACTGTTTGGCGGCGTGGAATACCAGACGCCCTGGCAACCGCTGCGCCTGAAACTGGAGTATGAGGGCAATAATTATCAGCAGGATTTTGCCGGGAAGCTGGAGCAAAAAAGTAAGTTTAACGTCGGTGCGATTTATCGCGTTACCGATTGGGCCGACGTTAACCTTAGCTATGAACGTGGTAACACCTTTATGTTTGGCGTCACGCTGCGCACCAACTTTAACGATCTACGTCCTTCGTACAACGATAACACCCGCCCGCAATATCAACCGCAGCCGCAGGATGCCATTTTGCAGCATTCGGTGGTGGCGAATCAGTTAACGCTGTTGAAATACAACGCCGGACTTGCCGATCCGCAGATCCAGGCGAAAGGCGATACGCTGTATGTCACCGGCGAGCAAGTGAAATATCGTGATTCGCGCGAAGGGATCATCCGCGCCAATCGGATCGTGATGAACGATCTGCCGGATGGGATCAAAACGATCCGTATCACGGAAAGCCGCCTTAACATGCCGCAGGTGACGACGGAAACCGATGTCGCCAGCCTGAAAAATCATCTCGCCGGAGAGCCGTTGGGCCACGAAACGACGCTGGCGCAAAAACGCGTCGAGCCAGTGGTTCCGAAGTCCACCGAGCAGGGCTGGTATATCGACAAATCACGCTTTGATTTCCATATTGATCCGGTGTTGAACCAGTCGGTCGGTGGCCCGGAAAACTTTTACATGTATCAGCTGGGCGTGATGGGAACGGCAGATTTGTGGCTGACGGACCATCTGCTGACCACCGGCAGCCTGTTTGCTAACCTGGCTAACAACTACGACAAGTTTAACTACACCAATCCACCGCAGGACTCGCACTTACCGCGCGTTCGTACCCATGTGCGCGAGTATGTGCAGAACGATGTCTATGTGAATAACCTGCAAGCCAACTACTTCCAGCATCTGGGCAACGGCTTCTACGGTCAGGTCTACGGAGGTTATCTCGAAACCATGTTTGGCGGTGCGGGGGCAGAAGTGTTGTATCGCCCGCTGGACAGCAACTGGGCGTTTGGTCTGGATGCCAACTACGTTAAACAGCGCGACTGGCGTAGCGCAAAAGATATGATGAAATTCACCGACTACAGCGTGAAAACCGGACATCTGACCGCATACTGGACGCCATCTTTTGCTCAGGATGTGTTAGTGAAAGCGAGCGTCGGACAGTATCTGGCAGGGGATAAAGGCGGCACGCTGGAAATAGCCAAACGCTTTGACAGCGGCGTGGTGGTTGGCGGCTATGCCACGATCACTAATGTTTCGAAAGAGGAGTACGGCGAAGGGGACTTCACCAAAGGCGTGTATGTCTCTGTACCGCTGGATCTCTTCTCGTCTGGCCCGACACGCAGCCGTGCGGCAATTGGCTGGACGCCGCTGACGCGTGACGGGGGTCAGCAACTTGGGCGTAAGTTCCAGTTGTATGATATGACCAGCGACCGTAGCGTGAATTTCCGCTAAGTCATCGGAAAGGTGCCAGTTTTCGCAATCACTGGCACCCTCATTCTTAATGGCCTGTTGAGCCATCAGGAACGCAGTTCACCCCCGGTTTGCGATCTGGTGTGTAAAGGCGAAAACATTCTGTCTTCCTGTCCGTCGATATCGGTTGCAGGTCTGGTTGCCTGAGCGACTGGGCCATCATTGGGCTGGAGACATTGCTTTGCGGTAGGTCGGCTTTATCAGCAGTGCCGAGCGGACCAGCATAAGCAGGAAGAACAGAGACTGATAACAACAAAGCAGCAAAATAAGGCTTCATTTTTACCACCTTTATCAGGTTACGTTTCATTTGTTCCAGAGGAACATTGTCGATTTTTCGCGCATTGCTGGTGGCTGGGAATCACCTGAATGGGTGATTTTTGCATTACCGGCTTTGGTGTGGTTTGCCTTGCCGGATGCGCCGCCAGGCGCGGCTTATCCGGCCTACGGGTAGGCGCATCCGGCGTTGGTGGGCGCCCCCCCAAATCCAGGGTGAACAAAACATACACAAAAAATATAGATCTCCGTCACATTTTTGCGTTATACAGGAAGCTCGCCACTGTGAAGGAGGTACTGCTATGACGTCACTCTCTCGTCCGCGCGTGGAGTTTATCTCCACCATTTTGCAGACCGTACTCAATCTTGGCCTGTTGTGCCTCGGCCTGATTTTGGTTGTCTTCCTCGGCAAAGAAACGGTGCATCTGGCTGATGTGCTGTTCGCGCCAGAACAAACCAGTAAATATGAGCTGGTGGAAGGACTGGTGGTTTACTTTCTCTATTTCGAATTTATCGCGCTGATTGTGAAGTACTTTCAGTCCGGTTTTCACTTCCCGCTACGTTACTTTGTCTATATCGGGATCACCGCCATTGTGCGCTTGATCATCGTCGATCATAAATCGCCACTGGATGTGTTGATCTACTCAGCAGCGATCCTGTTACTGGTGATCACCCTGTGGCTGTGTAATTCGAAACGGCTGAAGCGGGAGTAAAAAAGAGGCGCTCCGAAGAGCGCCGAATAACAGTCACAAGTTAGGATAACGTAAGTTGAGGGTCTAGCGGCATAACATTGGCAGAACAACATCTTTAACCTTTCACACCACCTGCCGTCAGGCCGTTAACCAACCAGCGTTGAGCCAGCAAGAAGACGATGGTGATTGGTAATGCAGACATCACGGCAGCGGCGGCAAAGTCACCCCACAGGTAGTTTTGCGGGTTAAGGTATTGCTGCATCCCCACGGCCAGGGTGTAACTGTTCACGTCACGCAGTAACAACGACGCGACCGGAACTTCGGTAATGGCAGCGATAAACGACAGGATGAACACCACCGCCAGAATCGGTACAGATAATGGCAACAGGACAAGGCGGAAAGCCTGCCACGGTGTCGCACCATCCAGCGCCGCCGCTTCTTCCAGCGAGCTATCGATGGTTTCGAAATAACCTTTAATCGTCCAGACGTGCAGCGCAATCCCGCCCAGGTAAGCAAAGATAACGCCGCCGTGGGTATTCAGACCGATAAACGGAATGTACTCGCCCAAACGGTCAAACAACGCATACAACGCCACCAGTGAGAGTACCGCCGGGAACATCTGGAAAATCAGCATTCCTTTCAGCAGCGTCGCTTTGCCAGGGAAGCGCATACGGGCGAAGGCATAAGCGCAGGTGGTGGAGAGCGCCACAATACCAATCGCGGAAATACCGGCGACCTTTACCGAGTTCCACAGCCACAGCAGTACCGGGAATGGTGGTGGCGTAATGCGGCCATCCGCCTGTTCAACGCTAAAACCTAACGCCAGTTTCCAGTGATCCCACGAGATTTGCTCCGGGATCAGGCTACCGGTCGCGAAGTTCCCATGGCGCAGCGAGATGGCGACGACCATCAGCAGCGGGAACATAATCGCCGCGATAAAAAGTAGTAGTAGCAGGTGAGTAATAAACAAACGTGCTTTTTGCGATTTCGGTTGGACCATTGCCATTTTTGTTATCTCCCTTAATCAAACTTCATTCGCGTGGCTTTCAGGTTCACTATCGCCAGCGCACCCACCAGCAGGAAGATCAGCGTGGCAATTGCTGCCGCCAGACCGAAGTCCTGACCCCCGCCGCCTTCAAAAGCGATACGGTAGGTGTAGTTAACGAGCAGGTCGGTATAACCGGCTGGCGTGGTCGTGCCAAGACGATCCGGGCCGCCGTTGGTTAACAGTTGAATCAGCACGAAGTTGTTAAAGTTAAAGGCAAAGCTGGCGATCATTAGCGGCGTCAGCGGCTTAATCAGCAGCGGTAGCGTAATCTTGAAGAAGTTCTGGAATGGACCTGCGCCATCCATCGCTGAGGCTTCATACAGATCGTCCGGAATCGCTTTCAGCAAGCCCATGCAGAGGATCATCATGTATGGATAACCCAGCCAGGTGTTGACGATAATCAGCATCGTTCTGGCGGTGGTTGGATCGCTGAACCAGGCGGGCTTCACACCAAACAGCGCGCTCAACATCATGTTGATTTCACCAAAGCTCTGGTTGAACAATCCTTTGAAAATCAAAATTGAAATAAACGATGGCACCGCGTAGGGCAGAATCAGCAGGACGCGATAGACAGCTTTGCCGCGCAACGCTTCCCACTGCACCAGACACGCCAGCACCATGCCGACCGCCACCGTTAAAAAGACGGTGATAAGTGAGAACACTACGGTCCAGACGAAAATTGCAAGGAACGGTTTTTGGATCCCTTCATCGGTGAAGACGCGGGTAAAGTTTTTCCAGCCAGTAGTCACGGTATAACCCGGACTGAGTTTATCGTCACCCCAGTTGCCGTCAGCAGTGATGGACTGGTAAAAACCAATCTGGTCGTTTGGACGATATTTTATGCCACTCTGGTTATTGGTCAGCGTACCGTCATCGCCTAATGTGTACAGCGGCTGAGTGCCGGAGAACTGGCGCAGGGAGCTCATCATCACTTTGTTGCCATCCGGCAGAATGGCGGTAATGTTGCTCAGGGCTTGACGATTCTGGGTAATCACGCGCAGATTCGCGCGCTCGCCTTCAGGCTGCGTGGCCGTTTCTTTCAGTTGCAGTTTTTGCTCGCCGCCAAATTTGAAAGCGTCTGAGAGATAATTTTTGCCGGTTTCGCCGTCGGTGAGCGCCAGTTGCCACTCATCACCCGCGGGATAAAGACCAAAGTTATAGGTTTTCCCTGCCTGCCAGGCGCGGTCCAACAGAACTTCCTGAGCGCGTTCAAAGGTAAGCTGGTTGGTGCTGCTGTAGTTGGTGAAGGCGATGGCGATGGTGCAGACCAGAGGGAAGAGGACGAATAGCCCCATCCCGGCCATTCCCGGGTAGACATAGCGCCAGGCGTAGGCTTTACGATTGGCGAAAATATAGAGCCCCGCTGAGCTCAAAATCAGCGTGGTAATGGCGAACAGGTATTCCCCTTGTGCGTACATTAAAACAACAAGGTAACCCACCAGCAGGCCGAGCAGACCTAACACTGACCATTTCAGCGCGTCGCTTTGCCACCAATGTTTCTTTTTAATGACATCCATGGGGTTCTTCCTCATTCCAGGACAGATAAGGCGTTTACGCCGCATCCGGCAACAACTGCCTGATGCGACGCTGACGCGTCTTATCAGGCCTACATACGTTTCGGCTTCGTAGGCCGGATAAGGCGTTCACGCCGCATCCGGCAACAACTGCCTGATGCGACGCAGGTGCGTCTTATCAGGCCTACATACGTTTCGGCTTCGTAGGCCGGATAAGGCGTTCACGCCGCATCCGGCAACAACTGCCTGATGCGACGCTGACGCGTCTAATCAGGCCTACATACGTTTCGGCTTCGTAGGCCGGATAAGGCGTTTACGCCGCATCCGGCAACAACTGCCTGATGCGACGCTGACGCGTCTTATCAGGCCTACATACGTTTCGTTTTCGTAGGCCGGATAAGGCGTTTACGCCGCATCCGGCAACAACTGCCTGATGCGACGCTGGTGCGTCTTATCAGGCCTACATACGTTTCGGCTTCGTAGGCCGGATAAGGCGTTCACGCCGCATCCGGCAACAACTGCCTGATGCGACGCTGACGCGTCTTATCAGGCCTACATACGTTTCGGCTTCGTAGGCCGGATAAGGCGTTCACGCCGCATCCGGCATTTCAAGCATTACTTAGTGATACGACCCTGTGCATCTTTCAGCGCGGCATCAACGGTCTGACGACCACTGGCTGCGTTGATTACTGCGGTACGCACGGCATACCAGAAGGCGGACATCTGCGGGATGTTCGGCATGATTTCACCGTTCTTGGCGTTATCCATAGTGGCGGCGATACGTTGATCTTTCGCCAGCTGATCCTGGTAAGACTTCAGCGCCACGGCACCCAGCGGTTTGTCTTTATTCACCGCTTCCAGACCTTCGTCGGTCAGCAGGTAGTTTTCGAGGAACTCTTTCGCCAGCTCTTTGTTCGGACTGGCCGCGTTAATGCCTGCGCTCAGCACGCCAACGAACGGTTTGGACGGTTGTCCCTTGAAGGTTGGCAGCATCGTCACACCGTAGTTCACTTTGCTGGTGTCGATGTTAGACCATGCCCACGGACCATTAATGGTCATCGCAGTTTCACCTTTGTTAAAGGCTGCCTCTGCAATGGAGTAGTCAGTATCCGCATTCATGTGTTTGTTTTTAATCAGATCAACCAGGAAGGTCAGACCCGCTTTCGCGCCAGCGTTATCCACGCCAACGTCTTTCACGTTGTATTTGTCGTTTTCATACTTGAACGCATAACCACCGTCGGCAGCAATCAGCGGCCAGGTAAAGTACGGTTCTTGCAGGTTGAACATCAGCGCGCTCTTACCTTTCGCTTTTAGTTCTTTATCCAGCGCCGGGATCTCTTCCCAGGTTTTTGGCGGGTTCGGCAACAGATCTTTGTTATAAATCAGCGATAACGCTTCAACTGCAACCGGGTAAGCAATGAGTTTGCCGTTAAAACGCACGGCATCCCAGGTGAACGGATAAATCTTGTCCTGGAGCGCTTTGTCCGGAGAGATTTCAGCTAACAGACCAGACTGGGCATAGCCGCCAAAGCGGTCGTGCGCCCAGAAGATGATGTCCGGACCATCGCCAGTTGCCGCAACCTGGGGGAATTTCTCTTCCAGTTTATCCGGGTGCTCAACGGTGACTTTAATTCCGGTATCTTTCTCGAATTTTTTACCGACTTCAGCGAGGCCGTTGTAGCCTTTATCGCCGTTGATCCAGATTACCAGCTTACCTTCTTCTATTTTGGCGAGAGCCGAGGCGGAAAACATCATCGTCGTTAAAACAGATAATGCGAGGATGCGTGCACCTGTTTTTATTTTCATAATCTCTGGTCCTTGTTGGTGAAGTGCTTGTGAAAACGCCTAAACGGACTCTAGTTTCTTTATACGGCAACCTCTTTCCATCCTCCTTGCCCCTACGCCCCACCTTCGTTTTGTGTGATCCATGTCGCAGAAACGGCAGTATTGCGGGAGGGCGCACACAAAATCGCCATGTTTTTTGCAAGCAACATCAC
The DNA here is from genome assembly GCF_004212225.1 of Escherichia sp. E14V7. Lineage (NCBI taxonomy): Bacteria > Pseudomonadati > Pseudomonadota > Gammaproteobacteria > Enterobacterales > Enterobacteriaceae > Escherichia > Escherichia sp. E14V7. The sequence goes on from NZ_RHJJ01000006.1 coordinate 37,462, forward strand.
GAATTTCCTTACTTTCCTTCGGATTAGTACGCAGACACCACCTTCTCATCCTCCCGCCTCCTCCCCCATAAAAAAGCCTGGGGGTGGAGGATTTAAGCTATCTGTCGATCAAGCATAGTCACCGCATCATGAATGTTGCTGTCGATGACAGGTTGTAACGAAGGGAGAAGGGCATGGCGAGCGTACAGCTGCAAAATGTAACGAAGGCCTGGGGGGATGTGGTGGTATCGAAAGATATCAACCTCGAGATCCACGAAGGTGAGTTCGTGGTGTTTGTCGGGCCATCTGGCTGCGGTAAATCAACGTTACTGCGCATGATTGCCGGTCTTGAGACGATCACCAGCGGCGACCTGTTCATCGGTGAGAAACGAATGAACGATACCCCGCCAGCAGAACGCGGCGTCGGCATGGTGTTCCAGTCCTATGCGCTCTATCCCCATCTGTCAGTGGCAGAAAACATGTCCTTTGGCCTGAAACTGGCGGGCGCGAAGAAAGAGGTGATCAACCAGCGCGTTAACCAGGTGGCGGAAGTACTGCAACTGGCGCACTTGCTTGATCGCAAACCGAAGGCACTCTCCGGCGGGCAGCGTCAGCGAGTGGCGATTGGTCGAACGCTGGTGGCAGAGCCAAGCGTGTTTTTACTTGATGAACCGCTATCCAACCTTGACGCTGCGCTGCGTGTGCAGATGCGTATCGAAATCTCCCGCCTGCATAAACGTCTGGGCCGCACGATGATTTACGTCACCCACGATCAGGTCGAGGCGATGACGCTGGCCGATAAAATCGTGGTGCTGGATGCCGGGCGCGTGGCGCAGGTCGGGAAACCCCTCGAACTGTATCACTATCCGGCGGACCGCTTTGTCGCTGGTTTTATTGGTTCGCCGAAAATGAACTTCTTGCCGGTAAAAGTGACCGCCGTTGCAATCGATCAAGTTCAGGTTGAGCTGCCGATGCCAAACCTCCAGCAAGTCTGGCTTCCGGTTGAAAGCCACAACGTTCAGGTCGGAGCCAACATGTCACTGGGCATTCGCCCGGAACATCTACTGCCAAGTGATATCGCCGACGTCATCCTTGAAGGTGAAGTTCAGGTCGTCGAGCAACTCGGCAACGAAACCCAAATTCATATCCAGATCCCTTCCATTCGTCAAAACCTGGTGTACCGCCAGTCTGACGTAGTGTTGGTAGAAGAAGGTGCCACATTCGCTATCGGCCTGCCGCCAGAGCGTTGCCATCTGTTCCGTGAAGATGGCACTGCGTGTCGTCGACTGCATCAGGAGCCGGGCGTTTAAGCACCCTACAAAAGACACAAAACCTGTGACAGGTGATGTGAAAAAAGAAAAGCAATGACTCAGGAGATAGAATGATGATTACTCTGCGCAAACTTCCTCTGGCGGTTGCCGTCGCAGCGGGCGTAATGTCTGCTCAGGCAATGGCTGTGGATTTCCACGGTTACGCTCGTTCCGGTATCGGCTGGACAGGGAGTGGCGGTGAACAACAGTGTTTCCAGACCACTGGTGCTCAAAGTAAATACCGTCTTGGCAACGAATGTGAAACTTATGCTGAATTAAAATTGGGTCAGGAAGTGTGGAAAGAGGGCGATAAGAGCTTCTATTTCGACACTAACGTGGCCTATTCCGTAGCACAACAGAATGACTGGGAAGCTACCGATCCGGCCTTCCGTGAAGCGAACGTGCAGGGTAAAAACCTGATTGAATGGCTGCCAGGTTCCACCATCTGGGCGGGTAAGCGTTTCTATCAACGTCATGACGTTCATATGATCGACTTCTACTACTGGGATATTTCTGGTCCTGGTGCCGGTCTGGAAAACATCGATGTTGGCTTCGGTAAGCTCTCTCTGGCAGCAACCCGCTCTTCTGAAGCTGGTGGTTCTTCTTCTTTCGCCAGCAACAATATCTATGACTACACCAACGAAACCGCGAACGATGTCTTCGACGTGCGTTTAGCGCAGATGGAAATCAACCCAGGCGGAACCTTAGAACTGGGTGTCGACTACGGTCGCGCTAACCTGCGTGATAACTATCGTCTGGTTGATGGCGCATCGAAAGACGGTTGGTTATTCACTGCTGAACATACTCAGAGCATCCTGAAGGGCTTCAACAAGTTTGTTGTTCAGTACGCAACTGATTCGATGACCTCGCAGGGTAAAGGTCTGTCGCAGGGCTCTGGCGTCGCGTTTGATAACGAACACTTTGCCTACAACATCAACAACAACGGTCACATGCTGCGTATTCTTGATCACGGTGCGATCTCGATGGGCGACAACTGGGACATGATGTACGTGGGGATGTATCAGGACATCAACTGGGATAACGATAACGGCACCAAGTGGTGGACCGTCGGTATTCGCCCGATGTACAAGTGGACGCCAATCATGAGCACCTTGATGGAGATCGGCTACGACAACGTCGAATCCCAGCGCACTGGCGACAAGAACAATCAGTACAAAATTACCCTCGCACAACAATGGCAGGCTGGCGACAGCATCTGGTCACGTCCGGCTATTCGTGTCTTCGCGACCTACGCCAAGTGGGATGAGAAATGGGGCTATGACTACAACGGTAGTTCCTCTTCCAACCCGAACTACGGTAAAGCCGTTCCGGCGAGCTTCGAAGGCGGTAGCTTCGGTCGCGGTGATAGCGACGAGTGGACCTTCGGCGCCCAGATGGAAATCTGGTGGTAATAACAAAGCGTAGGCCGGATAAGGCGTTCACGCCGCATCCGGCAACCAACGCCTGATGCGACGCTGTCGCGTCTTATCAGGCCTACAACTGCTGCCGAATGTAGGCCGGATAAAGTGCTTGCACCGCATCCGGCAACCAGCGCCTGATGCGACGCTGTAGCGTCTTATCAGGCCTACAACTGTTGCCGAATGTAGGCCGGATAAGGTGCTTGCACCGCATCCGGCAACCAGCGCCTGATGCGACGCTGTCGCATCTTATCAGGCCTACAACTGTTGCCGAATGTAGGCCGGATAAGGCGTTCATGCCGCATCCGGCAACCAACGCCTGATGCGACGCTGTCGCGTCTTATCAGGCCTACAACAGCTGCCGAATGTAGGCCGGATAAGGCGTTTACGCCGCATCCGGCATAAAAACACGTTGTCATTATCTATAAGGGGCGCAAGCCCCTCTGATTATCGGTTTAGCGCGCTATTGCCTGGCTACCGCTGAACTCCAGATTTTGAGGTGAAAACAATGAAAATGAATAAAAGTCTCATCGCCCTCTGTTTATCAGCAGGGTTGCTGGCGAGCGCGCCTGGAATTAGCCTCGCCGACGTCAACTACGTACCGCAAAACACCAGTGACGCCCCAGCTATTCCATCTGCCGCGCTACAACAATTAACCTGGACACCCGTCGATCAATCCAAAACTCAGACTACCCAGTTAGCGACTGGCGGCCAACGGTTGAACGTTCCTGGTATCAGTGGTCCGGTTGCGGCATACAGCGTTCCGGCAAACATTGGCGAACTGACCCTTACGCTGACCAGCGAAGTGAACAAACAAACCAGTGTATTTGCGCCGAACGTGCTGATTCTTGATCAGAGCATGACCCCATCAGCCTTCTTCCCCAGCAGTTATTTCACCTACCAGGAACCAGGCGTCATGAGCGCAGATCGTCTGGAAGGAGTGATGCGTCTGACACCAGCGTTGGGGCAGCAAAAACTGTATGTTCTGGTCTTTACCACGGAAAAAGATCTCCAGCAGACGACGCAACTACTCGACCCGGCAAAAGCCTATGCCAAAGGCGTCGGTAACTCGATCCCTGATATTCCAGACCCGGTTGCTCGTCATACCACCGATGGCTTACTGAAACTGAAAGTGAAAACCAACTCCAGCTCCAGTGTGCTGGTGGGACCGTTATTTGGTTCTTCCGCCCCAGCTCCGGTTACGGTAGGCAACACGGCGGCACCAGCCGTGGCTGCATCCGCTCCGGCGCCAGCGAAGAAAAGCGAACCGATGCTCAACGACACGGAAAGTTATTTTAATACCGCGATCAAAAACGCTGTTGCGAAAGGTGATGTTGATAAGGCGTTAAAACTGCTTGATGAAGCTGAACGTCTGGGATCGACATCTGCCCGTTCCACCTTTATCAGCAGTGTAAAAGGCAAGGGATAATTAGGTCCCACAGTGCTGATTTTGCAACAACTGGTGCGTCTTCGGGCGCACCTTTTTTTCTCCCTCCCAGTGATTGTTGCGTTTTTGTTGCGTATTAGATCACTTAATATGCTTTACATCTCCCGTTATCGCTTTTCTGCGATACAATGCCTTTACGTTATGTAACGGAGAGTTCGGCATGTCACACCCCGCGTTAACGCAACTGCGTGCGCTGCGCTATTTTGCAGAGATCCCTGCGCTGGAACCGCAACTGCTCGACTGGTTGTTGCTGGAAGATTCCATGACTAAACGTTTTGAACAGCAGGGAAAAACGGTGAGCGTAACGATGATCCGCGAAGGGTTTGTCGAGCAGAATGAAATCCCCGAAGAATTACCGCTGCTGCCGAAAGAGCCCCGTTACTGGTTACGAGAAATATTGTTATGTGCTGATGGTGAACCCTGGCTCGCCGGACGTACCGTCGTTCCTGTGTCAACGTTAAGTGGCCCCGAGCTGGCGTTACAAAAATTAGGTAAAACGCCGTTAGGCCGCTATCTGTTCACATCATCGACATTAACCCGGGACTTTATTGAGATAGGCCGTGATGCCGGATTGTGGGGGCGACGTTCCCGCCTGCGATTAAGCGGTAAGCCACTGCTGCTGACCGAGCTATTTTTACCGGCGTCACCGTTGTACTAAGAGGAAAAAAATATGGAGTGGAGTCTGACGCAAAATAAGCTGCTGGCGTTTCACCGCTTAATGCGTACGGATAAGCCAATTGGCGCGTTACTGCTGCTCTGGCCAACGTTGTGGGCGCTGTGGGTGGCGACACCGGGTGTTCCCCAACTCTGGGTTCTGGCGGTGTTTGTCGCAGGCGTCTGGCTGATGCGCGCCGCCGGGTGCGTGGTGAATGACTATGCTGACCGTAAATTTGATGGCCATGTGAAGCGCACAGCAAACCGACCGCTTCCCAGTGGTGCGGTTACGGAGAAAGAGGCGCGAACGCTATTTGTGGTGCTGGTGCTGATTTCGTTCTTACTGGTATTGACACTGAACACGATGACCATTCTGTTGTCGATTGCCGGACTGGCGTTGGCGTGGGTGTACCCGTTTATGAAGCGGTATACCCATTTACCGCAAGTGGTGCTGGGTGCGGCGTTTGGTTGGTCGATTCCAATGGCTTTTGCCGCTGTGAGTGAATCGGTGCCGTTAAGCTGCTGGCTGATGTTCCTTGCCAATATTCTGTGGGCGGTGGCTTACGACACGCAATATGCGATGGTCGACCGTGACGATGACGTGAAGATTGGCATTAAGTCCACCGCTATCTTGTTCGGTCAATACGATAAGTTGATTATCGGTATTTTGCAGATTGGCGTGCTGGTGCTGATGGCGATTATCGGCGAGTTAAATGGCTTAGGCTGGGGATATTATTGGTCAATTCTGGTCGCGGGCGCGCTGTTTGTATATCAACAAAAACTGATTGCTAACCGCGAGCGCGAAGCCTGCTTTAAAGCATTTATGAATAATAACTATGTTGGCCTGGTGCTGTTTTTAGGGCTGGCAATGAGTTACTGGCATTTCTGATGATGTAAAAAAGCCGGATGGTCATGGTCATCCGGCTTTTTTTCTGGGAAAAGCTGCCTGATGCGCTGCGCTTATCAGGCCTACATAACACATCGCAATTTATTGAATTTGCAAGTCATGGTAGGCCGGATACATCCGGCAACTCTCACCAATTACCCTTCACCCTGCGTCGCACTCTCAATCGTCAAACGTACATCTGACGTAATCAACTCCGCCAGCAACTGATAGACCTTCATCGTTTCTGCCGGTTCGGCGTCGCCGCTGTCGCTGATATACCCTTCATCACGCAGCGTCAGTACCAGGGAACTGAATACCGCCTTGTCGAAGAATTCCGGTGCGTTGATGCCGTGCAGCACGGAGAGACGTTGCGCCACGGTGCGGCTCTCTTTCTCCAGCGTACCGCGGTTGATCGACGGGTTGGCGCTCAGCAGCCAGAAAGTGATGGCATAACGTTGCAGCGTTTCGCGCGCGCCTGCGGCCAGCAGCTGAAGCGTGCGGGAATGTGCCGGATTGATATGCAGCTCGTCATTTTGCAGTGTAATCAGCCCCTGACGTTGCATCTCATTTGCCAGCGCATCAATAACGTCCGGCAACTCGTCGCGATCCCAGCGCAGGAACAGCTCCGCTTTCAGCATTGGGTAAAGCACATTGACGTGCTCCATCAATACGTCGCGGGAGATGTGGCGATGCTGGGTGACAATTGCCGCCATCAGCGAAGGCAGCACCAACATATGCGCAATGTTGTTGCGATAGTAGGTCATCAGCACCGCTTGCTCGCGCGGCAGAATGATGATGTCGCCGATAGTATCCTTCTCAACTTCAAACTTGTTCATTTGCAGCGCGTGATCGATAAGCTCGCTGGCGCTGGCCGAAGGAACGGTAGAGTCCGTGGAGTAAGGCACGTTGCGCATCAAATCCAGATAGCAGTTGAGTTGCTCGGTTAACTGCTCGCGGGTGAGTGAGCGCTGACGTGACGCCAGAAGCGCAGTACAGCACAGGTTCATGGCGTTTGCCGCGCCTGCGTTGTTAATGCGTACCATCAGATCGGCAGCAATGTTATTGACCGTCGGCGTTAACCAGGCCGGACGCACCGCTTCGATGGGATCGATAGATTCACGCCAGTCTGGCACGTGCTGGTTAAGGTAGGTCATCAACGGCATTGGTTCACCGAAGTTGACATAGCCCTGACCGAGATTACGCAGCTTGCTTAAACCGCGCAGCATCTGCAGCAGGCTCTCTTTCTCTTTCGTTGCCCCGCGCAGTTCTTTGGCGTAAGTACCCACTTCCATGACGTGCTCGTAACCGATGTAGATCGGAATCAGCGTAATCGGACGTGTGCCGCCACGCAGCATCGCCTGAATGGTCATCGACAGCGTACCGGTTTTCGGGTCCAGCAAACGGCCTGTACGCGAACGACCGCCTTCCACAAAGTACTCGACGGAATAACCACGGCTGAACAGTTCGCCGAGATACTCACGGAAAACCGTGGAATAGAGTTTATTGCCTTTAAACGTGCGGCGAATAAAGAATGCACCCAGACGGCGGAAAATCGGCCCGGCAGGCCAGAAATTCAGGTTGATCCCGGCGGCGATATGCGGCGGCACCAGCCCCTGGTGATACAGCACGTAAGAAAGCAGCAGGTAGTCCATGTGACTGCGGTGGCAAGGCACATACACCAGCTCATGACCGTCGTGGGCCAGCTGGCGAACGCGCTCGGCATTATGGACGTTGATGCCCTGGTAAAGTCGGTTCCAGGTGAAGCCCAGAATGCGGTCAGTCAGGCGGATCATCTCGTAAGAGAAGTTCGCCGCAATCTCTTCCATCAGTGCAATGGCATTCTGCTGCGCTTTTTCATGGGAGATTTTTTTGCTGCGCGCTTCATCTTCTACCGCTTTGGCAATGGCGCGGGAGGCGAGCAGTTTGTTAAACAGATCCTGACGAGCTGGCAGGCGCGGCCCTACGGCAGCCAGACGCTGGCGGGCAAAGTGCATACGCGCCACGCGTGCCAGTTTTTGGGCGATGGTTTTATCCGTGCCGTGTTCATCCGCCATACGGCGCAGCGAAACTGACGGCGAGAAACGCACAAAACTGTCGCGACCGAGCCATAGCACGGCGAAAAATTTCTGTACGCCGTTGAGCATGCGCAGTGGCGGGTTAACTTCACCTTTTTCACGCCCCGGCGCACGACCAAACATCACCGATACTGGCACCATCTGCACATCCAGATTTGGGTTGCTGCGGTGCAGATCGAGATAGTCGTGGAAAAGCTTAATAGACTCTTCTTTCGGTGTGTAATAGGTGAAAACACGCGGCCCGCCATGAATAAACACATAGCGCGGCAGTAGCGTGCCGTCTATTTCCAGCGGCTCTAATGGGTCAGGCAGGTCGTGCGCCAGGCACTGGGCGCGCAACGTCAGCAAATCCGCTTTTGAGTTGTACGGTAAAACGTACATAATTGGACGAGAGGTATCCAGTCCCAGTTCCGGGGCAGGATCTGCCGGAATAGACTTGCTTTTTACCAGGATGCTTAATGGTAAATTCAGTAATTTGTAGTAAATTCGTGGCCAGCCGGACATAAACGATGTAAAGCCTCTGGTTAATAATGCAAATGCGCGGGAAGGATAGCAGAAAGTCATGGGAAATTCTGTGGTATCCGCTCATGTTTTGCGCGACGTTACGCTAACCGTAATCTTCGGATTCAACGGTACACTGATATTGACGCTCATAATGTAAAAAGGTTCTTTCGATGGCCAATAATACCACTGGATTCACCCGAATTATCAAAGCTGCTGGCTATTCCTGGAAAGGTTTACGTGCCGCATGGATCAACGAAGCGGCATTCCGTCAGGAAGGTGTCGCGGTATTGTTGGCAGTGGTTATTGCCTGTTGGCTGGATGTGGATGCAATAACCCGAGTATTGCTTATTAGTTCTGTCATGCTGGTGATGATTGTGGAAATTCTCAATAGTGCCATCGAAGCGGTGGTTGACCGTATTGGCTCTGAATACCATGAGCTTTCCGGGCGGGCGAAAGATATGGGCTCTGCCGCGGTGCTGATCGCCATTATCGTCGCCGTGATTACCTGGTGCATTCTGTTATGGTCGCATTTTGGATAACCCTTCCAGAATTCGATAAATCTCTGGTTTATTGTGTAGTTTATGGTTCCAAAATCACCTTTTGCTGTATATACTCACAGCATAACTGTATATACACCCAGGGGGCGGAATGAAAGCGTTAACGGCCAGGCAACAAGAGGTGTTTGATCTCATCCGTGATCACATCAGCCAGACAGGTATGCCGCCGACGCGTGCGGAAATCGCGCAGCGTTTGGGGTTCCGTTCCCCAAATGCGGCAGAAGAGCATCTGAAGGCGCTGGCACGCAAAGGCGTTATTGAAATTGTTTCCGGCGCATCGCGCGGGATTCGTCTGTTGCAGGAAGAGGAAGAAGGGTTACCGTTGGTGGGCCGTGTGGCTGCCGGTGAACCGCTTCTGGCGCAGCAGCATATTGAAGGTCATTATCAGGTCGATCCTTCCCTGTTCAAACCGAATGCCGATTTCCTGCTGCGCGTCAGTGGGATGTCGATGAAAGATATCGGCATTATGGACGGCGACTTGCTGGCAGTGCATAAAACCCAGGATGTGCGTAATGGTCAGGTCGTTGTCGCGCGTATAGATGACGAAGTTACCGTTAAGCGTCTGAAAAAACAGGGTAATAAAGTCGAACTTCTGCCAGAAAATAGCGAGTTTAAACCCATTGTCGTTGACCTTCGTCAGCAGAGCTTCAGCATTGAAGGGCTGGCGGTTGGTGTTATTCGCAACGGCGACTGGCTGTAATCTATCTCTGATACCGCGATGCCGCCTGGCATCGCGGTTTGTTTTTAATCTCTCTTCATCAGGCTTGTCTGCATGGCATTCCTCACTTCATCTGATAAAGCACTCTGGCATCTGGCTTTACCCATGATTTTCTCCAATATCACCGTTCCCTTGCTGGGACTGGTTGATACGGCGGTCATTGGTCATCTTGATAGTCCGGTTTATCTGGGCGGCGTGGCGGTTGGCGCAACGGCGACCAGTTTTCTCTTTATGCTGTTGCTGTTTTTGCGTATGAGCACTACCGGGCTTACTGCACAGGCTTATGGTGCCAAAAATCCTCAGGCATTAGCGCGTGCGCTGGTGCAGCCGTTGCTGTTGGCTCTGGGGGCCGGAGCGTTGATTGCGTTACTGCGTACGCCGATTATCGAGCTGGCGCTGCATATTGTTGGTGGTAGCGAAGCGGTTCTGGAACAGGCGCGGCGCTTTCTTGCAATCCGCTGGTTAAGCGCACCGGCGTCGCTGGCGAATCTGGTGCTGCTCGGCTGGTTGCTCGGCGTGCAATATGCCCGCGCGCCAGTGATTTTGTTAGTGGTTGGCAATATCCTCAACATTGTGCTGGATGTCTGGCTGGTGATGGGGCTGCATATGAACGTGCAGGGCGCGGCGCTGGCGACGGTTATTGCGGAATATGCAACATTGCTGATTGGTCTGCTAATGGTGCGTAAAATCCTCAAACTACGTGGCATCTCCGGCGAAATGCTGAAAACTGCCTGGCGAGGAAACTTCCGTCGCTTGCTGGCGCTTAACCGCGATATCATGCTGCGCTCGCTGTTGTTGCAACTCTGTTTCGGCGCGATCACCGTGCTTGGCGCGCGACTGGGGAGCGATATTATCGCCGTCAACGCAGTCCTGATGACGTTACTCACCTTTACAGCCTATGCGCTGGATGGTTTTGCCTACGCGGTTGAAGCCCACTCCGGTCAGGCGTATGGTGCGCGCGACGGTAGCCAGTTACTGGATGTCTGGCGCGCAGCGTGCCGCCAGTCGGGGATCGTGGCATTGTTGTTTTCGGTGGTTTATTTGCTGGCGGGTGAACATATCATCGCGTTGCTAACGTCGTTAACGCAGATCCAGAATCTGGCCGATCGCTACCTAATCTGGCAGGTTATTTTACCGCTGGTAGGAGTCTGGTGTTATCTGCTGGATGGTATGTTTATTGGCGCAACGCGCGCTGCCGAAATGCGCAATAGTATGGCAGTCGCAGCAGCAGGGTTCGCTTTGACGCTACTGACGTTGCCGTGGTTGGGTAACCATGGTTTATGGCTGGCGTTAACCGTCTTTCTGGCGCTGCGCGGGCTTTCACTGGCGGTTATCTGGCGTCGTCACTGGCGTAATGGAACCTGGTTTTCAGCAACATGACGGTTAAAAGTTCTGAATAAATAATCCTAAGCCAAATTCCTGACTACACTTAATCCCACGTTCAGAAGAAAAGTGAGCGTACACTCATTCACCACCTAACGATGAGGATTTGAATATGAATAAAGACGAAGTCGGCGGTAACTGGAAACAGTTCAAAGGTAAAGTGAAAGAGCAATGGGGCAAACTGACCGATGATGATATGACGGTCATTGAAGGTAAGCGTGACCAGTTAGTGGGTAAAATCCAGGAACGTTACGGTTACCAGAAAGATCAGGCAGAAAAAGAGGTTGATAGCTGGGAAAAACGCCATGATTACCGTTGGTAATTGATCCCTCCTGCCCGATGTGTACAAGGATGTACGCCCTCTTAGCGAGGTTTCTTTTTCACCTGAAGAGAGTGGTCATGATGGCACTGTTCAGGATGACGACACGCTTCAACTTCCACACATGCCGCACAGAGTCCATGTGCTTCAATCACATTATGCCGCAGGGCAAAACCCATTTTTGCCGCCAGCGTATGCATGATGTCTTCCACACCTTCCGCACACTCTTCTTTCACTGCGCCGCAGCGATCGCAAATAAACATGGCTGAAGTATGGGTGGGCTGGTCGAACAGATGACAGAGCACATAGCTGTTGGTGGATTCCACCTTATGCACAAAACCTTGTTCAAGCAGAAAATCGAGCGCGCGATAAACCGTCGGCGGCTTGGCTTGCGGCTCGGCTTCGCGCAGCAAATCAAGTAGATCGTAGGCGCTGATAGCCCCTTCTTGCAGGCTCATCAGGCGCAGCACTTCGAGACGTTGCGGTGTCAGGCGCACATTACGCTGCGCGCAGAGTTTTTCAGCCTGCGCCAATAACTCCTGCGTTGTGGTCTTTTCCATTGTGCACCTCGAAAGTGGGGTTAAGAATGTCCTTACTTTACCATAATTCTCACTTAAACGCCGACAACCGGGCATCGAAGCTGCCACATTGCCTGATCGCATATTCGTTATGCTATAGTAGCGCCCCCAATTCACCAGATGCTTAAAAAATCGCCATGTCAGCAGAATCACAAACCGCTTATCCCGCATACCGTTTCTCTATTGCTCCTATGCTCGACTGGACGGACAGACACTGCCGTTATTTCCTGCGTCTGCTTTCCCGCAATACGTTGCTCTATACCGAAATGGTGACCACAGGGGCGATTATTCACGGTAAAGGTGATTACCTGGCATACAGTGAAGAAGAGCATCCGGTGGCGTTACAGTTGGGCGGTAGCGATCCGGCGGCGCTGGCGCAGTGTGCGAAGCTGGCAGAAACGCGCGGATATGATGAGATCAACCTGAATGTCGGCTGCCCGTCAGACCGGGTACAGAACGGCATGTTTGGCGCGTGCCTGATGGGGAATGCGCAACTGGTGGCTGACTGCGTAAAAGCGATGCGCGACGTCGTGTCGATTCCAGTGACGGTGAAAACGCGTATTGGCATTGACGACCAGGATAGCTATGAATTTCTCTGTGATTTTATCGACACTGTTTCCGGCAAAGGCGAATGCGAGATGTTTATTATCCATGCGCGCAAAGCCTGGCTTTCTGGTTTAAGTCCGAAAGAAAACCGTGAGATCCCGCCGCTCGATTACCCGCGTGTCTATCAACTGAAGCGTGATTTCCCGCATCTGGCTATGTCAATTAACGGTGGTATCAAGTCGCTGGAAGAGGCTAAAGCGCATTTGCAACATATGGATGGAGTGATGGTCGGGCGTGAAGCGTATCAAAACCCAGGCATTCTGGCGGCGGTGGATCGTGAGATTTTTGGTTCCTCGGATACCGATGCCGACCCGGTGGCAGTGGTGCGCGCCATGTACCCGTACATTGAGCGTGAACTCAGCCAGGGAACTTATCTGGGCCATATCACCCGGCATATGCTGGGGCTGTTCCAGGGGATTCCCGGCGCGCGTCAGTGGCGGCGGTATTTAAGTGAAAATGCCCATAAAGCAGGCGCTGACATTAACGTGTTGGAACATGCGCTCAAACTGGTGGCTGATAAGCGTTAATTTTTCACCACAAAGTAGTCAAATTCACCACGCCCTGCGCTTCGACGCGGGGCGTTTTGTTGATAAATCAATATGTTATTTCTGGCATGATTCTTGTAAAGCCAGCAAGAGATTTCATTTTTGGGAGAACATCATGCTGGAACTACTTTTTGTGATTGGCTTTTTTGTCATGTTGATGGTCACTGGCGTTTCATTGCTGGGCATTATCGCTGCGCTGGTTGTGGCGACGGCCATTATGTTCCTCGGCGGTATGCTGGCATTGATGATTAAGCTGCTGCCGTGGCTGCTGTTGGCGATTGCGGTAGTGTGGGTGATCAAGGCGATTAAAGCGCCAAAAGTGCCGAAATATCAGCGTTATGACCGCTGGCGTTACTAAGGGATTGTGCGGATGATCACAACCTCAGGTTTTATCCTTAGAACAAAATAGGAATTGATAATCAAATCTGTCACTATTGCGCGTCAAACAAATTCATCGAGCTGTACCCTACATACAGCCGAACTATAAAAGAAAGGGCTTCCCAGGTGGAAGCCCAATTTCTTTATGGAATCAGTAAGCTGGAACCCTGCGTCGCCCGGCTTTCCAGAATCTCATGCGCACGCCGCGCATCCTTCAGCGGGTATTTCTGATGTTCTGCGACATCCACTTTAATTACCCCGCTGGCAATCAAAGAAAACAGTTCATTACTGGCTTCGGTTAACTCATCACGCGTAGTGATATAGCCTTGCAGGGAAGGGCGTGTCACATACAGCGAGCCTTTCTGATTGAGAATGCCTAAGTTCACACCCGTCACTGCGCCTGATGAGTTGCCAAAACTGACCATTAAGCCGCGACGTTGCAGGCAATCCAGCGACCGTTCCCAGGTGTCTCTGCCCACGGAATCGTATACCACGCGCACTTTCTTGCCGTCGGTGATCTCTTTTAATCGTTCGACCAGATTTTCGTCGCGATAGTTAATCACCTGCCATGCACCCGCTTTTAATGCACTTTGCGCTTTTTGCGCGCTGCCGACGGTGCCAATAAGTTTTGCCCCTAAGGCTTTTGCCCACTGACAGGCAATTAAGCCAACGCCGCCAGCAGCCGCGTGGAACAGGAACTGTTCGTCAGGTTTGATTTCATACGTTTTGCGTAGCAGATAATAAACCGTTAAGCCTTTCAGGAATGATGCGGCGGCTTGCTCAAAAGAGATCGCCGCGGGCAGAATTGCGGCTTTATCGGCATTGACGTTATGCACAGAACTGTAAGCCCCTAACGTTGACTGCGCATAAACCACGCGATCGCCTGCTTTAATATGCTTCACGCCGCTGCCGACTTTGCTCACTATGCCAGCCGCTTCTGTGCCTAATCCGCTGGGTAGCGATGGCGGCGGATAAAGGCCGCTGCGGATATACGTGTCGATAAAATTAATGCCAATGGCTTTATTTTCGACCTGGATTTCATTCTCTGCCGGATCGACAGGAGTAAACTCCACGGCTTGCAGAACTTCCGGGCCACCGTGCTTGTGAAATTCGATGCGTGTTGCCATTTAAACTCCTTTACTGAGCGACATATCTGTTTTAAGCCTAACAGTAGTCGCCGGGCCGCGCGGGGATTTTTTCCGGGCTGTGGTCACAACCCGGAATATCTCTGGTCAGTATTGAAACAGCGTCGCCGCAATCCAGTTTTGCCACTGGCGCTCAAAGTTGGTTAGCGTTGATACGCCCCGCTCACGGCACAAGCGAATCCAGGCATGGCAATCATTAGCTTCCAGACAAACACAAATCATGTATTGCCGGGCATCCTGATTTTCTGGTCGAAAACGCCAGGTCAGGAGTGGCCCACCTGGCGTTTGCGGTGCGATACCGGCTTCGCCATCATAGACAGCCCTGGCGCCACGACTCCCGCCACCATTTTCGATATAGCATTGTAAAGAGCGCAGTACAGCCAGCGCCAGTTGCGCACTTTGCCGCCACTGGAAAGATTGGGCGAGGCTGTTTTCATCGCTTTGAATGCCTTCCCGGCGAATATCTTCACAAAGTGTTGCTATGGTTTGCGCGGCAGTGTTGATCCCCTGCGTATGACACAAAATTGCAGCATGGTGGCTCATGGTATTTTGTATCGTTTCTCGCACGTCGTCGCGCAGCAGCCCCTGATTCAGGAACTGTTGCGCCTCATTAATCGTGCTGAGAATTTGTTGCCTCTCGAGAGGGAGGTCCTGACTTTTCTGATGAGCAATATGCAATGCACAGCGGCGGGCGAAAACTTGCCCGGCATTGAGCGCCGACCCACCAGGACGCGTCACACCATGTGTTCCGGCATTTTCTCCGGCAGCATAACAACCAGTTAGCGATGTACGCCCCCAAATATCAACATCAATTCCGCCATTAAGATGTTGATTATTTAGCGTAAATTTTAGCGGTGAGGCTGTGAGATCATAACCATGCATCTGATACAAGCGAATAGCCTGAGGATTCATCTGTGTTAATCGCGCCAGCGGTTGCGCCAGCAAGGCGTGATTTTGTTGCAGATAGTCGATGACATCATCATCCAGCTCTCGCAGGTTGAATGGCGTTCCGTCCGCTGCGGGTTCGGGTTCCCGCAGAAAATCGAGGAAAACATCGCGCCCTTTTTGTGTCTCCTCATACACCGCGACATCCAGCAGGCTGGAGCCATATTCCAGCATTCGTTCCGCGTGAAACGGCCACTGGTAACCTTTGCGAAATATCGCGGAGGCCAGCATACGAGTCGTGGGGTAATAAGCTGCCAGAAAATTATACTGACGTCCGGAGTGGTCCTGCGAGTAGATGCGCGGCATCGCTTGCATGTAAGTACCGGAAAGATTCCACGGAAATTGGCTGCGCGGTGTACCGATACCAAACTGACTCTCCGTAAGATTCACCAGGCTTATACCTGCTTCCAACGCCATGCCCAACGCACTAAAACAATTCACCGGATAGACACTGTCACGATAAAGTTCACCTGGCCCGCCCGTGGCTAAAACCAGATGTTGGCAGCGAATTACTATCATTCGCCAGGGATTATCCCGACAGGCTTTATCGATAGCGATCACCCCTACGACTCGTCTGTTTTCTCCTTCACCGCGGGTCAGGATACGAATCGCCGTTGTGTGATCGCGCAGAGGAATATTAAGGCGCATTGCCTCCAGAGCCAGAACTTTAACCATCAGGCGAGAAGTTCGTGGGCCGCAACTGGTGGCGCGACCGAACTCATCGTGATCGGTTTGATAACGCAACGTTGCGCCAAAGAGATCTTCTGGCAGATCCAGACCCAGATATTTCAGTACTTCACAGGTGTTCACTGAGCCGACGGCTTCAACATAGGCAGTGTCATGATCCATCGAACCGCCCGCCGCCAGAGTGTCACTTAATGCCAGAAAATGGTCACCATTTGCACGGGTATTGGCGGTGTGGAGAGTTTGTTTATCAGAACCAGAACAGGCGGAAGTGCCCCAGAAGGCTTTGCTGGAGGCTACCATTACATCGATATTTTGCCGTTTCAGCTCGACGGCAGCTCGCCATCCGGCAGCACCACTGCCTAGCACCAGCGTGTTGCAGCGGTACTCAGGTAAAATGGCGCCGTTAAGGTCGATACTACCGCTGGCTTGAGCCAGCGGTGAGTAATGGGGCATTTTGATATCAGTGAGCGCCGTTAGCGTTTCGTCAATCATTGCGTCCCACCTATTTCATCAGACTTTCGATTAAGCCGCTCATTGCCATATAGCCCATGATTAGCGTAAATGCGCTTATGGCAACAAACATGACGTTTTCCCAGCGTGAGCAACGATATTCGCCCATTAACGAAGGCTTGTTCGCCAGCCAGAACATACATAAAACAGTCAGCGGCAGAATAATGGCGTTAAAGGCCTGGCTGGCAATCATCACCAATACCGGGCGTGCGTGGAACAGCGGCACAACCAGACAAAGCAGAGACATAACCGTCATCAGGATACGGTAACCTGGGCTAACTTCGTTGCTGGTATCACGCCAGTCAGCCAGCAGCCAGGGCGTTAACAGTAAATTCGGGAACTGACTGGAAAGCCCGGCAGCAACAATACCAATAACAAATAGTCCCACGGCAGCCGAGCCAGCAATAGGTTCGAGAATAATGACCATTTGCGAGGCGTTATTTAAACCTGTGCCAGTTTGATACAACGTACCCGCAGCCGCAGCCATCACCGCCGCACTGATGATGAACATCATTCCTGCACTGACAATGGCATCACGATTTTGATGAGGCAGATTGTCCACACCCCAACCATTACTTTTTACCAGAGTCGTGCGCATAAGAAACATTGCTGGCGCTACGGTGGTTCCCACCATGCCAGAAATTATCAGAAATGGCGTACTGTTATCGCCAGCGACAGGATCGGGAACTGACGGAATAAATCCGGCCAGCAGATCTGCGACCGGCGGCATCATAATGAAAAAATTAATCACAAACGCCAGCCCCATAATGCCAACCAGCGCGGAGAGGATTTTGTCGAACCCGGCGTTGCTGTTGGTCCAGAGCATCACGTTAATCATAATGACCATCGCGATAGCCCAGGCGAGTGCTGAGATACCGCCACTAAACCAGGTCGTGGACCATGTTGCCATTACATCCGCCAGAATGCCCATTACCCCCATAATGGAACCACTCACGGCAACGGTTAACCCGATCAGAAACAACATAGCAACGCCAGGATGGATATGGCGACGAAATGCAGTCAACGCGCGTTCACCTGTGACGGAAGCATAACGACCATAAATACGGATTAAAAACCAGGTAACGATACAAGAAAGCGCCACCGCCCACATCAGCGAGACGCCATAGTTTGCACCCGCTTTCGCCATAGTGGTGATACTGCCTGTCCCGATGCTGTAGCCAATAAGAAAGATGCCGGGTGCAAAGGCTGCGAGTTTTGTCATTATTCGCCGAAATAAAGAAGGCGTTTGGGGAACAGAGGTTGTCATATTCATTATCTTTCTTTCCTTGTAAGAGGCTTTCAGCGTGCCTGAAATTGTGGTTGACGCTTCTCGGCGAATGCCTGACTTCCTTCACGAGCATCTTCAGTAGTGGAGGAAAAAGCGCCAGCAAGCGCTTCAAGCGTCGAGGCCACAGCAATACCTTCTCCGGCATCGATAACTTGCTTGGCGATCTGCACAGCAACCGGAGCACGTTGGGCGATACGTTGTGCCAGTTGCAGGCCTGCGTCGTGTAACGCTTCCCTGGCGACAACACGATTCACCAGCCCGCAGGACAGCGCACGCTGTGCATCTAGTGGTTCGCCGGTAAATACCAGTTCTTTCACCAGTGAGCGCCCAAGCAGTGCCGTCAGCCGCTGCGTTCCTGACCAGCCAGGCACTGTCGCCAGTCCGGTTTCTGGTAGCGCCATCCGAGCCTCGGCGCTACAAATACGGATATCGGCGGTAGCAGCCAGTTCCAGACCACCGCCATAAGCCAGTCCGTGCACCAGGGCGATTACGGGTTGTGGCAGTTGTGCCAGAGCGTCAAATGCCTGATGACCGCGGCGGATCCAGTTGCGCCACATATCGAGTGCAGAAAGAGAGGTCCAGCGATGAATATCCGCACCGACACAAAACGCTTTTTCACTGGCGCTGGTCAGCAGAACCACGCGGATCTCCGAATCCGTTTCAAGCGTGTGGCAATGTGTCAGCAGCTGTTCAAGCATCTCCGGGGTTAATGCGTTGAGTTTCGCCGGACGATTAATCACCAGAGTGGCAATGAAACCGTTGCGCTGGAGGTCAATAGTGCCGTTATTCATGGTGACGTCCTTGTTGAAAATAGTGGGGATTCATTAGCTTGAGATCGTCCGCCAGACGGAGTGGGGCATCGCTTTGGGCGAGAATGTCGCGTTCAGGATCAATACCTGGGGCAATTTCTGTGACCAGTAGCCCGTCTGGTGTTAATTCCAGAACGCAGCGTTCAGTGATGTACTGCACTTGTTGCCCGAGTCTTATTGCGCGTTTGCCGGAGAACGTCACGTGGGCGACGTCCTGTACCAGTTTTTTGGCTTTGCCTTCTTTAATGATGCGCAGTTGACCCTCTTCCAGTTGCAGTTGTGCACCTGCATTGAAAAAGCCAGAGAAAATAATTCGCTTCGCATGTGAAGTGATATCAATAAACCCACCGCATCCGGCAGTGACATGTGGACGGGCAGGCAGATGCGAGACGTTTACTGAACCATCTGCGCCGATTTGTAAAAATGACATCAGAGTGAGATCAAAACCCCCGCCCTGGAAATAGGTAAACTGCTGGGGAGAGGGCAAAAATGCTTCTGCATTAGAGGCGCAGCCGAACTGAAATTCCAGCAGTGGAACTCCGCCAATTGCGCCCTGTTCCAGCAGCCAGGTGACATCACCGTGGCGACCTTGTTCCAGTAAAATACGCGGTACATTGGCTGAAATACCAAAGCCAATATTTACCGCATCTCCACTTTGTAGTTCTTGCGCGACTCGCTGGGCAATAACCCGCGCCGGGCCATGTTCCATATAACGAAAGGCGGACAGCGGACGACTGATTTCGCCGGAAATGGCAGGTTCGTATTGTGTTTGCGTGGTTTGTGTTTGTTCCGGCGCAATCACGATGTAATCCACCAGTACACCCGGAATACGCACCTCTTTTGGTTTCAGACTTCCGGCGGCAACCTGCCGTTTTACCTGCGCAATTACGATGCCACCGTTATTGCGAACAGCTGTGGCCTGTTCCAGTGGCCCAAGATAAGCCCCTTCATGTTCATAAGTCAGGTTGCCGCGTTCATCGGCAGTGGTAGCGCGAATGATCGCCACCTGGGGCACGATGCTGGGGAAAAACAGCCAGTCGTCGTTAGCAAATCGAACACGTTCAACCAGAGATTGTTGCGCCGCTTTTTCATTCATTGCGCCGCCCTGCAACAGGGGATCTACATAGGTATCCATGCCTGTTTGTGTCAGCACGCCAGGACGATGAGCCGCCGCTTCCCGGTGCATATCAAATAAGATCCCGGAAGGCAGATTCCAGGCGGGGATCGCGTTGTCATTGATCATTTGCCAGATTAACGGAGGCGTCATTGATGATGGCCCGGAGGGGTAGGAGCCAGCGATCACTTTTGCCAGTAAACCCGATTGCGCCAGATGATCGATGCCTTTTACGCCATACATATCACCTGCGGCGATAGGGTGGATGCTGGTGATGTTTTGCGGATGTCCGGCACGTTGAAAGCGTTCACCTATTGCTGCCAGCACGGCATCCGGACACCCCATTCCACTGGAGGAGGAGACGGTGACAACTGCGCCATCAGCAATCAAATCTGCAGCTTCCGATGCAGTGATCGTGCGTACAGAGCACATAATAATTTCCTTATTTCGATATAAAAATAATTAAAAATATCAATGTAAAACAACATAATAGTGATTATAAATTAATTGGAACGATCTAATTTATGCGTAATTTGTACGATTGGCGTGCAAAAAATACAACAAGGGAAGTATGAATCTGTGATCGAAACGACGATCTCCTGCGATCCATGGCGTTAACGGATCACATGAGTAAAAGGAGATTATGATAAAGTAAATGCCTTGATCTTATGGGGGTTTGGAGTAGTCATGGCGAAGTCGGATACAGGAAGAAAGCGGGTAACATTAACCGATGTTGCACGTGCGGCTGGCGTTTCGAAATCGACCGTGTCGCTGGTACTCAACGACAGTCCGCTTATCAAAAAAGAGACGCAACAAAAAGTCCAGCAAGCCATTGAGCAGTTAGGCTATGTCTATAACCGTTTTGCTGCCAATCTGCGTTCGCAAAAATCGCTGACTATCGGCGTGGTGATTGATGATTTGACCAACCCTTTTTTCGCTGAATTTACAATGGGCCTTGAGATCACGCTGGCGGAGCACGGTTTTATCACCGTAATGTCCAATACCTCCCAGCGTAGCGATCGGCAAAAACAGGTACTTGATACCTTGCTGGAACACCACGTTGCGGGCATTGTCCTCTGTCCAGTAAACAGCACCTCAGAAGCCGATTTACAGCGTTATGCCAACAGTTCCACACCCTTATTAATCACAATGCGCCCTCTGGACTGGCAACAATTGCCCGTCGATTACGTTGGTGTGGACAGCCACGCAGGCGTCCGGGAAGCTACGGAATATCTCATTCAACAAGGGCACAGAGACATCGTGTTTATTGGGGGACTTACGCACCATATGCGTTATCAGGGATACCTGGAGGCGATGAACCATCATGATTTACAGCCGTGGAGCACTGATGCTTTTTCGCTGCGCGCTGAACCGACTCAGGCCAACGGTTACCAGTTGATGCAACAACTGTTGGATATGCCTTCGCCACCCACAGCGGTGATTTGTTATAACGATTTAATGGCTTTTGGCGCGGAGTCGGCACTGGGCGAAAGAGGATTATTTGCCGGGGAAGATATTTCGTTGATTGGTAATGATGGCGTGGCGGCTTGTGCTTACAGTAACCCGCCGTTAACCACAATTGCGGTAGAACCATTGGCTCTGGGGAAACAGGCGGCGCAGCAAATTTTACGGCGTATTGCGCAGCCAGACGCACCGCTCAGCCATTACGTCTATCGCCCAACCCTGCAAATTCGCGCTTCTACCGGAAGACGGGGGCGTTAAATGCTGTAGCGAGAAACTGTTTCTCGCTATACTCTCTATCCCTTTTTAACAGCAGGTAACTCCATTCACTATGGCTGGAAATAAACCCTTCAACAAACAGCAGGCTGAGCTTCGCGAACGCGATCCACAAGTTGCCGGGCTGAAAGTGCCTCCGCACTCGATCGAAGCGGAGCAGTCGGTGTTGGGCGGTTTAATGCTGGATAACGAACGCTGGGACGATGTGGCCGAGCGTGTCGTGGCAGACGATTTCTACACCCGTCCGCACCGCCATATCTTTACCGAAATGGCGCGTTTGCAGGAAGGTGGTAGCCCGATAGACCTGATAACTCTGGCGGAATCGCTGGAGCGCCAGGGGCAACTTGATAGCGTCGGTGGTTTCGCTTATCTGGCAGAGCTGTCAAAAAATACGCCAAGTGCGGCGAACATCAGCGCTTATGCTGACATCGTGCGGGAACGTGCTGTTGTCCGTGAGATGATCTCAGTTGCTAACGAGATTGCCGAAGCCGGTTTTGATCCGCAAGGGCGCACCAGTGAAGACTTGCTGGACCTTGCTGAATCCCGCGTCTTTAAAATTGCCGAAAGTCGTGCCAATAAAGACGAAGGGCCGAAGAACATCGCCGATGTGCTCGACGCTACCGTGGCGCGTATTGAGCAACTGTTCCAGCAGCCGCACGATGGCGTCACCGGGGTAAACACCGGCTATGACGATCTCAACAAAAAAACCGCCGGTTTGCAGCCGTCGGACTTGATTATCGTCGCGGCGCGTCCGTCGATGGGTAAAACGACATTTGCGATGAACCTCGTCGAAAATGCGGCGATGTTGCAGGATAAACCGGTGCTTATCTTCTCACTGGAGATGCCATCGGAACAGATTATGATGCGTTCTCTGGCATCGCTGTCGCGCGTCGACCAGACCAAAATCCGTACCGGGCAGCTGGATGATGAAGACTGGGCGCGTATTTCCGGCACGATGGGCATTTTGCTCGAGAAACGTAACATCTATATTGATGACTCCTCCGGTCTGACGCCAACGGAAGTGCGCTCGCGCGCGCGTCGTATTGCCCGTGAGCACGGCGGTATCGGGCTTATCATGATCGACTACCTGCAGCTGATGCGTGTGCCGTCACTTTCCGACAACCGTACGCTGGAAATTGCGGAAATCTCCCGCTCGCTGAAAGCGCTGGCAAAAGAACTGAATGTGCCGGTGGTGGCCCTGTCCCAGTTGAACCGTTCTCTGGAACAACGTGCCGACAAACGTCCGGTCAACTCCGACTTGCGTGAATCCGGCTCCATCGAGCAGGATGCGGACTTGATCATGTTTATCTATCGTGATGAGGTTTATCACGAGAACAGTGATTTGAAAGGCATCGCGGAAATTATTATCGGTAAACAACGTAACGGCCCAATCGGGACGGTACGCCTGACCTTTAACGGTCAATGGTCGCGCTTCGACAACTACGCGGGGCCGCAGTACGATGACGAATAATAATTATTTTATGTATTAGGTAATTAAAGCAAACACTTATCAAGGAATACAAATGCAAGCGGCAACTGTAGTGATTAACCGCCGCGCTCTGCGACACAACTTGCAACGTCTGCGTGAACTGGCCCCCGCCAGTAAACTGGTTGCGGTGGTGAAAGCGAACGCTTATGGTCACGGTCTTCTTGAAACCGCGCGAACGCTTCCTGATGCCGACGCCTTTGGCGTAGCCCGTCTCGAAGAAGCCCTGCGGCTTAGAGCAGGGGGCATCACGCAACCTATATTGTTACTGGAAGGCTTTTTTGAAGCAGACGATCTGCCGACGATCTCCGCTGAACATCTGCATACCGCCGTGCATAACGAAGAACAGCTTGCTGCTCTGGAAGAGGCCAGTCTGGAGGAGCCAGTTACCGTCTGGATGAAACTCGACACCGGTATGCACCGACTGGGCGTTTTACCGGAACAAGCTGAGGCGTTTTATCAACGTCTTACGCAATGTAAAAACGTCCGTCAGCCGGTGAATATTGTCAGCCACTTTGCTCGCGCTGATGAGCCAAAATGCGGCGCGACTGAGAAACAACTCGATATCTTCAATACCTTTTGCGAAGGCAAACCCGGCAAGCGTTCAATCGCCGCATCGGGTGGAATTTTGTTATGGCCGCAGTCGCATTTTGATTGGGTGCGCCCGGGCATCATTCTTTACGGCGTGTCACCGCTGGAAGATGGCTCCACCGGTGCTGATTTCGGTTGCCAGCCAGTGATGTCTCTGACCTCCAGCCTGATTGCCGTGCGTGAGCATAAAGCGGGTGAACCGGTAGGCTATGGCGGCACCTGGATTAGCGAGCGCGATACCCGCCTTGGTGTGGTGGCGATGGGCTATGGCGATGGCTACCCGCGCGCCGCGCCGTCCGGTACGCCAGTGCTGGTTAATGGTCGTGAAGTGCCGATTGTTGGTCGCGTGGCGATGGATATGATCTGCGTAGATTTAGGTCCACAGGCGCAGGATAAAGCCGGGGACCAGGTCATTTTATGGGGTGAAGGTTTGCCCGTAGAGCGTATCGCAGAAATAACAAAAGTGAGTGCTTACGAACTTATCACGCGCCTGACGTCAAGGGTCGCGATGAAATACGTGGATTAATCGTTCTGTAATAGTTGATTGTCTGTGCCGGATGCGGCGTGAATGCCTTATCCGGCACGTAATATCTTGTAAATTCAATAAATTGATATTCTCGCATAGGCCTGATAAACGTCATGCTTCTGGTGGTTTTGCGTTTGTCATCAGTCTTACCCTCTGGTTAATTGCCGTTCGTCGCTGAACATCCTCTCGATCTTCGCCATCTTCCGGTTTATTGTGTTTTAACCACCTGCCCGTAAACCTGGAGAACCATCGCGTGTTTCAAAAAGTTGACGCCTATGCTGGCGACCCGATTCTTTCGCTTATGGAGCGTTTTAAAGAAGACACTCGCAGCGACAAAGTGAATTTGAGTATCGGTCTGTACTACAACGAAGACGGGATTATTCCGCAACTAAAAGCTGTCGCGGAAGCGGAAGCGCGTCTGAATGCACAACCTCATGGCGCTTCGCTTTATTTACCGATGGAAGGGCTGAACAGCTATCGCCATGCCATTTCGCCGCTGCTGTTTGGCGCTGACCATCCGGTGCTACAACAACAGCGTGTGGCGACCATTCAGACGCTCGGTGGTTCGGGGGCATTAAAAGTAGGCGCTGACTTCCTGAAACGCTACTTCCCGGAATCAGGCGTCTGGGTCAGCGATCCCACCTGGGAAAACCATGTGGCAATATTCGCGGGGGCTGGATTTGAAGTGAGTACTTACCCCTGGTATGACGAAGCAACCAACGGCGTGCGTTTTAATGACCTGTTGGCGACGCTGAAAACATTACCTGCCCGCAGCATTGTGCTGCTGCATCCGTGCTGCCATAACCCAACGGGCGCCGATCTCACCAACGACCAGTGGGATGCGGTGATTGAAATTCTCAAAGCACGCGAGCTTATCCCATTCCTCGATATTGCCTATCAAGGATTTGGTGCCGGTATGGAAGAAGATGCCTATGCCATTCGCGCGATCGCCAGCGCCGGATTACCTGCTCTGGTGAGCAATTCATTCTCGAAAATTTTCTCCCTTTACGGCGAGCGTGTTGGCGGTCTTTCTGTGGTGTGTGAAGATGCCGAAGCCGCAGGCCGCGTACTGGGGCAGTTGAAAGCAACAGTACGTCGTAACTACTCCAGCCCGCCAAATTTTGGTGCGCAGGTGGTGGCTACGGTGCTGAATGATGCGGCGTTAAAAGCTAGCTGGCTGGCAGAAGTGGAAGAAATGCGTACCCGTATTCTGGCGATGCGTCAGGAACTGGTGAAGGTATTGAGTAAAGAGATGCCAGAACGCAATTTTGATTATTTGCTTAAGCAGCGCGGCATGTTCAGCTATACCGGTTTAAGCGCTGCTCAGGTTGACCGACTGCGTGAAGAGTTTGGTGTTTACCTGATTGCCAGCGGCCGCATGTGTGTTGCCGGACTTAATGCGCAAAATGTGCATCGCGTGGCGAAGGCGTTTGCAGCCGTGATGTAATGTCGTTAGCAGGTGGTTGAACAGCCGCCTGCTCAATTTTAACTTGTTGATATGATTAGTATCATTGAGAATAGAGAGAAGGAAATATTCTGCCCCTCATATAAAGCCGCTCACTTCTGGTAAGCGATATTAACCACGGACTAAATAGATATACCTACTCCATGGATAGACATTAAGCTATTAAAAAACACGAACTTCTCTCATGTGATCCTGCTCCCTTTCTCTAACAAAACCGCAGATAATCCTTTCTTTCCCCCGCTGCTGGCGTTATGGTCAGATGGTTTTTTCAACAAATCTCACAATAAAAAGTTTTAACTTACTGACTATTTAGGGAAAAATATGCGCAAGATCACACAGGCATTGAGTGCCGTTTGCTTATTGTTCGCTCTAAACAGTTCCGCTGTTGCCCTGGCCTCATCACCTTCACCGCTTAATCCGGGTACTAACGTAGCCAAACTCGCTGAACAGGCGCCAATTCATTGGGTTTCAGTCGCCCAAATTGAAAACAGTCTTGCAGGGCGCCCACAGATGGCAGTTGGGTTTGATATTGATGACACTGTTCTGTTTTCCAGCCCTGGATTCTGGCGCGGCAAAAAAACGTTCTCGCCAGAAAGCGAAGATTATCTAAAAAACCCGGCATTCTGGGAAAAGATGAACAACGGTTGGGATGAATTCAGTATTCCAAAAGAGGTCGCGCGTCAGCTAATTGATATGCATGTCCGCCGTGGCGACACCATTTTCTTTGTGACAGGTCGTAGCCCTACGAAAACTGAAACAGTGTCAAAAACGCTGGCTGATGACTTTCACATTCCTGCAACCAGTATGAACCCGGTGATTTTTGCGGGCGATAAAGCAGGACAAAATACAAAAACGCAGTGGCTACAGGATAAAAATATCCGAATTTTTTATGGTGATTCCGATAACGATATTACCGCTGCGCGTGATGTTGGCATCCGTGGCATCCGCATTCTACGAGCCTCTAACTCTACCTACAAACCCTTGCCACAAGCGGGTGCATTCGATGAAGAGGTGATCATCAATTCAGAATACTGATAAGTCGGGAGAGCGCCTGACTCTCCCGAATGCTGTTTTTTTAATCACACCTTTATCCTTTCGCTGTCTTGCTGCAAACTGATTAAGAGAGTTTTATCAAGGAGCAGCACATGTGGTTTCAAAAGACGCTCACGCTTAGCGCTAAATCTCGTGGGTTTCATTTGGTAACGGATGAAATCCTGACTCAACTAGCTGATATGCCGCGAGTTAATGTCGGTTTACTGCACCTGTTGCTGCAACACACTTCCGCCTCTCTGACACTTAATGAGAATTGCGACCCCACAGTACGCTATGACATGGAGCGTTTTTTCCTCCGCACCGTTCCCGACAACGGAAACTATGAGCATGACTATGAAGGGGCAGACGATATGCCTTCTCATATCAAATCCTCGATGCTGGGGGTATCGCTCGTATTGCCAGTGCATCAGGGGCGTATTCAGACCGGCACCTGGCAGGGAATATGGCTTGGGGAACATCGCATCCACGGCGGTTCGCGTCGCATTATCGCGACACTACAAGGGGAGTAAAAAATGACCATTTCGGAGTTGCTACAATATTGCATGGCAAAACCAGGCGCAGAACAGAGTGTGCATAGTGACTGGAAAGCAACGCAAATCAAAGTGGAAGATGTGCTGTTTGCGATGGTGAAAGAAGTGGAAAATCGCCCAGCGGTTTCGCTGAAAACCAGCCCTGCGCTGGCCGAGCTTTTGCGACAGCAGCATAGCGATGTTCGTCCCAGTCGGCATCTGAACAAAGCGCACTGGAGCACCGTATATCTCGACGGCTCGTTGCCGGATTCGCAAATCTATTATCTGGTCGATGCGTCGTATCAGCAGGCGGTGAATTTGCTGCCGGAAGAAAAACGTAAATTGCTGGTGCAACTCTGAAAGGAAAAGACCGTTCAGCAAGCGGCCTGAGAATGATGACAAACGCAAAATTGCCTGATGCGCTACGCTTATCAGGCCTACGTAATCCCTGCAATATATTGAAATTGCATGTTTATGTAGGTCGGATAAGGCGTTCACACCGCATCCGGCAAGAACAAAGCGCACTTTGTCAATAATCTGAGGCCGCTCAGAAAGCGGCCTTAACGATTACAGCATCGGCTTGAGGAAGCGTGCCGTGTGTGATGCTTCGCACTCCGCGACGGTTTCTGGCGTACCGGAGACGAGGATCTCGCCGCCACCGCTACCGCCTTCTGGTCCCAGGTCGACAATCCAGTCAGCGGTTTTGATCACGTCGAGATTGTGCTCAATAACCACAATGGTGTTGCCCTGATCGCGCAGTTTATGCAGCACGTCGAGCAGTTGCTGAATATCGGCGAAGTGCAGGCCGGTAGTCGGCTCGTCGAGAATATACAGCGTCTGCCCGGTGCCGCGTTTTGACAGCTCACGCGCCAGCTTCACGCGCTGGGCTTCACCGCCGGAAAGCGTGGTTGCGGACTGCCCGAGGCGGATATACGTCAGGCCAACGTCCATCAACGTTTGCAGCTTACGCGCCAGCGCCGGTACGGCATCGAAGAACTCACGCGCTTCTTCGATGGTCATATCCAACACTTCGTGGATGGTTTTGCCTTTGTACTTAATCTCCAGCGTTTCACGGTTATAGCGTTTACCTTTGCACTGGTCGCACGGTACGTAAATATCCGGCAGGAAGTGCATCTCCACTTTGATCACGCCATCGCCCTGACAGGCTTCGCAACGACCGCCACGGACGTTAAAGCTGAAACGTCCTGGCGTATAACCGCGCGCGCGGGATTCCGGTACGCCCGCAAACAGTTCACGTACAGGCGTAAACACGCCGGTATAGGTCGCCGGGTTAGAACGCGGAGTACGACCAATCGGGCTTTGGTCGATATC
This sequence comes from Escherichia sp. E14V7, assembly GCF_004212225.1. Classification (NCBI taxonomy): domain Bacteria; kingdom Pseudomonadati; phylum Pseudomonadota; class Gammaproteobacteria; order Enterobacterales; family Enterobacteriaceae; genus Escherichia; species Escherichia sp. E14V7. Next base: position 66,016 of record NZ_RHJJ01000006.1, read on the forward strand.
GATGACTTTATCGAAATGCTCGAGTCCCTGAATATCGCGATACGGTGCCGGTTCGGCGATGGTCGCACCATTCAACTGACGTTGGGCAATCGGGAACAGTGTGTCGTTAATCAGCGTCGATTTACCGGAACCTGAAACACCTGTAATGCAGGTAAACAGACCGACTGGCAGTGTCAGCGTTACGTCTTTCAGGTTGTTGCCACGCGCGCCTGTCAGCTTCAACACTTTTTCTGGATCCGCCGGAACGCGTTTCTTCGGCACTTCAATCTTGCGTTTGCCGCTCATGTACTGCCCGGTCAACGACTCCGGCACCGCCATAATCGCTTCCAGCGGACCTTCCGCGACCACTTCACCACCGTGTACACCAGCGCCCGGGCCAATGTCGATCACATGGTCAGCGGCGCGAATCGCGTCTTCATCGTGCTCCACCACAATCACGGTATTACCGAGATCGCGCAGATGGATAAGTGTACCCAGCAGGCGTTCGTTATCGCGCTGGTGCAGGCCGATAGACGGTTCGTCCAGCACGTACATCACACCAACCAGGCCCGCGCCAATCTGGCTCGCCAGACGGATACGCTGGGCTTCACCGCCGGAAAGTGTTTCTGCCGAGCGGGAAAGTGTCAGGTAATTCAGGCCGACGTTAACGAGGAATTTCAGACGATCGCCAATCTCTTTGAGGATTTTTTCCGCAATCTTCGCCCGCTGACCAGCGAGTTTGAGATTGTTGAAAAACTCCATCGCATGACCAATGCTCATGTCGGAGATAGCAGGCAGCGGCGTATTCTCGACATACACGTGGCGCGCTTCCCGACGCAGACGTGTTCCGTCGCAGCTGGTACACGGGCGATTGCTGATAAACTTGGCTAACTCTTCGCGTACCGCGCTGGATTCCGTCTCTTTATAACGGCGCTCCATATTGTGCAGCACGCCTTCGAACGGATGACGACGAATGGAGGTATCGCCACGATCGTTCATGTATTTGAATTCGATGTTTTCTTTGCCAGAACCGTACAGCACCACTTTATGCACGTTCGCGCTCAGGCTGCCCCACGGTGCTTCGACGTCGAACTTATAGTGATCTGCCAACGATTTCAGCATCTGGAAGTAATAGAAGTTGCGGCGATCCCAGCCACGGATCGCACCACCTGCCAGCGACAGTTCCGGGTTTTGGATCACACGGTCAGGATCGAAATATTGCTGTACGCCGAGGCCGTCACAGGTCGGGCAGGCCCCCGCCGGGTTGTTAAACGAAAACAGACGCGGTTCCAGTTCACGCATACTGTAGCCGCAAATCGGACAGGCGAAGTTGGCGGAGAAAAGCAGTTCTTCCGCTTTTGGATCGTCCATATCAGCGACGACCGCGGTACCACCAGAAAGCTCCAGCGCCGTTTCAAACGACTCAGCCAGACGTTGGGTGAGATCGTCGCGTACTTTGAAACGATCAATAACCACTTCAATGGTGTGTTTCTTTTGCAGTTCCAGTTTCGGGGGATCGGAAAGATCGCAGACTTCGCCATCTATGCGTGCACGGATGTAGCCCTGACTTGCCAGATTCTCCAGCGTTTTCGTGTGTTCGCCTTTGCGCTCTTTAATAATCGGCGCCAGCAGCATCAGACGTTTACCTTCCGGCTGCGACAGCACGTTATCCACCATCTGGCTGACGGTTTGCGCCGCCAGCGGAACATCGTGGTCCGGGCAGCGCGGCTCACCGACGCGAGCGTACAGCAGACGCAAATAGTCGTGGATTTCGGTGATTGTCCCCACCGTGGAACGTGGGTTATGAGACGTCGATTTCTGTTCAATGGAGATGGCGGGTGAAAGCCCCTCAATATGGTCGACATCCGGCTTTTCCATCAGTGACAGAAATTGCCGCGCGTAGGCGGAAAGGGATTCAACGTAACGACGCTGCCCTTCGGCATATAAGGTGTCGAAAGCGAGCGAGGATTTGCCAGAACCCGAAAGCCCGGTCACGACAATGAGTTTGTCGCGGGGGATAACGAGGTTGATGTTTTTGAGATTATGGGTGCGGGCGCCCCGAACTTCGATCTTATCCATTCACCTTTCCCGGATTAAACGCTTTTTTGCCCGGTGGCATGGTGCTACCGGCGATCACAAACGGTTAATTATGACACAGAATGACCTGAATGAATATACAGTGTTGGAATGCAAAACCCAGAGCGCTATGTAACAATGTTTGACCAGAATTGTTTAGCGGAACCGAGGTCACAACATAGTAAAACCGCTATTGGTAATGCTACAATCGCGCGTTTACACTTATTAGAACGTTTTTTTTCAGGAGACATGAACATGGCCAGCAGAGGCGTAAACAAGGTTATTCTCGTTGGTAATCTGGGTCAGGACCCGGAAGTACGCTACATGCCAAATGGTGGCGCAGTTGCCAACATTACGCTGGCTACTTCCGAATCCTGGCGTGATAAAGCGACCGGCGAGATGAAAGAGCAGACTGAATGGCACCGCGTTGTGCTGTTCGGCAAACTGGCTGAAGTGGCCAGCGAATATCTGCGTAAAGGTTCCCAGGTTTATATCGAAGGTCAGCTGCGTACCCGCAAATGGACCGATCAATCCGGTCAGGATCGCTACACCACGGAAGTGGTGGTGAACGTTGGCGGCACCATGCAGATGCTGGGGGGTCGTCAGGGCGGTGGCGCTCCGGCTGGCGGTAACGTCGGTGGCGGTCAGCCGCAGGGCGGTTGGGGCCAGCCTCAGCAGCCGCAGGGTGGCAATCAGTTCAGCGGCGGCGCGCAGTCTCGCCCGCAGCAGTCCGCTCCGGCAGCGCCGTCTAACGAGCCGCCGATGGATTTCGATGACGATATCCCATTCTGATTTTGTTTTAAAACAATAGATTATATTGTTTTAAGGTAGGTGATTAACGCATCTGCCAGGGATAAAAAAGAAGCCTCCATAATGGAGGCTTCTGCATATCACACCAAGATCATCGGCCATTGTGGCGGTGCCTGATTTGTGGCTTCCACTATTACCGACTCAATATTGTGCCAGATTGCGGCAATATCCATCATGGTGATTCCGAGCAGTCCCATCGCGAACCAGCAGGCGGAAACAACGCCCAGGCCACTACTTATCACCGCGAGCCCTACGTAATCAGACCGCCGAAAACGGATGTTGAGCGTACTTGCCAGAAACATCAGTACGGCGCTAAGAAGCTGCCAGCGAAGAAGAACCACGCCAGTGGTGAGGGTAGCCATCGAACATTTCCTCTGAAAATAACCGATGCCCTGGACAGCACGGTGTTGTTCACGGGAGGCGTGATGCACTCTGGCTATCATGGGGCTTACAGAATACCAAAATGAAACAATTAGTATGTTTCATTATTTTTGTGAACTATATCACAATTGGTTGTTTGTTAGCCAGATAGAGTCACTATTTTTATTAGCGTGCTTATTTTGTGGTTTTTCAGTGGCGTCGTGGAAATACAAAATATCGTACATTCCTGACTGACCCGCATTTTTTAGTAAATTCTTTTTGATATCAGCGTGTTATTTTTATTAAAACAACGATTATAAAGGTATCAATTTCAAATCAGGCAAAAGTGCTATTTATACCGTAAGATTTATCTAACGTCGTCGGTGGCCAGGGTTTTCACCTTGCAATGACCAGCTATAACCAGACAGGGAATTGATAGAAATGAGTCATCGTGCACGACACAAGTTGCTGGCGTTGCCGGGCATTATCTTTGTAGCACTTCTTCCCATCATCCTGTCACTATGGATTGCCTTCATTTGGGCAAAATCAGAAGTGAACAATCAGCTTCGTGTCTTTGCCCAACTGGCGCTGGATAAATCCGAACTGGTCATTCAACAGGCAGATTCAGCGAGCGATGAAGCGGAACGCTATCAGGGGCAAGTTTGTACTCCGGATCATCAGAAGCGAATGTTGAATATTATTCGTGGCTATCTTTATATCAATGAACTGATATATGCCCAGGATAACCGTTTTTTATGTTCTTCGCTTATCGCTCCCGCTGACGGGTATATAATTGCCCCCGCGGATTATAAGCGTGACCCTGACATTTCTATCTATTATTACCGCGATACCCCTTTTTTCTCCGGTTATAAAATGACTTATATGCAGCGGGGTAATTATGTGGCGGTCATCAATCCTTTATTCTGGAGCGAGGTGATATCTGACGATCCGACGCTGCAATGGGGCGTGTATGATACGGTGACGAAAACCTTTTTTTCGTTAAGCAACCAGGCCTCGGCTGAAACGTTTACTCCGTTAATTCATCTGAATGATTTAACGGTGCAACGAAATGGTCATTTGTATGCAATGGTACATTCAACAAAACGCCCAATAGCGGCCATTGTTGCCACTTCAAATAAACGTCTTATCGCTCATTTTTATAATCATCTTATCTTTGCTTTGCCCGCAGGTATTTTTTGCAGTCTGGTACTACTGTTACTCTGGTTGCGGATTAGCCAGGAGTACCAGTCACCCAAACGCAAATTGCAACGCGCCCTCGAAAAAAGACAGCTTTGTCTTTATTACCAGCCAATTATCGATATCAAAACAGAAAAATGTATTGGCGCTGAAGCGTTGCTACGTTGGCCTGGTGGCCAGGGGCAAGTGATGAGTCCGGCAGAGTTTATCCCATTGGCGGAAAAAGAGGGGATGATTGAGTTAGTCACTGATTATGTTATTGATAATGTATTCAGCGATCTGGGGGCGTATCTGGCAACACATGCCGATCGCTATGTTTCTATTAACCTGTCGGCCTCCGACTTTCATACATCGCGTTTAATTGCGCGAACCAATCAGAAAATAGAGCAATACGCGGTGCGTCCGCAGCAAATTAAATTTGAAGTCACTGAACATGCGTTTCTTGATGTCACCAAAATGACGCCGATTATTCATGCTTTCCGTCAGGCCGGTTATGAAGTTGCGATTGATGACTTCGGTATTGGCTACTCCAACTTACACAACCTTAATTCATTGAATATCGATATTTTGAAAATCGATAAATCGTTTGTTGAGACGCTGACCACGCACAAAACCAGCCATTTGATTGCGGAACACATCATTGAACTGGCGCACAGTCTGGGGCTAAAAACGATAGCGGAAGGGGTAGAAACGTCGGAGCAGGTTAATTGGCTGCGCAAACGCGGCGTGCGTTATTGCCAGGGCTGGTATTTTGCAAAGGCGATGCCGCCGCAAATGTTTATGGAATGGACAGGGAAATTACCCGCACATGAGTTAATGTGCGGGCAATAATTCTAGATACGGTGGCGATAATCGCTGGGAGTGCGATCAAACTGCCGACGGAAAACGCGGGAAAAGGTCTGCTGCGAAACATACCCAAGATCCATTGCGATATCAAAAATAGGGCGCTCGGTGGTGCGCAACTCAACGGCAGCCAGTAACAGGCGGCGTTGACGAATGTAATCACCAAGTGTCTGATGCGTTACCGTGCGGAACATCCGCTGTAAGTACCACTTTGAATAACCTGATTTTTTTGCGACGACATCAATGTTCAGTGGCTGGTCAATATGCTCGTCAATCCATGCGATAAGATCCTGAATAATTTTCTGATGGGACATAAAGCTGCCTCTTTTCAGTGTTCAGTTCGTTAATTCATCTGTTGGGGAGTATAATTCCTCAAGTTAACTTGAGGTAAAGCGATTTATGGAAAAGAAATTACCCCGCATTAAAGCCTTGCTCACCCCAGGCGAAGTGGCGAAACGCAGTGGGGTAGCGGTATCTGCACTGCATTTCTATGAGAGCAAAGGGCTGATTACCAGTATTCGAAATAGCGGCAATCAGCGACGATATAAGCGTGATGTGCTGCGATATGTGGCGATTATCAAGATTGCTCAACGTATTGGCATTCCATTGGCGACTATTGGTGAAGCATTTGGTGTGTTGCCTGAAGGGCATACATTAAGCGCCAAAGAGTGGAAGCAGCTTTCTTCTCAATGGCGAGAAGAATTAGATCGGCGCATTCATACCTTAGTGGCTCTGCGAGATGAACTGGACGGTTGTATTGGCTGCGGCTGCCTTTCGCGTAGCGACTGCCCGTTGCGTAACCCGGGCGACCGCTTAGGGGAAGAAGGTACTGGCGCGCGTTTGCTGGAAGACGAGCAAAACTAAAGCGCCACAAGGGCGCTTTAGTTTGTTTCCGGTCTTTGTCTTTCACTCTATCCCGCTGGTACACAGGAGGGTTTCCCCCGACGTCAACACACCTCATTCGAGCACGTGGTGGAGGTTCCGGTTGGTGTTGATACTTTAATTGTATGCCGCCTCCGTATCTTCGCCAGTGCAAAAAGACGTTTTTTAGACGCAATGTTTTTGCCATCTTGCACGATTTTTTACTGCCACCCTTCGCTACAAGCTACCTACAAATGCCGTAATTTTGGGCATCGACGATAACGTTTGCGCATCAATTGCCTGGTTTTTCATCGTCAATACAAGAAAAGAGAAAAAAGCAGCAAACTTCGGTTGAAAAAGCCGCTATGATCGCCGGATAATCGTTTGCTTTTTTTTACCACCCGTTTTGTATGCGCGGAGCTAAACGTTTGCTTTTTTGCGACGCCCCACATTGTCGCAAACCTGAAGCAGGAAGATAACGTTTCGCTGGCAGGGGATTGTCCGCCACGCATCTTGACGAAAAATAAACTCTCAGGGGATGTTTTTTATGTCTACGCCATCAGCGCGTACCGGCGGTTCACTCGACGCCTGGTTTAAAATTTCACAACGTGGAAGCACTGTCCGTCAGGAAGTGGTTGCCGGGTTAACAACGTTTCTGGCGATGGTCTACTCGGTCATCGTCGTTCCGGGCATGCTGGGTAAAGCAGGCTTCCCACCAGCAGCAGTTTTTGTTGCGACCTGTCTGGTTGCCGGAATTGGTTCTATCGCGATGGGGCTGTGGGCCAATTTGCCGCTGGCTATCGGTTGCGCTATCTCCCTGACCGCGTTTACTGCATTCAGCCTGGTGCTGGGGCAGCATATTAGCGTTCCGGTCGCGCTGGGCGCCGTGTTCCTGATGGGGGTGCTGTTTACAGTCATTTCTGCAACGGGTATCCGAAGCTGGATTTTGCGCAACTTGCCACACGGTGTGGCGCACGGTACGGGGATTGGTATCGGCCTGTTCCTGCTGCTGATTGCTGCGAATGGTGTTGGCCTGGTCATTAAAAATCCGCTCGACGGTCTGCCGGTTGCGCTGGGTGATTTCGCCACCTTCCCGGTTATTATGTCGCTGGTAGGTCTGGCGGTGATCGTCGGTCTGGAAAAACTGAAAGTGCCGGGCGGCATTCTGCTGACCATTATCGGTATCTCGATTGTGGGCCTGATCTTCGATCCTAACGTTCATTTCTCCGGCGTTTTTGCTATGCCGTCTCTGAGCGATGAAAATGGTAACTCGCTGATTGGTAGCCTGGATATTATGGGCGCGCTGAATCCGGTGGTACTGCCGAGCGTACTGGCGCTGGTGATGACGGCGGTCTTTGATGCGACCGGAACCATCCGTGCAGTCGCCGGGCAGGCGAACCTGCTGGATAAAGACGGGCAGATCATTGATGGCGGCAAAGCGCTGACCACCGACTCCCTGAGCAGCGTTTTCTCAGGCCTGGTGGGGGCGGCTCCGGCCGCGGTATACATCGAGTCTGCGGCGGGTACGGCAGCGGGTGGTAAAACCGGTCTGACGGCAATCACCGTCGGCGTGCTGTTCCTGCTGATTCTGTTCCTCTCTCCGCTCTCTTACCTTGTTCCAGGTTACGCAACGGCTCCGGCGCTGATGTATGTTGGCCTGCTGATGTTAAGCAACGTGGCTAAAATCGACTTTGCTGATTTTGTCGATGCGATGGCGGGGCTGGTGACGGCGGTATTCATTGTACTGACTTGTAACATCGTGACCGGCATTATGATCGGTTTCGCTACCCTGGTTATTGGGCGTCTGGTTTCTGGCGAATGGCGTAAGCTGAACATTGGTACGGTTGTTATCGCCGCGGCGCTGGTGACCTTCTACGCGGGTGGCTGGGCTATCTAATCTTTAATAAGATTCTGAAAACGGGTGGCAATGGCTGCCCGTTTTTATTTTCTCCGTACATTGTGTGAGCTTTTGCGATATTCTGAAAAAACTGAGAATTCAGGCATAGCGCCTTTCTCAAACCATAAAACATCGCAAACAGGGAACGCATGGAAATCTTCTTTACCATACTGATAATGACCCTCGTGGTTTCGCTGTCCGGGGTGGTCACTCGTGTCATGCCCTTTCAGATCCCGCTTCCGCTTATGCAAATCGCCATTGGTGCGCTACTGGCGTGGCCGACGTTTGGTTTGCATGTGGAGTTTGATCCTGAACTCTTTTTAGTTTTGTTTATCCCGCCGCTGCTGTTTGCTGATGGCTGGAAAACGCCGACCCGTGAATTTCTCGAACATGGCCGAGAGATCTTCGGTCTTGCGCTGGCGCTGGTGGTAGTCACCGTAGTCGGCATTGGCTTCCTCATTTACTGGGTGGTGCCAGGCATTCCGCTAATTCCGGCCTTTGCGCTAGCGGCGGTGCTCTCTCCGACTGATGCCGTGGCGCTCTCCGGGATTGTTGGCGAAGGGCGAATACCGAAAAAAATCATGGGTATTTTGCAGGGCGAAGCGTTGATGAATGACGCCTCCGGCCTGGTGTCGTTGAAGTTTGCCGTGGCAGTCGCGATGGGGACCATGATCTTCACTGTTGGCGGTGCGACGGTCGAATTTATGAAAGTCGCGATCGGCGGTATTCTCGCGGGGTTTGTGGTGAGCTGGCTATATGGTCGCTCGCTGCGCTTCCTGAGTCGCTGGGGCGGCGATGAACCTGCGACACAGATAGTCCTGCTGTTCCTGCTGCCGTTCGCCTCTTATCTGATTGCCGAACATATTGGCGTTTCCGGTATCCTTGCGGCAGTTGCTGCCGGGATGACCATTACCCGTTCAGGCGTGATGCGCCGTGCGCCGCTGGCGATGCGTCTGCGTGCGAACAGCACCTGGGCGATGCTGGAGTTTGTCTTTAACGGCATGGTGTTCTTGCTGTTGGGCCTGCAACTGCCAGGCATTCTGGAGACGTCGCTGATGGCGGCAGAGATCGACCCGAACGTCGAAATCTGGATGCTGTTTACCGACATCATCTTGATTTACGCAGCGCTCATGCTGGTCCGTTTCGGCTGGCTGTGGACGATGAAAAAGTTCAGTAACCGCTTCCTGAAGAAGAAACCGATGGAGTTTGGTTCGTGGACCACACGAGAAATTCTTATCGCGTCTTTTGCCGGGGTTCGCGGGGCTATCACCCTGGCTGGTGTGCTCTCTATTCCGCTGCTGTTGCCGGATGGCAACGTCTTCCCGGCGCGTTATGAGCTGGTGTTCCTGGCGGCTGGCGTCATTCTCTTCTCGCTGTTTGTTGGCGTGGTGATGCTGCCTGTTCTGCTGCAACACATTGAAGTCGCAGATCATTCTCAGCAGTTGAAAGAGGAACGCATTGCGCGCGCGGCAACGGCAGAAGTGGCGATTGTGGCGATCCAGAAAATGGAAGAGCGACTGGCGGCGGACACTGAAGAGAATATCGACAACCAGCTGCTTACCGAAGTCAGCTCTCGCGTCATCGGTAACCTGCGTCGTCGCGCCGACGGCCGAAACGACGTTGAAAGTTCTGTCCAGGAAGAGAACCTGGAGCGTCGCTTCCGTCTGGCGGCGTTGCGTTCTGAACGTGCGGAACTTTATCACCTGCGCGCCACGCGGGAGATCAGCAACGAAACGCTGCAAAAGTTGCTACACGATCTTGATTTGCTGGAAGCGTTGTTAATAGAAGAGAACCAATAACGCTTTGGCGGTGTAATCGGTAAAAAGGTGCAGTACATTGCACCTTTTTACCGTTGGTCAGGTGACCAGAGGCTAGTGGAGATTAATGCGCGCGGCCCTGCTCAACGCCAAAGCCGGTCTGGGAACGGATAAATTGCGCACGGAACAGTTCACGCTCGCGCGCCCCTTCCGCTGAATTATCGGTTGCCGAGAAGAACCAGATGCCGAGGAATGCCACGCTGATTGAGAACAGCGCCGGGTATTCGTACGGGAAGATGGCTTTTTCGTGACCGAGGATCTGTACCCAAATCGTTGGGCCGAGGATCATCAGTACTACCGCAGTAATCAGCCCTAACCAGCCGCCCATCATTGCGCCACGAGTAGTCAACTTCGACCAGTACATGGAAAGCAGAATGATTGGGAAGTTGCAGCTCGCGGCGATGGCAAACGCCAGGCCCACCATGAACGCGATGTTCTGATTCTCAAACAGCACGCCGAGGATAATGGCAATCACGCCGAGGATCAGCACGGTGATTTTCGATACTCGCAGCTCTTCACGTTCGGTCGCGCCTTTTTTGAAGACGTTGGCGTACAGGTCATGAGAAACCGCGGAAGCGCCTGCCAGCGTCAGACCCGCAACCACCGCGAGGATAGTGGCGAAAGCAACCGCTGAAATAAAGCCGAGGAACAGGTTGCCGCCCACCGCATTGGCCAGGTGAACTGCCGCCATGTTGTTACCACCAATCAGATGGCCCGCCGCGTCTTTATATTCCGGATTTGCACCGACCAGCATGATTGCGCCGAAGCCGATAATAAAGGTCAGGATATAGAAGTAGCCCATAAACCCGGTGGCGTAGAACACGCTCTTACGCGCTTCGCGGGCATCGCTGACCGTAAAGAAGCGCATCAGAATATGCGGCAAGCCAGCCGTACCAAACATCAGTCCAAGCCCCAGAGAGAGCGCGGAGATCGGATCTTTCACCAGTCCGCCCGGTTTCATGATGTCGACACCTTTTGGGTGTACCGCCATCGCTTCGCTGAACAGATTGTTGAAGCTAAAGCCGACGTGTTTCATCACCATAAAGGCCATAAAGCTGGCACCGAACAGCAACAGAACGGCTTTGATAATCTGTACCCAGGTGGTCGCCAGCATGCCGCCGAACAGGACGTACATCATCATCAGCACGCCGACCAGCACCACGGCAATGTGATAGTTAAGGCCAAACAGCAGCTCGATAAGTTTACCTGCGCCCACCATCTGGGCGATAAGGTAAAGCGCCACCACCACCAGAGAACCACAAGCCGAAAGAATACGAATCGGCCCTTGTTTCAGGCGGTAAGAAGCCACATCCGCAAAGGTATAGCGGCCCAGGTTACGCAGACGTTCAGCAATCAGGAACAGAATGATTGGCCAGCCCACCAGGAAGCCCAGCGAGTAGATCAGCCCGTCATAGCCGGAAGTAAACACCAGCGCGGAGATCCCCAAAAATGAGGCGGCAGACATATAGTCCCCGGCAATCGCCAGCCCGTTCTGGAAGCCAGTGATATTGCCGCCTGCGGTGTAGTAGTCATTACGAGAACGTACGCGTTTTGACGCCCAGTAGGTAATGCCGAGCGTGAACACGACGAAAATCAGGAACATAATAATCGCCTGCCAGTTTGTTGGCTGGCGCTCAACGGCCCCGCTAATAGCATCCGCGGCGTTAGCTGCGAAAGGGAGTGTGGCGGCAAGCGCCGTCAGAACTCTTTTCATGATGCTTGTACCTCATGCAGGACTTCATTATTTAGACGGTCGAATTCGCCGTTCGCCCGCCAGATGTAGATACCAGTGAGAACAAAGGAGATAACAATGACCCCAACGCCAACGGGAATACCGCGTGTAACGCTGGTGTTCGGATTCAGCGGGGTGCCCAGCCAGCCGGGCGCAAAGGCGATCAGTAAAATAAAGCTGATATAAACGGCCAGCATAATAATCGACAGGATGGTGGCAAACCGTTGCCGTTTTTCGACTAACTCCCTGAAATGCGCATTGTCTTCTATCCGCTGATAAATCGTACCATTCATCACAGATTCTCCAGAGGTAATGTAGGGATTGTTTTAATTCCCGCTCCCTTATGGGAGAAGGTTAACGCTCGAGTAACCCTTGCCGAATGTAGGCCGGATAAGGCGTTTACGCCGCATCCGGCAATCAACGCCTGATGCGACGCTATCGCGTCTTATCAGGCCTACAGCCGTTGCCAGATGTAGGCCGGATAAGGCGTTACGCCGCATCCGGCAACCAGCGCCTGATGCGCCGCTGTCGCGTCTTATCAGGCCTACAGCCGTTGCCGAATGTAGGCCGGATAAGGTGCTTGCACCGCATCCGGCAACCAGCGCCTGATGCGCCGCTGTCGCGTCTTATCAGGCCTACAACTGTTGCCGAATGTAGGCCGGATAAGGCGTTTACGCCGCATCCGGCAATCAACGCCTGATGCGGCGCTGTCGCGTCTTATCAGGCCTACAAACCGTTACCGACTCGCATCGGGCAATTGTGGGTTACGATGGCATCGCGATAGCCTGCTTCTCTTCAAGCAGCTTCTCGACCACGCCAGGATCGGCAAGCGTCGAGGTATCGCCCAGGTTGCTGGTATCGCCCGCCGCAATTTTGCGCAGAATACGGCGCATAATTTTGCCGGAGCGGGTTTTAGGCAGGGAGTCGGTCCAGTGCAGCACGTCTGGCGTCGCCAGCGGGCCAATCTCTTTACGCACCCAGTTGCGGACTTCTGCGTACAGTTCTGGTGACGGTTCCTCCCCGTGATTAAGCGTGACGTAGGCGTAGATCGCCTGACCTTTAATATTGTGCGGAATACCGACCACAGCGGCTTCGGCAATCTTCGGATGCGCCACTAGCGCCGACTCAATCTCTGCCGTCCCCAGACGGTGACCAGAGACGTTCAGCACGTCGTCCACGCGCCCGGTGATCCAGTAATAGCCATCTTCATCGCGACGCGCGCCGTCGCCGCTGAAGTACATATTTTTGAAGGTGGAGAAGTAGGTCTGTTCAAAACGTTCGTGATCGCCAAACAGCGTACGCGCCTGACCCGGCCAGGAGTCGGTGATCACCAGACTGCCTTCAGCGGCACCTTCTTGTGGATTACCTTCGTTATCCACCAGCGCCGGTTGCACGCCGAAGAACGGACGCGTCGCAGAACCGGCTTTCAGCTCGGTAGCGCCAGGCAGCGGCGTAATCATGAAACCGCCAGTTTCGGTCTGCCACCAGGTGTCGACCACCGGGCATTTCTCGTTGCCGATCTTCTTCCAGTACCACTCCCACGCTTCCGGGTTAATTGGTTCGCCCACGGAACCGAGAATGCGTAGCGACGAACGGTCGGTGCCTTCGATCGCTTTATCGCCTTCCGCCATCAGCGCGCGAATCGCCGTGGGCGCAGTGTAAAGAATATTGACCTGATGCTTATCCACCACCTGTGCCATACGGGCAGGCGTCGGCCAGTTCGGTACACCTTCAAACATCAGCGTGGTCGCGCCGCAGGCCAGCGGGCCGTACAGCAAATAACTGTGTCCGGTAACCCAGCCCACATCAGCGGTACACCAGTAGATATCGCCCGGATGATAATCAAAGACATATTTAAAGGTCAGCGCCGCGTACACCAGATAACCGCCGGTAGTGTGCAGCACGCCTTTCGGCTTACCGGTAGAACCGGAGGTATAGAGAATAAACAGCGGATCTTCGGCGTTCATCTCTTCCGCCTGGTGCTGATCGCTGGCTTGCTCAACCAGGTCGTGCCACCACAGGTCGCGCCCTTCCTGCCAGTCAATTTTTCCGCCAGTACGCTTCAGTACCACCACATGCTCTACGCTGGTGACGTTCGGGTTTTTCAGCGCGTCATCAACGTTTTTCTTCAGCGGAATACTACGCCCGGCGCGCACACCTTCGTCGGAAGTGATCACCAACCGTGAGTTAGAATCGATAATGCGTCCGGCAACGGCTTCCGGCGAGAAGCCGCCGAAAATTACCGAATGCACCGCGCCAATGCGGGCGCAGGCCAGCATCGCGACTGCGGCTTCCGGCACCATCGGCATATAAATCGCGACTACGTCACCTTTTTTAATGCCCAGCTCGAGCAGGGTATTGGCGAAGCGGCAGACGTCGCGGTGCAGCTCTTTATAGCTGATATGTTTGCTCTGACTGGCGTCATCGCCTTCCCAGATAATAGCGGTACGATCGCCGTTTTCTTGCAAATGGCGGTCAAGGCAGTTTGCCGCCAGATTCAGCGTGCCGTCCTCGTACCATTTAATGGACACATTACCGGGGGTAAAGGAGGTGTTTTTCACCTTCTGGTACGGTTTGATCCAGTCGAGAATTTTTCCCTGTTCGCCCCAAAAGGTATCTGGTGCGTTAATTGATTGTTGGTACATCGCCTCGTACTGCTGAGGGCTTATCAGGCAATGGTCTGCGATGTTGGCAGGAATGGTGTGTTTGTGTATTTGGCTCATGCTTTTGTTCTCCTTGTAGGATGTTAATAATATGTGTCATAAGCGTTAAATGTAGGGGTATTGGCAGTTTTGTTTAGTATTTGGGCGGCAGATCACGCAAAAGTAGAATTGTGCAAATAAACGACAGGATTATTTTTGAAGGACACCAACAAAAGTTGGCATTTTCTTTCTGGAACATGCAGTTATGCATGTGTTTGAAATGGAGGAAATTACCGACTAACTCTAAAGTGGTATTTTACATGCACTTACAATTGATTAAAGACAACATTCCGCATGTGGTTATTTGTTACACATAGGGGCGAGCAATGTCATGACAGTGTATGTGCGGTTACTGTCATGAAAAAACAATAAAAACTGCCATTGCCTCAATGGCAAAATTTGGATAAAGCCCCTATGACAAGGATAAAAATAAACGCACGCCGTATCTTCAGCTTGTTGATTCCTTTTTTCTTTTTCACTTCTGTTCACGCTGAACAAACGGCCGCTCCCGCGAAACCTGTAACTGTGGAAGCGAAGAACGAAACCTTTGCCCCGCAGCATCCCGATCAATATCTCTCCTGGAAAGCCACCTCGGAACAGTCAGAGCGTGTTGACGCCCTGGCGGAAGATCCACGGCTGGTGATCCTGTGGGCGGGGTATCCCTTCTCGCGCGATTACAACAAGCCGCGTGGACATGCCTTTGCTGTGACCGATGTGCGTGAAACCCTGCGTACCGGTGCGCCGAAAAACGCTGAAGATGGTCCGCTACCGATGGCGTGCTGGAGTTGTAAAAGCCCGGATGTGGCGCGTCTGATCCAGAAAGACGGCGAAGATGGCTACTTCCACGGTAAATGGGCGCGCGGCGGCCCGGAAATCGTCAACAACTTAGGTTGTGCCGACTGCCATAACACCGCCTCACCAGAGTTCGCCAAAGGCAAACCGGAGTTAACCCTTTCCCGTCCGTATGCGGCTCGCGCGATGGAAGCCATTGGTAAACCTTTTGAGAAAGCCGGACGTTTCGACCAGCAATCGATGGTTTGCGGTCAGTGCCATGTGGAGTATTACTTCGACGGCAAAAACAAAGCAGTTAAATTTCCGTGGGATGACGGCATGAAAGTCGAAAATATGGAGCAGTATTACGACAAAATTGCCTTCTCTGACTGGACTAACTCCCTGTCGAAAACGCCAATGCTGAAAGCGCAGCACCCGGAATATGAAACCTGGACAGCGGGCATTCACGGCAAAAACAACGTGACCTGTATCGACTGCCATATGCCAAAAGTGCAGAACGCCGAAGGCAAACTCTACACCGACCATAAAATTGGTAATCCGTTTGATAACTTCGCCCAGACTTGTGCGAACTGCCATACCCAGGACAAAGCCGCCTTGCAAAAAGTGGTCGCGGAACGTAAGCAGTCGATTAACGACCTGAAAATCAAGGTGGAAGATCAACTGGTTCACGCTCACTTCGAAGCGAAAGCTGCACTGGACGCAGGCGCGACGGAAGCCGAAATGAAGCCGATTCAGGACGATATCCGTCATGCCCAGTGGCGTTGGGATCTGGCGATCGCTTCCCACGGCATTCATATGCACGCACCGGAAGAAGGTCTGCGGATGCTCGGTACTGCGATGGATAAAGCGGCGGATGCACGCACCAAACTGGCGCGTCTGCTGGCGACCAAAGGCATCACCCATGAAATCCAGATCCCGGATATCTCGACCAAAGAGAAAGCCCAGCAGGCCATTGGCCTGAACATGGAACAAATCAAGGCCGAGAAGCAGGACTTCATCAAAACGGTGATCCCGCAGTGGGAAGAACAGGCACGTAAAAACGGTCTGTTAAGCCAATAACCCCGTTCCGCCTCGCAAGGGGCGGAAAACACAATGGAGTGAATATGAGCGTATTACGTTCGTTATTAACTGCCGGGGTGCTGGCGTCGGGCCTGTTGTGGAGCCTGAACGGAATTACCGCTACCCCTGCGGCGCAGGCATCTGGTGATCGCTACGAAGTTACCCAGCAGCGTAACCCGGATGCCGCCTGTCTGGACTGTCATAAACCAGATACCGAAGTTATGCATGGCAAACATGCTTCCGTTATCAACCCGAATAACAAACTGCCGGTCACCTGCACCAACTGTCACGGCCAGCCATCACCGCAACACCGTGAAGGGGTGAAAGATGTGATGCGCTTTAACGAGCCGATGTACAAGGTTGGTGAGCAGAACAGTGTTTGTATGTCCTGCCATCTGCCGGAACAGTTGCAAAAAGCGTTCTGGCCGCACGATGTTCACGTAACCAAAGTGGCGTGCGCCAGCTGCCATTCCCTGCATCCACAGCAAGATACGATGCAGACGTTAAGTGACAAAGGACGGATTAAGATTTGCGTCGATTGCCACAGCGATCAGCGCACCAATCCGAACTTTAACCCGGCGTCTGTTCCGTTGCTTAAGGAGCAGCCATGACCTGGTCACGTCGCCAGTTTCTCACCGGCGTCGGCGTGCTGGCAGCCGTCAGCGGCACCGCAGGGCGCGTGGTGGCGAAAACGTTGAATATCAATGGGGTGCGTTACGGCATGGTGCATGACGAGTCGTTATGTATCGGCTGTACCGCCTGTATGGATGCTTGTCGGGAAGTGAACAAGGTGCCGGAAGGTGTGTCGCGCCTGACGATTATTCGTAGCGAGCCGCAGGGCGAATTTCCTGATGTGAAATATCGCTTCTTCCGTAAGTCTTGTCAGCACTGCGATCATGCGCCGTGCGTTGACGTCTGCCCGACCGGTGCGTCTTTTCGCGATGCCGCCAGTGGGATTGTCGATGTTAATCCGGATCTCTGCGTCGGTTGTCAGTATTGCATCGCCGCCTGTCCGTACCGCGTGCGCTTTATCCATCCGGTCACGAAGACAGCGGACAAATGCGATTTCTGCCGCAAGACTAATTTGCAGGCCGGTAAGTTACCCGCGTGCGTTGAAGCTTGCCCGACGAAGGCGCTGACGTTTGGCAATCTGGACGATCCCAACAGTGAGATTTCACAACTGCTGCGCCAGAAGCCCACTTACCGCTACAAGCTGGCGCTGGGAACCAAACCGAAGCTGTACCGCGTACCGTTTAAATACGGGGAGGTGAGCCAATGACGCAGACTTCCGCATTTCATTTTGAATCGCTGGTGTGGGACTGGCCGATTGCCATCTACCTGTTTTTGATTGGTATTTCTGCCGGTCTGGTGACGTTGGCCGTGCTGTTACGTCGCGTCTACCCGCAGGCGGGCGGTGCAGACAGTACGTTGCTGCGCACCACGCTGATTGTCGGGCCTGGCGCGGTGATCCTCGGTCTGTTGATCCTCGTCTTCCACCTGACAAAGCCGTGGACCTTCTGGAAGCTGATGTTCCACTACAGTTTTACCTCGGTGATGTCGATGGGGGTGATGCTGTTTCAGCTCTACATGGTGGTGCTGGTGCTGTGGCTGGCGAAAATCTTTGAACATGATTTGCTTGCCCTGCAACAACGCTGGTTGCCGAAGCTGGGGATCGTGCAAAAGGTTCTGAGCCTGCTGACGCCCGTTCATCGCGGACTGGAAACATTGATGCTGGTGTTGGCGGTGCTGCTGGGGGCTTATACCGGCTTTCTGCTGTCGGCGCTGAAATCGTATCCGTTCCTCAATAATCCGATCCTGCCAGTGCTGTTCCTCTTCTCCGGCATCTCGTCCGGTGCGGCGGTGGCGCTGATCGCCATGGCGATACGCCAACGCAGTAACCCGCATTCCACGGAAGCGCACTTTGTACACCGTATGGAAATCCCCGTGGTATGGGGTGAAATCTTCCTGCTGGTGGCGTTTTTTGTCGGTCTGGCGCTGGGCGATGACGGTAAAGTGCGTGCGCTGGTGGCGGCATTGGGCGGCGGTTTCTGGACGTGGTGGTTCTGGCTTGGTGTCGCCGGGCTGGGGCTGATTGTGCCAATGTTGCTCAAACCGTGGGTGAATCGCAGTTCCGGCATTCCAGCCGTGCTGGCGGCGTGTGGGGCTAGCCTGGTTGGCGTGTTGATGCTGCGCTTTTTCATTCTCTACGCCGGACAGTTGACGGTGGCGTAAGCCAGAAAAGAGGTGGTTTCTGGACGTATTCCTTCCTGAAGTCGGTTTTCTGGCGTTGTTGTTAAGTCTCGGGGTCAACGTGTTGACCCCGTTGACGACTTTCGCGGGAGTGCGGTTGCGCTGGCCTGCCATGATGCGACTCACTTGCATCGGCATTCTGGCGCAGTTCGCGCTCCTGCTGCTCTCCTTTGGCGTACTGACGTATTGTTTTCTCATCAGTGATTTCTCGGTCATTTATGTCGCCCAACATAGCTACAGCCTGCTGTCGTGGGATCTCAAACTGGCGGCGGTGTGGGGCGGTCATGAAGGTTCGTTGCTACTTTGGGTGCTGTTGCTTTCCGCCTGGAGCGCGCTGTTTGCCTGGCATTATCGGCAGCAAACCGATCCGCTATTTCCGCTGACGCTAGCCGTTTTATCTCTCATGCTCGCCGCGCTGCTACTGTTTGTGGTGCTGTGGTCCGACCCTTTCGTGCGGATATTCCCCCCAGCAATCGAAGGCCGCGATCTCAATCCGATGCTGCAACATCCCGGTCTTATCTTTCATCCACCGCTGCTTTACCTTGGCTATGGCGGTTTGATGGTGGCGGCGAGCGTGGCGCTGGCGAGTTTACTGCGCGGCGAGTTTGATGGTGCCTGCGCCAGAATTTGTTGGCGCTGGGCACTACCTGGCTGGAGCGCATTAACGGCGGGGATCATCCTCGGTTCCTGGTGGGCCTATTGCGAACTGGGCTGGGGCGGCTGGTGGTTCTGGGATCCGGTGGAAAACGCCTCTTTATTACCCTGGCTTTCTGCCACTGCGCTGCTGCACAGTTTGTCCCTGACTCGCCAGCGGGGGATTTTCCGCCACTGGTCGCTGCTGCTGGCGATAGTCACCCTGATGCTGTCGCTGCTGGGCACGTTGATTGTCCGTTCTGGCATTCTGGTTTCGGTTCATGCGTTCGCGCTGGATAACGTCCGCGCCGTGCCGTTGTTCAGCCTGTTTGCACTGATTAGCCTTGCGTCTCTGGCTCTGTATGGCTGGCGAGCGCGGGACGGTGGCCCGGCGGTGCGTTTTTCAGGGTTATCGCGAGAAATGTTAATCCTCGCTACGCTGTTGCTGTTTTGCGCAGTGCTACTGATCGTGCTGGTGGGAACGCTTTATCCGATGATTTACGGCTTGCTGGGCTGGGGACGCCTCTCCGTTGGCGCACCGTATTTTAACCGCGCAACGTTACCGTTTGGTCTGTTGATGCTGGTGGTGATTGTGCTGGCGACGTTTATCTCTGGCAAACGCGCGCAGCTTCCGGCGCTGGTCGCTCATGCGGGCGTGCTGTTATTTGCCGCGGGGATCGTGGTCTCCAGCGTCAGCCGTCAGGAGATCAGCCTGAATTTACAGCCGGGTCAGCAGGTGACGCTGGCAGGATACACCTTCCGTTTTGAACGCCTCGATCTGCAAGCCAAAGGCAATTACACCAGCGAAAAAGCGATAGTGACACTGTTTGACCATCAGCAACGTATTGGTGAATTAACGCCGGAGCGGCGTTTTTACGAAGCACGTCGTCAGCAAATGATGGAGCCGTCAATTCGCTGGAACGGCATCCATGACTGGTATGCGGTCATGGGTGAAAAAACCGGACCGGATCGTTACGCTTTTCGTTTGTATGTACAAAGCGGTGTGCGCTGGATCTGGGGGGGAGGATTGTTGATGATTGCGGGCGCGTTATTAAGCGGATGGCGGGGGAGGAAGCGCGATGAATAAAGGGCTTCTCATTTTGCTGCTGCTATTTACCTGTTTTGCGCGCGCTCAGGTCGTAGACACGTGGCAATTCGCCAATCCGCAACAACAGCAACAGGCGTTAAATATTGCCAGCCAGTTACGTTGTCCGCAGTGCCAGAATCAAAACTTACTGGAATCCAACGCGCCGGTGGCGGTCAGTATGCGCCATCAGGTTTACAGCATGGTGGCGGAGGGGAAGAACGAAGCCGAAATCATCGGCTGGATGACCGAACGCTACGGAGATTTTGTTCGCTATAACCCACCGTTAACGGGTCAGACGCTGGTGTTGTGGGCGCTGCCAGTGGTGTTGTTACTGCTGATGGCACTGATCCTCTGGCGAGTGAGGGTGAAGCGATGAAACAGTCACAAATACCGGTGAAAATGCTGACAACACTCACGATTTTGATGGCATTTCTCTGTATCGGCAGTTATCTGTTAAGCCCAAAATGGCAGGCGGTACGTGCGGAGTATCAGCGTCAGCGCGATCCGCTACATCAGTTTGCCAGCCAGCAAACCCCGGAAGCGCAGCTTCAGGCATTGCAGGATAAAATCCGCGCCAATCCACAAAACAGTGAACAGTGGGCGTTGCTGGGCGAGTACTATCTGTGGCAAAACGATTACAGCAATGCGCTGCTGGCGTACCGTCAGGCGTTGCAACTACGCGGTGAGAACGCTGAACTGTATGCGGCGCTGGCGACGGTGCTTTATTACCAGGCCAGCCAGCATATGACCGCCCAGACTCGCGCAATGATCGACAAAGCCCTCGCGCTGGACAGTAATGAAATCACCGCCCTGATGCTGCTGGCTTCAGATGCGTTTATGCAGGCGAACTACGCGCAAGCCATCGAACTATGGCAAAAAGTGATGGATCTCAACTCACCGCGAGTTAACCGAACACAGTTGGTTGAGTCGATTAATATGGCGAAACTGTTGCAGCGGAGATCGGATTAATCATCTGGTGATGAAGATTATGTCATTGAGCTGCATAAAAAATAATCGAATGAACATGTGTCAAAAATAATCACTAATCAGTATTATTGCAGATTAAACAAATAAAAATCTTTCCATAACAAATGGTTATTCATTAATCCTGCCATAAACTCGCGTTATTATGCATTAATGCAGCGAAAAGCTCTGATGTTAAAGGGTTGCGCAACATACCGTGCAAATGATACTGATCATAAGCGTTAAAAAAATCTACAAACCAACGCAACACAATTCATGCCCTGGCAGTATGTCACGTTCTCGCGTTTCTGAACGGGGAACGGCGCTCCATTGAGGAAGTCATTCATATGAAAAATATAAAATTCAGCCTGGCCTGGCAGATTCTGTTTGCTATGGTGCTGGGCATTCTCCTGGGAAGCTACCTGCACTACCATAGCGACAGTCGCGACTGGCTGGTCGTCAATTTGCTCTCTCCAGCGGGTGATATCTTCATCCACCTGATCAAAATGATTGTTGTGCCGATTGTAATTTCCACGCTGGTGGTCGGTATCGCAGGTGTCGGTGACGCCAAACAGCTCGGGCGAATTGGTGCGAAAACCATTATCTACTTCGAGGTGATCACCACCATCGCTATCATTTTGGGGATCACTCTGGCGAACGTCTTCCAGCCCGGTGCCGGGGTGGATATGTCGCAGCTGGCCACCGTCGATATCTCGAAATATCAGAGCACTACGGAAGCAGTCCAAAGCAGTTCCCACGGCATTATGGGCACGATTTTGTCGCTGGTGCCGACGAACATTGTGGCGTCGATGGCGAAAGGCGAAATGCTGCCAATCATCTTCTTCTCGGTGCTGTTTGGTTTGGGGCTTTCCTCTCTGCCTGCGTTGCATCGTGAACCGCTGGTGACCGTGTTCCGCTCTATCTCTGAAACCATGTTTAAAGTGACGCACATGGTGATGCGCTATGCCCCAGTGGGTGTGTTTGCGCTGATTGCGGTGACGGTGGCTAACTTTGGTTTCTCTTCTCTGTGGCCACTGGCGAAACTGGTGCTGCTGGTGCATTTCGCCATTCTGTTCTTCGCGCTGGTAGTGCTGGGAATTGTGGCGCGCCTGTGCGGGTTAAGCGTCTGGATCCTGATCCGTATTCTGAAAGATGAGCTGATTCTGGCGTACTCCACTGCCAGCTCCGAAAGTGTGCTGCCGCGAATTATTGAGAAGATGGAAGCCTACGGCGCCCCGGCGTCGATCACCAGTTTCGTGGTGCCGACCGGTTACTCTTTTAACCTTGATGGTTCGACGCTGTATCAAAGTATTGCTGCTAT
The DNA here is from genome assembly GCF_004212225.1 of Escherichia sp. E14V7. Lineage (NCBI taxonomy): Bacteria > Pseudomonadati > Pseudomonadota > Gammaproteobacteria > Enterobacterales > Enterobacteriaceae > Escherichia > Escherichia sp. E14V7. Next base: position 88,395 of record NZ_RHJJ01000006.1, read on the forward strand.
CTTCATCGCGCAGTTGTATGGCATTGACCTGTCTATCTGGCAGGAAATCATTCTGGTGCTGACGCTGATGGTGACCTCGAAAGGGATTGCTGGCGTGCCGGGCGTGTCGTTTGTGGTGCTGCTGGCAACGCTGGGTAGCGTAGGTATTCCGCTGGAAGGTCTGGCGTTTATTGCCGGTGTTGACCGTATCCTCGACATGGCGCGTACCGCGCTGAACGTGGTAGGTAATGCGCTGGCGGTGCTGGTGATTGCCAAGTGGGAACACAAATTTGACCACAAAAAAGCGATGGCCTACGAGCGTGAAGTGCTGGGCAAATTTGATAAGACTGCGGATCAGTAATTGAAGATTGCCGGGGACATCCACCCGGCAATGTGTGGATGCCTGATGCGACGCTTGCCGCGTCTTATCAGGCCTGCGCCAGACAGCGCAATAGCCTGATTTAGCGTGATTTTGTAGGTCGGATAAGGCGTTTACGCCGCATCCGACATCAACGCCTGATGCGACGCTTGCCGCGTCTTATCAGGCCTACGCCAGACAGCGCAATAGCCTGATTTAGCGTGATTTTGTAGGTCGGATAAGGCGTTTACGCCGCATCCGACATCAACGCCTGATGCGACGCTTGCCGCGTCTTATCAGACCTACGCCAGACAGCGCAATAGCCTGATTTAGCGTGATTTTGTAGGTCGGATAAGGCGTTTACGCCGCATCCGACATCAACGCCTGATGCGACGCTGCCGCGTCTTATCAGGCCTACGCCAGACTGCGCAATAGCCTGATTTAGCGTGATTTTGTAGGTCGGATAAGGCGTTTACGCCGCATCCGACACCAACGCCTGATGCGACGATTACCGCGTTTTATCAGGGCTACCTTAACCATTGGTTAATTTTTCAAACTCTTCACACCCGGTATCAAACCCTTCCATACAGCTCAGGTTCAACCAGTGCAGCGCCTTCTGTTTGTTCTTCTCGATAAAACCTTCTTCACCGTTTAAGAACATCATTCCTGCCCAGTACTCGGAATAACCGGTACGGGAAATCGCAGAGCTACGCTTGAAATACCAGGTCGCTTTCTCATCATCGGCCTTAATGCCTATGCCGTTGGCGTAAATCAAACCAAGCAGCATCTGGGCATCGACGGCGGAGTCGTTCTCCAGATCTTCCGAGGCGTTTTCTAACAGCGAAATCGCCTTCGGATAATCCGGTTTACCTGCCTGAGTATTCACCAGAATATGTGCCAGCGTCACTTCACCTTCTTTACTGCCCGCTTGCGCTGCTTTTTCGGCGAGAATTTTTGCTTGTGGATAGTCCAGACTGACCGGATTGGTGATTTTAATCTGCGCCAGCAGCGCGCAGGCATCGGCATCACCACTGTCGGCGGCTTTCTGTGCCCAATATTCGGCTTTGCTCAAATCGCCGGAGCTAAACCAGCTGTCGGCAAGAAAATATTGTGCGCGTCTGTCTCCGGCCTCTGCCGCCTTTACATACTGGCTGCCAGGCTCGGAGTCGTTCGCGTGGGCAAAGAATGTCAAAAACAACATCAATGCGATAATTTTTTTCATTTTGATAATACGATTGGGTAGGGTGTATCCAGTATAAAGAGTTCGAATGGATAAAAAAACAGCCTCCCAGAGGAGGCTGTAGGAGGGACTTATTTACGCCAGTGCCGCTTCGCGTAGGCGAGTTTTCAACTTGTTGTACTCGTCAATCACGTACTGCTCGGCGGCGCGCTGATCGGCGATCGGCTCGACGCGCACGGCGCAGTATTTGTACTCCGGCGTTTTGGTAATTGGGCTTAAGTTCTCGGTAACCAGCTCGTTACAGGCGCCAATCCACCACTGGTAGGTCATGTAAATCGCCCCTTTGTTAGGACGATCGCTGACCTGCGCACGGGTGATAATTTTGCCTTTACGCGAGTGCACCCAAACCAATGCCTCATCTTCAATACCCAGACGTTTGGCGTCTTCGGTATTGATTTGTGCGTAGCCAGGTTCATCAGCCAGCGCCGCCAGTGCCGCACAGTTACCGGTCATCGAACGGCAAGAGTAGTGGCCAACTTCACGCACCGTTGACAGTACCATCGGGTACTCGTCGGTGAGTTTGTCGATTGGCGCTACCCAGTCGCAGGTGAAGAACTGCGCCAGACCGTTCGGGGTATCAAACTTCTCTTTAAACAGATAAGAAGTCCCCTGATCGGCATCTGACGTATCGCGGCAAGGCCACTGGATGAAGCCCAGTTCGCCCATTTTCTCGTAAGTCGCACCGTAGAAATCCGGGCACAGATGACGCAACTCGTCCCAGATCTCCTGGGTGTTGTTGTAGTGCATCGGATAACCCATACGGGTGGCGATTTCACTGATAATCTGCCAGTCCGTTTTCAGATCCCACTTCGGTTCAACCGCCTTGAAGAAACGCTGGAAGCCACGGTCAGCCGCAGTATAGACACCTTCATGCTCGCCCCACGACGTTGACGGTAAAATGACATCCGCCGCCGACGCGGTTTTGGTCATAAAGATGTCCTGAACGATGACCAGTTCCAGATCTTCAAAGGCTTTACGGACTGCCGACAGTTCCGCATCCGTTTGCAGCGGATCTTCGCCCATAATGTACGCGGCACGCACTTCGCCATGCGCTGCGCGGTGCGGCAGCTCGCTGATGCGATAGCCGGTATGAGCAGGCAGGCTTTCTACGCCCCAGGCTTTGGCGAATTTCTCGCGGTTAGCCGGATCTTTCACGTACTGGTATCCCGGATACGTATCCGGCAGCGCGCCCATATCACAGGCGCCCTGCACGTTGTTCTGACCACGAACCGGGTTAACGCCCGCATGCGGCTTACCGAGGTTACCGGTCAGCATCGCGAGGCTGGTCAGAGAACGCACGGTTTCCACGCCCTGATAGAACTGGGTCACACCCATGCCCCACAGAATAGATGCGCTTTCCGCCTGGGCATACATCCGCGCCGCCTGACGAATCTCACTGGCGCTAACGCCAGTGATATCTTCAACCGACTCCGGCGTGTAGCCTTCAACGATTTTACGATACTCTTCAAAGCCTTCCGTACGGGAAGCGACGAACGCTTTGTCGTACAGATTTTCTTCAATAATGACATGACCCATCGCATTCAACAGCGCGATGTTCGAGCCGTTTTTCAGTGCGATGTGCATGTCAGCAATGCGCGCGGTTTCAATTTTGCGCGGATCGCAGACGATAATTTTCGCCCCGTTACGTTTAGCGTTAATCACGTGATTCGCCACGATAGGGTGGGAATCCGCCGGGTTGTACCCGAAAACGAACACTAAATCGGTATTATCAATTTCGTTAATGGCATTGCTCATTGCGCCGTTACCGACCGATTGGTGCAGACCTGCAACCGATGGGCCGTGTCAGACGCGAGCGCAGCAGTCAACGTTATTGGTACCAATAACGGCGCGCGCAAATTTTTGCATTACATAGTTGGTTTCGTTACCCGTACCACGCGAGGAGCCTGTCGTCTGGATGGCATCCGGACCGTACTTCTCTTTGATGGCGCTCAGGCGCTCGGCAACGTAATTCAGTGCCTCATCCCAGGAAACAGGTTCGAGTTTGCCGCCACGCTGGCGACGGATCATGGGGGTTTTCAGGCGCGGGGTCAGGATCTGGGTATCGTTAATAAAATCCCAGCCATAATAACCCTTCAGACACAGAGTACCCTGGTTGGTTTTCCCCTGCGCTGCCTCCGCCCGGACGATTTTGCCGTTATCGACGACCAGGTTGATTTTGCAACCTGATGCGCAATAGGGGCAAACCGTGACGACTTTTTTCATCAGTCTCGCTCCAGTTAATCAAATCACGCATACGCGCTCTCGACCACAGTATGCATCTTTTATGCCACAATTTATTTGAGGCTATTCCCTGATATTACGGGCACTATTTATTCAAAACTCTGACGAAAAACAGGCTGTCGTCAGTTTTGACGTGACGAAACGAAATACCGCGTGACAGCCATCACGCGGCAGACATTTTATTTTTTCTCAACGACGGGAGCCGCCTGATACCCGCCGCCCAGCGATTTCATCAACTGAATACTTTGAATCACACGGCGGCTGTCCAGCATCAGTAATGACATCTCTTCGGAAAGCACCGGCAACTGAGCTTCGGTGGCCAGTAAGCGGCTGGTTAGACCGCGTTGGTAGGCGGCGTCGGCGGCACGCTGGGTGAAGCGGGTTGCTTCTACGCGTTCTGCCTGCATCTCCCGCTCGTCGTTGAGCGTTTGCAGACGTGTGCCATTGACTGCAACGTCGCGCACCGCGTTCAGTACTGACTGGTTGTAACGTTCAATCATCATGTTGCTGGCGGCGCGAGTGCCTTCGAGATTGGCATTCAACCGTCCACCGTCAAACAGCGGCAATTTCAGACCCGGGATGAAGTTGAACTGGCGACTGGTTTTTTTGAATAAGGTATCCAGGTGGATGGAGTCCAGACCGAAAAACGCTTTGATATCAAAGCTCGGATAGAACAACGCCCGCGCGGAATCTACCTGATCTAATGACGCCTGAACATACCAGCGCATGGCTTGCAGATCCGGGCGTCTGGCGAGCAACTCATAAGAGAGCGTCGCCGGAATGCCGGTCTGTACTTGCGGTAATGCCACCGGCTTGATCTCCGGCATATCGCTGGCCCCCGCGCCAATCAATGCGCGCAGAGATTCTCGCGTTTCGGTGATTTGCCCTTTGACGGCAGCAATTTGTTTATCGACGGCCAGAATCTGCGCCCGCGCGCCGTGGAAAGGCACTTGCGCTTCCAGACCGTGCGCCACTTTACTCTGGTGCGCTTTCACCGCGTAATCAATCACATCGCGAGTTTGTTCTAACAGATCAAGCATCTGATAGCTGGCCTGCATACTGTAATAAAGCTGCGCTACGCCCGTGGTCAGCGATAACTCTACTGCTGCGGTTTCTGCCAGCGCGGCATTATGCGCGCCAATAGCGGCGGCAACCGCCGAGCGATGTACACCCCACAAATCAAGATCCAGTCCGGCAAACAAACCTACTGTGGCTTCCGTATAGTACGGCCCGTCCATACCCAGTGCTGGCGCATCCATTGAATAAGGGCTTAAGAAACCGTTCGCCGAGACACGTTGGCGGTTGAGCATCCCTAACGCCGCCACCTGTAATTGTGAACCGGCATCTAACAGGTCGGCCTGCGATTGCGCTTTTTCTTCCCGCAGTTTCGCTTCAGCAAGCGTGTGTGAACCTTGCAGTGTGCGCTGGATCAGGGCATCCAGTTGCGGATCGTTAAATTGTTTCCACCACTGCGCCTGCGGCCAGCCGGAACTGGCCAGATGAATATCATCGGCAAGTTTGATTTGTTCCGGTTTGAGCTGTTGATGAGGCGCAGAATCCTTACGAACCAGGGCACAGCCGGAAATCAGCGTCGTGCTGCCGAGAATGCTGCACAACAGCAGGCGTGAAAGTTGACGATTGATCATTGCGTGGCTCCTTGTGCCTGTTCCGTGGCGGGCGTTAATGCCGGGGCTGTCCAGTCTGGCAAGCGGGCGAAAAGCTGGCAGACGTGTTGCTCCTGTTTTAATAAGGTCGGCAGGATGGCCTGCGAGGCGGGTGTTTCTTCAAGCGTTATTTGAGGAGAACGGCTGAGTGCGGTTGCCAGACCGGCGGCGTATTTCTCCAGTGCGTCGGCAAACTGGCCAGCTCTGTCCGGCTGTAGTGCGTTATCCAGCGCCTGCGCCGAGTTCCAGGTCGCATCCCAGGCGTGAAGAATGTCGCGCCCCTGACGAATAACCGTTTGCGAACGTTCAATCAGTAATGCGCGTTCTTCGCTGTCCAGTTGACGCTCCAGCGCTACGCGTTGGCACATCTCTTCACAGGCATTAAACGCCGCATGCAGACCTATGCGAATTTGCAGATAAGTGCGCAGAGCCGTGGCTTCTTGCTGGCGTGGGATCCGCATTACTTTACTTAACATACCCAGCGCGCCAGCCAGTTTTTGCGGCAGTGTGCGCGCTTCACTTTCAGGCCAGACAAAGGTGTAAATCACCGCGGACACCACGGTACCAATGATGATACCCAGGGCGCGATCGCGAATTTCCACCAGGTCGTACACCGGGCCAAAAACGTTTTCGAGCGTGGCGAGCGCGAAGGTGACCACCATCTGTGTGCCGATATAAGAAGAGCGTTCAGAGCTGGTGGCAATCCATGCGCCCAACAGGAAAATCGGTGCCAGCACAAACAGCAATTCGACAATATTGTCCAGCCAGGGCATGACCAGTAGCGTGAATAACAGCGCCAGAATCGCGCCGCAAAAAGCCCCGCCAAAACGCAGCACCATCTTCTGGTACGACGAACCGACGTTCGGGTTAGCGACGATCACGCAGGTCAGCATACAGGTGTGAATGCCTTCCCAGTCGACGCCGCTGTAGAAGGTGTAACAGATCAAACAGGCGAGCAGCGTTTTTACCGCGTAGCGAATATAGTCTGGATTGGTAAAAGCATCGGCGACCATTGACGGCGGTTTGGCTGCGGGCGTTGGCGGCGTATTCGGGTCCATCTGACCCAGTTGCAACAACGTCTGGCAGATATTCTCCAGGTTACATTCCCGTGCTGCCATCGCTTCACTTTCACTGATCCGCCAGTCGCTTTGCCAGCACCGACCTTCGGCAATGGCATGTTGCAGTTTGTTGATTTCTGAGGCTAATTTTTGCCGAAAATCAATGATTGCCTGAGAATCAGCAAAAGAGGTGGGATCGTAGCGATTCAGCGTCGAGTAAATGTAGGTTACCGTTGCCACGCAGCTTTGCCACCATGCGCTTTGAGTTCGCCAGTTGGCATCGTCCGCGAGACAAAAGACATTGAGTTTTTGCAGCGCCAGCGCCTCTCTTTCAATCCGCGTTTCGGGTAGCGGTGCGAGGCTGTCCGTCAGGTGACTAATGGCATCATCAAGCCGATCATTAAGCGCCTGATGCATTTGCGTAATGGCACGACTGGGAAACCACAGCACGCCGATTAACGTCATCAGCAAGGTTGGATAGAGGCCAACAACGATACACCACAGCGTTAAGCGCACGACCACTTCCGGATAGTCGAGCATGGCGGGGAAGGTTTGCCCGTAAATAGCGACAATGGCAACGGCGAAAAAGACCAGCCCCAGCCGATGGGTGCGCATCAAAAACATGCAGCCCATCAGGATCGGCCCGGCGATGATCAATCGGATCAACGGTTCGCCGTATGACCATTTGTAGATCAAAAACAGGCTGGCGATCTCCAGCACCGTGGCGACCACAAATAAGATCGCCACAAATTTGGTGTAAAACGCGTTCGACTGAATACCGTAAAACAGCACTGCCAGCGATAACGCCACAAAAGGGATCTCAAAAGTCATCGAGATCAGAATCACCAGCAGGCAGCCTACCCAGAGTTGCACGGTCTGCGGCACGCGGCCAGGTCGCCGCTCGCTTAACTCTTCATGAAAGAACGCCAGCAGCCTGACCACCGGTAATGGCAGGGAGTTGAGCGCGCTCATTATTGCGGCTCAAGATTAGCGACTGCCGAAGCGCCGATGCGGAACATTTCCGGGTCAGGTTTATCAACCATGATTTTGACCGGAAAACGCTGGGCAACGCGGACCCAGTTAATAGAGCGAGAAACTTTCGGCAGGCCGCCCAGCACCAGGCCGCCGTCATCCGGTAGCACGCCGTAGCCAATCGAATCCACTTTACCCTCGAAGGTTTTGCCGCTGTCGCTCATCAGGCGAATCGTTGCGGGTGTACCTGAGCGAATATTTTTCAGATCGGTTTCGCGGAAGTTGGCGATCACGTACCAGTGACGAGTGTCGATTAGGGTGAAAATAGGGCGCATGGCAGAAGCAAATTGCCCGACGGAGGTTTTGAGGGAAATGACCCGGCCATCAAACGGCGCGCGAACGGTCGCCATTTCCAGATGCAGTTTGGTCAGCGCGATATCCGCTTCGACAGCCGCTCGTTGGGCGACCAGTGCATCGACGCCGCTGACGGCGCTGGCGGCTGACTGCGCCTGTAACAATACGGCATTAAGATCCGCTTCTGCGGCGCGCTGCGCAGTTCTTGCACGGTCAACGTCTTCCGCTGAGACAAAACCTTCTTTCAGTAATGGCTCGGTGCGGCGTAATGTATCGCTGGCCTGTTTTGCAGCGGCACGGGCTTTTTCTACCGTGGCATTAACCGAGTCGGCACCAAACTGTTGCGCGTCAACGCTACGCTGGGTGAGCATAATTTGCTTATCCAGCGCCGCGAGGGAGGCTTCGGCTTTCGCCAGATTGGCCTCGTATGGGCGCGGGTCGATGCGGAACAGCAAATCGCCCTGTTTCACCGCCTGGTTGTCGGTGACCGCCAGTTCTACAATGCGACCGCTGACTTCCGGCACCACATCAATGGTATCTGCTGACGCGTAAGCGTCATTAGTTGATGGCGCACTGTCTACGCGCCAGATAACGAAAACAAGGGCAACCAGCGCCAACGCAACCACTAACAGAGCAGGGAATTTACTGCGAGGAGCTTTTTTCGGCGTACTTTCCATGAGCGCGTCTCAAATAGATTAGAAAAATGCCAGCCAGAACAGCATGGCGTAGAGAGCAAAAAGGGCGGTATAAATAATTCCGACAAATGCCAGATTGATATTTGCCCGCTGAATAATTCGCCTCGTGATGAGCGTCAAAATAAGGCTGGCAATGGCGCAGAAAAACCAGCTGGGATAATAAGCGCCGATCACCGGGATTGCCGGAGATAATGAGCATCCCGAAACCATGAAGACGGGAACTATCCAGGCTGTTTTTTTGAGTTGCATCGCCATGCGAGAGAGAACTGTTGGCATATTAAATACATCCTGTCTGCTGCGAACAATATCTGTAGTGAATATCAATATCCATTGAAGGCGTCAGTATGGCTATTTTCTTGATGAATAAAAATAGCTTTATTCAGCCACCGCATTCATAACTTATATATTTTATGTATTAATTGGTTGTATGTATTATTAAAATAAATATTTTTGGGGGCTTCAGCGCCCCCAAAAGCGAGTGGCATTAATTTGGGGTTACAATATTCACCCACAAATCGAAATTATCCAGACAGGCAATAATTTCTTCCAGTTTCGCGCCATTGCCAATAATTTTGGCTTTCTTCGCTTTTACCAGATCCGCCATTTTGGCTTGCCCGGTCAGCACGGCGTGAAGATCTTCACGGCTGATGTAGAAAGAGGCGTTGGCTTGCGGTTGCAGTGTTTTACGGTAGTTAAGCACGCTATCGTTCAGCGTCAGGTTGAGGTTATCGCCGTTGCTCATATTGAAGTTCAGGCTGATATTTTTACCCGCGGCTTTCGCGCTATCGAGGCGAACGGACATAAAGTCGAACAGCATTTCGACCGACATCCCGCGAATGGTGTCCGGAGAACCGGTGGTGCCATGGCTGAACTTATGTACCCCTTCGCGCAGTTCTTTCGCGCCGGTCAGGTAGAAACCGCGCCAGGTGGCTGACTCGGCCTGATAGCCAAGCTGTTCAAAGTTATTCGCTTGCAGATTCTTCGCCACCTGGTCACCCGGATTGGCGGCAATCACTTGTTTCAGCAGTTCTGCCGACCAGCGGTAATCACCTTGCTTGTTCGCTTCTTTCGCCAGGTTGATGACACGGGCAGAACCGCCCAGCGCCTGCACATAACGTTTACCCATCTCCACCTGACCATACGGATGCAGGTTAGCCGGGTTACCGTCGTAATAGCCAAGATAGAAGTTATACACCGCGCGGGCGTTGTGGCTGACAGAACCGTAATAACCGCGGCTGGCCCAGTTATTGGCAAGCGCAGGCGGCAGCTTAATCATGTCGCCGATTTCATTCATGGTGTAGCCCTGGTTCGCCAGGTGCAGGGTCTGGTCGTGAATGTACTTGATAGTATCGCGATATTTACCAATATAATCATTGATATGCTTATTGCCCCAGACCGGCCAGGTGTGCGGCATAAACAGGACTTCCGCGTCGTTACCCCACATATCCAGCGTTTCGTTCAGATACTCGGTCCACTTGCTGGTGTCGCGGGTTTTCGCGCCGCGCAGAGTGTAGAAGTTGTGCAGGGTATGCGTGGCGTTCTCGGCGGTACACAGGGCTTTCAGGGCCGGAATATAGAAGTGCATTTCGGCTGGCGCTTCGCTACCCGGGGTCATCAGGAAGTCAAATTCCAGGCCGTCGATAATCATCTTCTCGCCAGTTCTGACGATAGTTTTAGTCGGTGCAATAATGCTCGGGTCGCCCGTTGCCAGCGTCACGCCAAGGCCATTACCCACGTTGCCTTGCGCGTTGTGCGGCAGTAACAGACCGTAAGAGTAGAGCGCACGGCGGCTCATGATGTTACCCGCCAGCACGTTTTCGCTGATGGCTTCGTCCATAAAGCCAGCTGGGGCAATCACCTGAACTTTGCCGGATTTCACATCAGCTTCAGAGATAATGCCTTTCACGCCGCCATAGTGGTCGGTGTGGCTGTGAGTGTAGATAACGGCAACAATCGGTTTTTGCGGACGATGCTGGAAGTAAAGGTCAAGTGCGGCTTTTGCGGCAGGCGGCGTTACCAGCGGGTCGATAACAATAATGCCTTTCTCACCCTCAACGAACGTAATGTTAGAGATATCCTGGCCGCGCACCTGATACATTTTATCGGTGACTTTGAACAGGCCAGAAATACCGTTGATTTGCGACTGACGCCACAGGCTGGGGTTTACGGTTTCCGGCGCAGCGGCATTAATATCAAATTTGTAATCGTCCGCGCGGTAGTAAACTTTACCGTTCGCATCACGCAGAATACCTTCATCCAGCAGCGGAGCGATAAATCCACGCTGGGCATCGTCAAAATCCTGACGATCGCTAAACGGTAATGATTTGGCGTAATTCTGATTAACCTGCTGGGTATATTGAGTGGCGCCTTTCGCTTCATCTGTTGCGTAAGCGGTATTTATCATCATGCCGCTGACGGCGGTTAAGGCAATAACAATCCTGCTCAAACGGAATAACCGAGAGTTATTCATATAAATCTCCATTTATCATTTATGTCGTAAATATGTAATCCATGCAAAATACGTCATTTAAAGCTGGCGTTATCATAATTGGGAAACGACGAATTGAATAAGCAGAAGTATGAACAGAATCGGCCATTTTATTAGGCATTTGTGCTGAAGAGGGAAAATTACGGCATATTTATTATTGTCATCAATAATGTGACCTGACTTATGTTTTTATTATATATATTGCTTTTCTCTTTCACTTCGGCAAGAAGTCCGCACAATGATTAATCATGTGAATAATTCGGAGTATAACCATGAAACCTGTTGTGCTGGTGGTGGATGATGACACGGCTATCTGCGCACTGTTGCAGGACGTGTTAAGTGAACATGTCTTTACGGTTTCAGTCTGCCATACCGGGCAGGAGGCAATATCACGTGTTGAGGGCGATCCTGATATCGCGCTGGTGGTGCTGGATATGATGCTACCCGATACCAACGGCCTGAGGGTATTGCAACAATTACAGAAAATGCGTCCTGCACTGCCGGTGGTGATGCTGACCGGCCTGGGCAGTGAGTCTGATGTGGTGGTCGGGCTGGAAATGGGCGCAGATGATTACATCTGCAAGCCGTTTACCCCACGGGTAGTGGTCGCGCGACTAAAAGCGGTGCTACGGCGCGTTGGCGCGCTGGTGGTCAATGAGGAGAAAAACGCCGGGCTGTCATTCAATGGCTGGTATCTCGATACCACGCGCTGCCAGTTGCACAATCCGCTACAACAACATGTCGAGCTGACCCAGGGCGAATATGGCTTGTTACTGGCCCTGGCGCAAAACGCTCGTCGGGTGTTAAGCCGCGAGCAGTTGCTGGAGTTCACCCACAGCGACAGCGTGGAGGTGTTTGATCGCACTATCGACGTATTAATCATGCGCTTACGACGCAAAATCGAACTAAACCCGCATCAGCCGATGTTGATTAAAACTCTGCGCGGTCTGGGGTATGTCTTCGCTGCCGACGTGCACTAACCCGACATTTCTGTTTGCAGTTCTTCCAGCGTTTTTGCCCCGTCGATAGCATTGGCGCATAACAGGCTTGCCCGCGCGCAGGCGTGTGCCAGTTTTATGCTCTCGGTAAGCGTCCAGCGTTCATGGCAGCCATATAAAAATCCGGCACAAAATGCATCGCCCGCGCCGACGCTGCCGATAATTTCCCGTCGTTCTAACTTTTGCGAAGGGATCCACACGCCGCCATGTTCCGGTGTCTCTCCCCAGGCACCTTCCGGACAGTGGATCACCACTCGCTGGCGTACGCCCGCATCTAACAGTTCACGCGCGGCGGCAGCAATATGCACGATATGCGGTTCGCCGTTAGGTAAGCGAATTTCCAGCCCGCTAAACTCCCCGGCCTCCAGTTCGTTAATTACCAGATAATCCAGATGGCGCAATGCGGGCAGCACCATCGGCTGATAACGCGGATCGCCCTTGCGGGAGACAAGATCGAGCGAGGTTTCAAAGCCATTATCACGCATTTGCGCCAGCAGGCGCGCGCTACGAGTACCGTAAACATCGTCCGGCATATCCAGACTATCGAGCAACAGTAAATAGCCGAGATGGAAAATCTTCATGCTGTTATCAAGCTGATCGAATGCCGGAAGATCAAGCAGTCGGTTAGCGCCCGGCGAATGGAAAAAGGTGCGCTGCCCGCCGGGGTCGGTCATCACCTGCGACATCGACGTCGGGGCAAAGGTGGTGCGCTGCACATGCTGGCGATTGACGTGATATTGCTCAAGCATCGCCATGATGTAATCGCCGTCGCTGTCCTGACCGATTAGCCCGACCGCCTGTAACGGCAACCCGGTGCGCATTTTCGCCAGCGTCAGCAGGACGTTAAGCGGCGCGCCTCCGGTAGAGCGTTCGCTGTGGGTGATCTCCGCCAACCAGCCGCGCTCTGGCCACTGGATAATCTGATGGACGTGGTCAACCAGCATATTGCCTGCGGCGATAATCCCTTTACGTTCCATCATGCTTGCCCCGCACTGCCGAAAATACGCATCTGTTGTGCAACCGTATCGCTGATGGCGGCTTCCACTGCCAGCAGTAACTCGGCGAACTCGTCATACATCGGCTGACGGCGCGCCATTCGGGCCTCAACGGCTGCCAGCGCCGCTTGCGACATACCCGTGTAGAAATTGATTTTGTGGATACCCCGTTCGATGGCGCGACGGAAATCGGCATCGCTAATCCCTGAGCCGCCGTGTAACACCAGCGGGATAGCCGCCTGCTGGCGGATAGCGTCGAGGCGCGGGAAATCGAGTTTCGGTTCGCCGCGATATTTGCCGTGTGCATTGCCAATCGCCACGGCCAGCGCGTCAATGCCGGTACGGTCGACAAAATCACGCGCCAGCTGCGGATCGGTAAACAGAGATTCATCGGCATGACCGTAAAGCGCACCGCCTTCGTCGCCACCTACCGCGCCCAGTTCAGCTTCTACCGATACGCCAACGGCATGGCACATTTTCACCACTTCCCGCGTCTGGCGGACATTTTCTTCATACTCCAGCGTGGAGCCGTCAAACATTACTGAGCTGAATCCCAGCCGCAACGCTTGCACCACCGATTCAAAATGCAGCCCGTGATCGAGATTTAACACCACCGGAATGGCATGGCGCGCCGCTTCAAATTTCACGGCTTCGACCAGGGAATCCAGCGAGATATATTTAAAATGTACTTCGGCAATGTTGATAATAAACGGCGAGCGTTCCTGTCTGGCCGCAGCGAATAGCGCGCGTAAAAAGTGTGAGTCCAGCACATTAAACGCGCCTAACGCATAGTGATGTTCGCGGGCATGAGCCAGCCCTTCAGCGAGAGAAATCAACGGCATAACGTTCTCCTTATTCAGCGGAACTGGCGGTATTCGTTACACAACACCAACTGGGCCGGTTCGTCTTCGTCAATCAGGTTGTAGCGGTCCAGCGGCTGTAAAAAGTGGTTATCGTGGTCGTCGTCATTAACAGAAGAGACTTCGCCAACCAGCACATCGCCAAAACCGGCTTCTGCCCAAAAGCTGTGATAAAGGCCAGGCGGCAGGCAGATACTTTCGCCGGGAGACAGGCGCAACTGACTGCCTGCGGTATGTTTCTGGCGGCAGCCGTCGATCACCACCGTAACGTCGCTATCAACCGTTTGCTCGTTGCTATCGGCATTCCACAGTTCAACAATCAAATTGCCGCCGCCGCGATTGATAATGTCCTCACGCTTACGCCAGTGAAAATGCATTGGCGTTACCTGCGCATCGCGCACATGCATGATCTTCTCGGCGTAACATTTCGCATACGGCATTCCTTTTGGCGAACCGTTACGCAGGGTAAACAGCGTCAGTCCCTGTGCAGCAAAGTCGTTGCCACCAAAAGCGGTAACATCCCAGCCGAGTTTGAGATCAAAAACTTCCTCCCACGCGGTGGTGTCGAGTTGTTGCCATTGGGCAGGCGTGAAACTGGCAAAGGGCGGAAGATGCACGTCATGTTGCGAAAAGAATTGCCGTGTATGGCCGAGAATGTCGTTTATAGCGGAGCGTTTCATCGAAAGCGTTCTCCTTAGCGGTGGCCGGGCAGCTGCGCCGCCCGGCGTGTGGACTTATTTCACCGTCCAGCCTTTGTAATTGCCGACGTTGTTTTTGTCGATCATCGTCACCGGGATCAGCACCGGCTCTTTCGGCGCGGGTTTGCCCTGCAAAATGTCGTAGCCAATTTCTACCGCTTTCGCTGCCATCACCTGGGGATCTTGCGCTGGGGTGGCGACAAACAACGAGTTCTCACGTTTCAGCGCCTCTTCGGCGTCCGGGCTTCCGTCAACGCCGACAATAAAGAACTCGCTACGTTGTGCCTGTTTGGCTGCCAGATCGGCACCGATCGCGGTGGGATCGTTAATGGCAAATACGCCGTCGATCTTCGGATTTGCCGCCAGCAGCCCTGTCATCACCTCCAGCCCGCCTTCACGACTGCCTTTGGCGTTCTGGTTGTCAGAGAGCACCTTGATGTCAGGATGGCGTTTAAATTCAGTCTGGCAGCCTTCAACGCGGTTTTGTACGGCGGACACCGGAGGCCCATTGATGATCACCACATTGCCTTTGCCTTTCAGGCGATCGGTGATGTATTTACAGGCCATTTCGCCCGCCTGGGTGTTATCAGAAGTGATGGTCGCATCGGCGCCTTCTGCCGCCACGTCAACCGCCACCACCACGATCCCGGCGTCTTTTGCCCGTTTCACCGCCGGGCCGATCCCTTTTGAATCGGCAGCGTTGAGGATGATCATATCGACGTTAGCGGCGATAAAGTTGTCTATTTGCGACACCTGCTGGCCCAGATCGTAGCCGCTGGAAACCAGCGTCACTTTGACGTTATCACCTGCCAGTTTGCGTGCTTCCAGCTCCGCGCCTTTGGTGATCTGCACGAAGAATGGGTTTGCCAGATCGCCCACCGTCACGCCTATCGATTTCAGTTCTTTCGCCTGGGCGAACGGTGCTGCGGCCAGCAGCGCGCCTGCACAGAGCGCGGTCACTAAGGGCTTCAATCTCATGCTGTATTCCTCATGTGTAGGGTATTGTTGTTATGCGCTTTGATGATGTCGGGTACGGTATTTATCGATCAGCACCGCAATGATGATCACCGCCCCTTTGATCACCAGTTGCCAGAAGTAAGAGACGCCCATTAGGGTCATGCCGTTGTTTAGCGTGGCGATAATCAGCGCCCCAACCAGCGTGCCGGTGATGGTGCCGATGCCGCCGACAAAACTGGTGCCGCCGAGGATCACCGCCGCAATGGCATCCAGTTCGTAACCCATGCCTAAGTTGCCGTTGGCGCTGTACAGCCGCGAGGCGCTCATAATCCCGCCAAGCCCTGAAAGCAGGCCGCTCATGCCATAAACAAACAGCAGCACCAGCCAGACCTTAATGCCGGTAAGACGCGCCGCCTGCATATTGCCGCCGACGGCGTAGATATGAACGCCAAGCGTGGTGCGGCGCAGAATAAACCAGCACAGCACAATCACCGCCAGCGCAATCACCACCAGCCACGGGACAGGCCCGAGATAGTTATTACCTATCCACTCGAAATTAATGTTGGAGTTGATGACCGTGGTGCCGTCCGCCAGCAGATACGCCGCCCCGCGTAGCGCCGTATAGGTGCCGAGCGTGACGATAAACGGTGGCAATCCGGCAAAGGCCACCAGCGCGCCGTTGAATAACCCCAGCAGCAGGCCGAGCATCAGCGCCGCTGGAATCGACAGCATGGCGAACTCCGGGCTAAGGGAGACGACCATCGCCGCCACCGCCGTGGTGCCGAGAATTGAACCTACAGAAAGATCGATTCCGCCAGTCAAAATGATGAAGGTCATTCCCGCCGCCAGAACAATGTTGATCGACGCCTGGCGGGTAATATTCAGCAGGTTACTTTCGGTAAAAAAGTTTGGCGCGATAAAGCCAAATACCGCCACGATCAGAATCAAAATGGGCAAAATGCCGACCGTTTGCATCAGATCGCTCATCAGCATTTTTTTGGCAGAGGTCTTTGCAGAGGTCATCATGAGGGCACCGCCTGGGAATGGGCGTCGTTGACGCCAGTCGCTAAGGTCATAATGTTTTCCTGGGTGATGTTTTTGCCGTTTAACTCACCGGCAATGCTGCCTTCGCGCATCACATAGACGCGATCGCTCATGCCGACTATCTCCGGCAGTTCGCTGGAGATCATCAGGATCGCCACGCCCTTGCGCGCCATCTCGTTCATGATCCGGTAGATCTCGCTTTTTGCGCCGACGTCCACACCGCGCGTGGGTTCGTCGAGCAGTAAAATGCGTGGGCCAATTGCCACCCAGCGGGAGATCAACAGTTTTTGCTGATTGCCGCCCGAAAGCCCGCCCGCTCGCACCTGGGCATGAGGCACGCGGATGTTGAGCAACTTGATGGCGTCATCGGAGATGGTTTGTGCTTTTTTGCGATTGAGCATTCCCCAGCTGGCATCGCGCTCCAGGGTTGCCATGGTGATGTTTTCGGCTGCCGCCATTTCAAGGAATAAGCCTTGTTCTTTGCGATTTTCGGTGAGAAAACCAATGCCAAGATCGATAGCTTCGCGCGGGGAGTGGATCACCACCGGTTCACCATCGACTTCAATCATTCCGCCCGTCGCTTTGTGCACGCCGAAGATCAACTGCGCCAGTTCGGAACGTCCGGCTCCCACCAGCCCGGCGAGGCCGACAATTTCGCCGGAACGCACCAGCAGACTGCTCGGCTGCACTTTGCCACCGTCGGTCAGGTGGTGAACATTCAGGCGGGCTTTGCCGAGCGGGATATCGCGCTCTTTATTGAACAGATCGCTCAGTGGCCTGCCGACCATCATCCGCACCAGTTCAGCGGCGTTGAGATTGTCGCGGGTCAGGCTGCCAACGTATTGCCCGTCGCGCAGCACGCTGACGCGATCGGAAAGCTCATACACTTCCGCCATGCGGTGGCTGATATAGATAATCGCCATCCCTTCATCGCGCAGCCGCATAATCAGTTCAAACAGGCGGTGAGTTTCACGCGAGGAGAGGGCAGCGGTAGGTTCGTCCATCACCAGAATGCGGCTGTTGCGATGCAGCGCGCGGGCGATTTCGACCTGTTGTTGCTCGGCGATGGTCAGCGTCATGACTTTATCGCTGGCGTTAAACTGCGCGCCGAGGCGGTCGATCACTTTTTGCGCCTGCACCAGCATCTCTTTACGCTGCACCAGCCCGCCGTGGGAAAGCTCGCTGCCGAGGAAAATGTTTTCTGCCACCGTCAAATTGGGTGCCAGCTGCATCTCCTGATAAATCAGCGTAATACCGGCGCTTAAGGCATCTTTTGGCGTGCGAATGTGAAAGGGCTTGCCGTCTATGAGGATCTCGCCGCTGGTGGCGGTATACGCCCCCGCCAGCACCTTCATCAGCGTGCTTTTTCCGGCGCCGTTTTCCCCCATCAGGGCATGGATCTCACCAGGATAAACCGTCAAATCCACCCCCTTGAGCGCATAAAATTTGCCGAAGGCTTTGGCAATGTTGCGCATCTCCAGAACCGGCGTGCTGTTCATGGTGGACTCCTGCGAGGTTGTCGATATCAGCACTCCATCACAGGAAAGTAAATGCAAAATGTCAGAAGCCGTTCATATTTGTCATATTGCGATTTTTCTTCACGGAGCGTGATATGGCGCACCCCGGACGTCACTTTTTTGCCAGCGCGCGCGGGCGATTGCTGCTTTTAAATTTGCTGGTGGTGGCGGTGACGCTGATGGTCAGCGGCGTGGCGGTAATGGGTTTTCGTCATGCCAGCCAGATGCAGGAGCAGGTGCAGCAGCAAACGGTGGATGATATGACCGGCAGCCTGAATCTGGCGCGCGACACGGCAAACGTGGCGACGGCGGCGGTGCGATTGTCGCAGGTGGTGGGAGCGCTGGAATATAAAGGCGAGGCCGAGCGATTGCAGGAGACACAGCGGGCGTTAAAAATCTCGCTTGAGCAACTGGCGGACGCGCCTTTAGCGCAGCAGGACGCCGGGCTGGTGACGCGAATCATCACGCGTAGTAACGAACTGCAAACCAGCGTCGGCGGAATGCTGGAGCGCGGGCAAAGGCGGCATCTGGAGCGTAACGCGCTGTTAAGTTCGCTATATCAAAACTTAAGTTATCTGCGGCATTTGCAAAAAGTCACTCACGCGGAAGATGACATTTTGCTTAACGAGATGAACCGACTGATTGTTGCCGCTATTGCCACGCCCGCGCCGCAGGCAATTATTCATCAACTGGTCGGGGTGATGTCTGCGCTACCGACCCACAGCGATACGCCATTGGTTAATACGTTACTCACTGATTTCAATGATGAACTGCGTAAACTCGCGCCGCTTTCTGCCGCTCTGGAGCAAAGCGATCTGGCAATCAGCTGGTATATGTTTCACATCAAAGCGCTGGTGGCGATCCTCAATGGCGACATCAACCGTTATGCCGAACAGGTGGCGACGCTCTCCGGTCAGCGGGTGGCGCAAAGTTACCAGGATCTGCGCTCCGGCGAGAGGCTGATCATGATTTTCGCCCTGTTAGCGGTGGTGATCACCGCGTTTGCAGGTTGGTATATCTATCGCAATCTCGGCTCTAACCTGACGGCGATCTCCCGCGCCATGAGCCGCCTGGCGCACGGCGAAGCGGACGTCACTTTTCCGGCGTTACAACGGCGCGATGAGCTGGGTGAACTGGCGCGCGCCTTTAACGTCTTCGCCCGCAATACCGCATCACTCGATCGAACGTCACGGCTGTTGAAAGAGAAAACCACGCAGATGGAGATTGCCCAAACCGAGCGGCAGGGGCTGGAAGAGGCGCTATTGCACAGCCAGAAGCTGAAAGCGGTTGGGCAACTGACGGGCGGGCTGGCCCATGATTTTAATAATCTGCTGGCGGTGATCATTGGCAGCCTGGAGCTGGTGAACACGGACTCGCCCGACGCGCCGCGAATACAGCGGGCGCTGCAAGCCGCCGAACGTGGGGCGCTACTGACCCAACGGCTACTGGCGTTTTCCCGCAAGCAATCCTTACATCCGCAAGCCGTTGAACTGAAAACACTGCTGGAAGAGTTAAGCGAATTAATGCGCCACTCCTTACCGACAACGCTGGCGCTGGAGATTGAAGCGCAGTCTCCGGCGTGGCCCGCGTGGATTGACGTCAGCCAGCTGGAAAACGCCATCATCAACCTGGTAGTGAACGCCCGCGATGCGATGGAAGGGCAGACGGGAATCATCAAAATTCGCACCTGGAATCAGCGCGTTACTCGCAGCAGTGGGCAGCGACAGGATATGGTGGCGCTGGAGGTCATCGATCATGGCAGCGGCATGTCGCAGGCGGTGAAAAGCCAGGTATTTGAGCCGTTCTTTACCACCAAACAGACGGGCAGCGGCAGCGGGCTGGGCTTGTCGATGGTCTATGGTTTCGTGCGCCAGTCCGGCGGGCGCGTAGAAATTGAAAGCGCGCCGGGGCAGGGAACAACGGTCAGATTACAGCTTCCCCGCGCGCTGACGGCGGCGAAAAACCTATCGCCAGCGACGGTAGAGCAGACAGCTGTCAGCGGCGATAAACTGGTGTTAGTGCTGGAAGATGAAGCCGCGGTGCGCCAGACCATCTGCGAGCAGTTGCACCTGTTGGGCTATTTGACGCTGGAAGCGAGCAGCGGCGATCAGGCGCTGGACCTGCTGGCGGCATCAGCAGAAATCGATATCTTTATCAGTGATTTAATGCTCCCAGGCGGCATGAGCGGCGCAGAAGTGGTCAATGCGGCCCGCAAACTTTACCCGCACCTGACGCTGCTACTCATCAGTGGTCAGGATTTACGCCCCAGCCATAACCCCGTGCTGCCCGATGTGGCGCTACTGCGCAAACCTTTTACCCGCGCGCAGCTGGCACAGGCGCTGGGGCAAATTGAGGGATGATTTTCAGAATTTATCAAGAGGCCTGAAGCAAACGTGCTGCTATTGTGAGCAATTCTGTTCTGAATGGGATATAAAAGGAATTATGCCAGTACTGACAAGAGGCGATTCACATATGATCGTGATGCCAACCACCTATAGCCCTATGACGGTTGCTCGTTCTTTTCGCGTGGTGGAAGAGATCGAGCTTTCTGGACGTCTGTTACAGGTAATTTATGACAAGCAGACGCCAAGAGCGGCCATCATTGAAGCGGACATTGAAGTTTTTGCAGGCGTGCCGCGTCATCGGGTACTTGCCGCTCTCGATCTGCAGCGTAAAAAAGAGTTCGGCAGCGATATCATTGCCGTTGAACGCTGGTGGGAAGACTCGGATCTGGTACAGGTGGAAGGTATTTGTGTCTCTCCTGGTGAGCGCGATAAGGGGCTGGCAACTCGGCTGTATGAAGCGCTAATTCTGCAATGCGGTATCACGCTAATCAGCGATTTTGATCAATATGATGGCGGGAAGATGCTCTGGCAGAAGATCGCGCGCGAGTCCGATTAGATTTCCGTGTTTGTATTAGACACTGAACAAGGGGCATTTTGGCCTTACGATGGCACGAAAGTGATCTACGATGGCGGTTGCATTCCGGAAGAGCGTATCTGGAGTATTTCACCGGATCAAAAATGTCATGGCATTGTGCTGGTGGCGGAAAATAAACAGCGAGCTAACCAGCTAATGGAAGAGTCTGCGCCTTACCGAATTTGAGATTACTCCGCTACTCCGGTCATTCACACTCAACTAACGTTAAGCCAGTCCATTGCAGAGACTGGCTTATGAAACCTTACTCCACGCTCTTTCTTTTCACCCTGCTCACGCTGTCCACCGTTCCGGCTCAGGCCGATATTATCGACGACACCATTGGCAATATTCAGCAGGCGATTAACGACGCTTATAACCCTGACCGTGGACGAGACTATGAAGATTCGCGCGACGACGGCTGGCAGCGTGAAGTGAGCGACGATCGGCGCAGACAATATGACGACCGCCACCGCCAGTTTGAAGATCGTCGCAGGCAGCTGGACGACCGCCAGCGCCAGCTTGATCAGGAGCGTCGGCAACTGGAAGATGAAGAGCGGAGAATGGAAGATGAGTATGAGCGGTGAGGGGGCAGCGCGCACATGACCAACCCTATCACGCTACCCCAATCTCCATCCCATCAAACCCGGCCTCAAACCCTGACGGCAGCGCGTTCTCCATCAGCCACGCATCAAACTGATGGCTGATGTGCGTCAGAATCACGCGCGGCGAGCGGATAACTTCATTCAGCGCCAGCACGGTGTTTAAATCGCAGTGATTGCGCGGCGCATCCTCGCGCGGCGGATGGCTGCAATCAATCACCATCACTTGCGGCTGGTTATTGCATAAAAATTTCAGCGTTTTTTCCGGCAGGCCAGCGGTGTCAGACAGCCACGCCACCCGGCTATGCGCCGTTTCCAGTAAATAGCCGAAAGTGAGTTTCGAATGGTTAAGCGGCAGCGGCGTCACCTGCAACCCCTGCAAATCAAACACCACAAACGGTTCCACCGTGTGGCTGAAATCAAGCAGGCCCGGATGTTTAAACAGATCGTCGCAACCCTGTTCATCCGGCGGGCCGTAAACCGGGATCGGATCGCCAACGCCCCAGCGCAGCGGAAACAGCCCTTGCACGTGATCCATATGATAATGCGTCAGCAAAAACTGCTGGAACGATCCGGGTGACCAGCGATCGGCGAGATCGTGCCGCCCGGCGTCGATCAGGGTGACAGCCTCGTTAAACTTCACCACGCCGCTGCATGGCTGGCGGCGATACCGCGGTGAACGCCGCGCTCTGACGCAGGCCGCGCACTCACAGCCCCATGCCGGAACGCCCTGTGCGCCGCCAGTGCCGGTGAGCGTGAGAGTCAGGCTCATGTTACAGCGCCTTCGTGAAGCGGAAGTGGCTCTGCTCGTAGCCTTCGCGCAGATAGAAACGGTGCGCGTCGTGGCGCTTCACGTTGGTGGAAAGCTCAGTCATTTCGGCCCCGGCCTGGCGGGCTTCTTCTTCTGCCCATGCCAGCAACTTGCTACCCACGTTCAAACCGCGCGCCTGCGGCATCACCACCAGTTCCTGAATTTCGCCGATCCAGTTGACATGATGCAGATGAAACTGCAAATGCAGGCCGATCATGCCGACAACTTCGCCATCCAGCAGCGCCAGATGGTAGCGCATGTTTGGGTCGCGCAGGTTGGCGTTAAAGCCCACGCGAAACGCGTGATGGTCAAACTCCGCCTGTTTTAGCTCACATATCAGCGCGTAAACCGCGTCGGTATCGTACTGCGTGGCCGGGCGAAGCTCACAAGCAGGCATGGTATTTCTCCTTCTGATGAATCAGCGTCAGCAGCGTGTCGACCGACTGGCGCAGGCTGCCGTCATTGTTGAGTGTATGGCAATCCTGCGGAGTATAGCGGGCGGCGCGCGCCAGTCGGGCGTTAATTTCACTGGCGTTTTCACGGCCACGGTTTTCCAGACGCTGGCGGAGGATCTCCGGCGAAACCTGTAAGCAAATGGGCAGCAGCGCCGATTGATAGCGCGCCCGCGCCTGCGGCAAATGCGCGCGTGAGCCGTTGACTACCACGTCGAATCCAGCGTGCAGCCAGAGGTCAATCTCGATGCCGACGCCATAATACAGACCGTTAGCGTGCCAGCTTAAGGCCAACAGATTTTGCCCCGCGCGGGTAAAAAACTCCTGCTCGCTCAGGGCGATATGGTTTTCGCTTCCGGCACAGGCATCG
Source organism: Escherichia sp. E14V7 (assembly GCF_004212225.1). Classification (NCBI taxonomy): domain Bacteria; kingdom Pseudomonadati; phylum Pseudomonadota; class Gammaproteobacteria; order Enterobacterales; family Enterobacteriaceae; genus Escherichia; species Escherichia sp. E14V7. Next base: position 111,664 of record NZ_RHJJ01000006.1, read on the forward strand.
CGCGTGATGTAGCGATGTGCCACCAGTAGCTGCGCCTGTTCCCGCTGGCGCAGCGCCGCCAGCAGGCTGTCTTTCCCGGAGCCGGAAGGCCCCATTAACCAAATCAGTTTTCCCGTCATCAGAACACCCTTTTACCCTGACGCCAGACGTGGTCGATATGAATGTGATTGTCCTTGCGATGCGCCAGCACCAGGTCGGCGCGTTTGCCCTCGCTAATCACCCCGCGATCCTGAAGATTAAGCGCCTGCGCCGGGTTTTTGGTCACCAGCTTCACCGCCTGCGGCAGCGTAAAGCGGTTGCTCTGGTCATCGGCGACGCGAAATGCCGCATCGAGCAGGCTGGCGGGGTAGTAGTCGGAAGAGAGGATATCCAGCAGGCCAAGCTGTGCCAGCTCACTTGCCGCCACGTTGCCGGAGTGCGAACCGCCGCGCACGATATTCGGCGCGCCCATCAGCACGTTCATGCCGTGCTTGCGCGAGGCTTCCGCCGCTTCAAACGTGGTGGGAAATTCGGCGATCACGCTGCCAAGCTGGTGGGATTCGGCAACGTGTGCGTGCGTGGCGTCATCATGGCTGGCGAGCGCAATTTGTCGCGCGCGGCACAGGGCGGCGATGGATTCGCGATTCGGCTGCGACCAGCGTGCGGCAAGCGCCAGCTGTTCCTCTTCATACTGCTGCATCTGCGCATCAGTGAGCGAGTATTTGCCCTGATAATACTCGCGATACTTCTCGCGATTGGCGAACTGGCGCTGGCCCGGTGAGTGGTCCATCAGCGATACCAGCGTCACCGGCTCGCGCTGCACCAGTTTTTCAAACAGCGGCAGCGTAGTGTGGTGCGGCAGTTCGCAGCGCAGGTGCAGACGGTGCTCGGCGCGGTTGACACCGCGTTTCTGCGTCTCTTCGATGGCGTTGATCATCTTCTCCAGATTCTCCAGCCGATCGCCGCCGTCGCGCACATCACCAATCGCCACGGCGTCCAGCACGGTGGTGATGCCGCTCGCCACCATCAGCGCATCGTGGCTGCTCATCGCGGAATGGGCGGGCCAGTCAACTTTCGGGCGCGGGGTGAAGAATTTATCGAGGTTATCGGTATGCAGCTCAATCAGCCCCGGCAGCAGCCAGCCGCCTTCGCCGTCCATCGCGTCCGGCAGGCGGCTCTGGCTTTCGGCAAAGGCACGGATTTCGCCGTCCTGTACTTCCAGCGAACCGTGCACCACTTCGTTTTCCAGCACCAGCTTAACGTTATTGATAATCATGAAGAGGCTCCCATTGGGTGCAGGCGGTCGGCGACGTCATTACGTACGGCTTCGTCATGGAAGATGCCGACGATGGCTGCGCCACGGGCTTTGGCTTCGCGGATCAGCTCGACTACGGCGGCGCTGTTTTTGGCGTCCAGCGAGGCGGTAGGTTCGTCGAGTAGCAGAATGGGGTAGTCGACGATAAAGCCGCGGGCGATGTTGACGCGCTGTTGTTCGCCGCCGGAGAAGGTCGATGGCGCCAGGTGCCACAGGCGTTCAGGCACGTTCAGGCGGGTGAGGAGACGCGCGGCTTTAGCGGCGCAGGCTTCACGCGGTACGCCGGTATCGAGCAGCGGCTGCATCACCACTTCCAGTGCCGAAATACGTGGGATGACGCGCAGAAACTGGCTTACCCAGCCGACAGTGGTTTTGCGGATCTCCACCACTTTGCGCGCTGGCGCGGTGACCAGGTCGACCCATTCATCACCGTGTTTGATCTGGATTTGCCCTTCGTCGGGTAGATAGTTGGCATACAGCGAGCGTAGCAGAGTTGATTTTCCACTGCCGGAATGGCCGTGGAGTACCACGCATTCGCCGGCGTTGACGGTGAGTGAGGCGCCTTGTAATACAGGCAGGCGCACGCCGTTTTGCTGGTGCAGGATGAAGGTTTTACTGACGTTTTGTACGTTAATCATTTTTCGCCTCGTGGTTCGGGTGTCGGATGCGACGCTGATGCGTCTTATCCGACCTACGGGGAGCGCATTTGTAGGCCGGATAAGGCGTTTACGCCGCATCCGGCACCAGCTCAATTCTGCAAAACCGATGACACCAGCAACTGGGTATACGGATGGTGCGGGTCGTCGAGCACCCGGTCGGTTAACCCACTCTCCACCACTTTCCCTTGCTTCATCACCAGCAAACGGTCCGCCAGCAGGCGGGCGACGCCCAGATCGTGGGTGACAATTACCACTGCCAGATTCAGCTCCACCACCAGACCGCGCAGCAGATCGAGCAGGCGTGCCTGTACCGACACATCCAGCCCGCCGGTTGGCTCGTCCATAAACACCAGCTTCGGATGCGTCACCAGGTTGCGGGCGATCTGCAAACGTTGCTGCATGCCGCCGGAAAAGGTGGTCGGCAGGTCGTCGATCCGGTTAGCGGGAATCTCCACCTCTTCCAGCCATTTCTGCGCGGTGGCGCGAATGTCGCCGTAATGACGCGCCCCGGTTGCCATCAGCCGCTCGCCGATATTGCCGCCTGCCGAGACCTGGCGGCGCAGGCCGTCGAGCGGATGCTGATGCACCACGCCCCATTCGGTGCGCAGCAGGCGACGGCGGTCGGCCTCGCTCATGCCATAGAGGGAACGGTTTTCATAGTGAATCTCCCCCTGCTGCGGCGTCAGGCGAGCGGAAATCGATTTCAGCAGCGTGGTCTTCCCGGAGCCGGATTCCCCGACAATGCCCAGCACTTCCCCCGGCCATAAATCAAAAGAGACATCGCTAAAGCCTTTGCCCGGCGCGTAAAGGTGGGTCAGGTTATTGACCGAAAGTAACGGTTGATTCATTGGCTTTTCGCCTCGCTCTGTTGGCGGCAATAATCGGTATCGGAGCAGACAAACATGCGGTTTCCGGCGTCATCCAGCACCACTTCATCAAGATAGCTGTGGGTCGATCCGCAGATGGCGCACGGCTCATCCCACTGCTGGACGGTGAACGGGTGATCGTCGAAATCGAGGCTTTCCACGCGGGTAAACGGCGGCACCGCATAGATGCGCTTCTCACGCCCCGCGCCGAACAGTTGCAGGGCGGGCATCATGTCCATTTTTGGGTTATCGAATTTCGGGATCGGCGACGGGTCCATCACGTAGCGTCCGTTCACTTTCACTGGATAGGCATAGGTGGTGGCGATATGACCGAAGCGGGCGATATCTTCATACAGCTTCACCTGCATCACGCCATACTCCTCCAGCGCGTGCATGGTGCGGGTCTCCGTTTCGCGCGGCTCAATGAAGCGTAGCGGTTCCGGGATCGGCACCTGGAAGATAATGATCTGATCTTCGGTCAGCGGCGTTTCGGGGATGCGGTGGCGCGTTTGGATAAGCGTCGCATCATCCGTGCGTTCGGTGGTGTTCACCCCGGTCACGCGCTTAAAGAAGTTGCGAATCGACACGGCGTTGGTGGTGTCATCCGCGCCCTGGTCAATTACCTTCAACACGTCGCTTTCACCAATCACGCTGGCGGTGAGCTGTATGCCGCCGGTTCCCCAACCGTACGGCATCGGCATCTCGCGCCCGCCAAACGGCACCTGATAACCGGGGATCGCCACCGCTTTTAAGATGGCGCGGCGGATCATGCGTTTGGTCTGCTCGTCGAGGTACGCAAAGTTGTAGCCGCTCAGATTAGCCATGGTTCTGCTCCTGTTGCAGACGTTTGAGTAGCTCCAGTTCGGCCTGGAAATCGACGTAGTGCGGGAGTTTGAGGTGCGAGACAAAGCCTGCGGCTTCGACGTTGTCGGCATGTGCCAGCACAAACTCTTCATCCTGCGCCGGGCCTGTGGGGTGCTCGCCGTATTCCGGGGCTTGCAGAGCGCGGTCAACCAGCGCCATCGCCATCGCTTTGCGCTCGCTCATACCGAACACCAGCCCGTAGCCGCGCGTGAAGTGAGGCGGCTCATCTGGCGGATCGATAAAACCGTTGACCATTTCACATTCGGTCATCAGCAGTTCGCCGACGTTCACCGCAAATCCCAGCTCTTCCGGCACAATCGACACGTCGATATAGCCGCTGCGGATCTCGCCTGCGAACGGATGATTGCGTCCGTAACCACGCTGGGTGGAGTAGGCCAGCGCCAGCAAATAGCCTTCGTCTCCGCGCATTAACTGCTGCAAACGGGAAGAGCGTGAGCAGGGGTAAACCGGCGGCGTGCGGGTGATGTCATCCGGCTGTGCGCCGCTATCTTCTTCAAACTTCGCCAGCCCCTGACGCGCCAGCAGGCTGAAAACGTGCGGCGACGGCTGTTGTTCGCTGTCGGCGGTGGTCAGCGTTGGCGCTTCGCCGTTTGCCAGCAGGGTGAAATCGAGCAGGCGATGGGTGTAGTCGTAGGTTGGGCCAAGCAGCTGGCCGCCGGGAATGTCTTTATAAACCGCCGAAATACGGCGTTCGAGGCGCATCCCGGTGGTGTCGAGCGGCTCGCTCACCGCCAGCTTTGCCAGCGTCGTGCGGTAGGCGCGCAGCAGGAAAATCGCTTCAACGTTATCGCCGCTGGCCTGTTTCAGCGCCAGCGCCGCCAGTTCGCGGTCGGCAATGCCGCCTTCGGTCATCACGCGATCTACCGCGAGGTTAAGCTGCTGTTCAATCTGGGCGACGCTCAGTTCGGGCAAATCGGTATCGCCCCGGCGTCGGCTTTCTTGCAGGGCGTGGGCGGCGTCGATCGCCTTTTCGCCCCCTTTCACGGCAACGTACATCAGCACACCTCCACATGAGTGGTTCGCGGAATAGCCAGCAGGCGCTCGCCGCAGGTCAGGATCAGGTCGATGCCGAGCGGAAACGGGTGCGGGCGCTCGGTGAGTTCGTGCAGAATGCACTCCGGTAGCTGCGGGGCGATCATTCGTTCTTCGGCAATACCCGCGCCGGTGAGACGCAACATGCGCCCGCCGCTCAGGCTGGCGACCTGTAAAATCAGCGTCGCGCCCGCTTCTGGCGCAACGGCGGTGCCGCTGGAAAGAGCGTTGAGCTGTTCGCTGGAAATCGCCTCATCCGTCACCGCGAAGGTCGCCTGTTCCGGTTGATTGACCAGCGGCGCGTTGGTATGAAAACGCAGGCTCTGGTTGACGATATCGTTACTTAATGGCTGGGAAAGCCACACCGGCGTGTCGTTATCGGCCAGCGTGAGCAGCACGCTGGTGGTGGCGATATTCAGCGGCTGCCAGCCGCGTTTGAGCTGATGCAGGGCGACAATCACGCCCGGCTCGCTCATGGCCTTTAACAGGCGACGAAAACTGTGCTGGGCATCCTGCACGGGAAGCATAAAAGCGGTTTCCAGTGTCATGCGTTGTCTCCGCGAACCATCGTAAAGAAGTCGACCCGGCTGGCGTTCACTTCGGCCTGGCGTGCGGCAATGCGTGCCATACGGTCAGCATCCAGCGGGGCAATAAGGGTTTCTGATAAGTTTTGAAAGTGGCGAGATTGCTGCATCAGCGCGTCAATCAGCGCGCAGCGTTCGGCATGCTGTTTATCACGCCCCAGCACCCAGCTGTAGCCGAGCGTGCCGTCAGTCAGGCGTACGGCGGCGCGGGTGAGCGTGGCGTCGCCAGCAAAAAAGCGTTCGCCGGTGCCGCCCATCCGCGCCTGAATCTGCACCAGGCCAGTTTCGGCGGCGCGGATAACGTCATAGTCGGCGGTGATGTTCAGCGCGTTCAGGCGGGCTGCCAGTTCAGCCGGTTGGCTGTGCGCCAGCACGGACATCCAGTGCTGGCGGGTCGCGGTATCTGCGTGCATTCAGTGCTCCATAGTGAATTCAATCATGTCGGCGCGCGTCAGGCTGACGGAGTACTCCGCCGGGCTGCTTTCACCGTCACGGTGGTTAAGGGTGCGCACGCACAACAGCGGCGACATATTCGGGATTTCAAGACGCTGGCACTCTTTGGCCTGGGCGCGGCGGGCGCTGATCCGCGTCTGGCTGCGGCGCAGCGCAATCCCCGTTTGCTCGCGCAGAAAATCGTGCAGCGAGCCGCTGTCGAAGCGTTGCAGCGTCGACCAGAGGGTGAGGTCCGCGAAGTAGTGGTCGATCAAACAGAGCGCGACGCCGTTGACCCGACGCAGGGTGCGCAGGTGGATGACGTTCTCCCCCTCGGTTATCCCCAGCGCGTCAGCGACGTGACCGGACGCGGGGCGCAATACCGACAGCAGTTTTTCGCTGGTGGGATGGCAGCCCTGATCCAGCAGGTTCTGGCTAAAACGCGCCTGGGCGTTGAGTGGGTAATCGAACGGGCGCATCAGCACCAGCACGCCGACGCCCTGACGGCGCTGTACCCAGCCTTTTTCCACCAGTTGGTCGATGGCGCGGCGCAGGGTGTGGCGATTCACCTCAAAGCGCGCCGCCAGTTGCTGCTCGGCGGGAAGATAGTCGCCGCAGCGATAGTGTTGACGAAGCTCCTGCTCAAGTTTTGCGGCTATCTCCTGATAGCGTGTTGGGTAGCTGGTCGGATGTGTAGACAAGTGCATAGCTATCAATGCCTCGCTTATCAGATAAAGTGCTTACGCAACCGTTGAGAGAGGAAATCCAGCAGGCTGACCGTGACGATAATCAGCACCATCAGGGCGCAGGTTTGCTGGAACTGGAAACCGCGAATCGCTTCCCACAGCGTGACGCCGATCCCGCCCGCGCCGACCATGCCGACGACGGTCGCCGAGCGGACGTTGGATTCGAAGCGATAGAGGGAGTAGGAAATTAGCAGCGGCATCACCTGCGGCAGCACACCGTAGAGGATCTCTTCGAGCTTGTTGGCGCCGGTGGCGCGAATGCCTTCCACCGGGCCGGGTTCAATCGCTTCCACTGCTTCGGAAAGCAGTTTGGAGAGCACGCCGGTGGTGTGGATAAACAGCGCCAGCACGCCAGCGAACGGACCGAGGCCGACGGCGACCACGAACAGCATGGCGAAGACCATTTCGTTAATGGCGCGGCAGGCGTCCATCAGGCGACGTACGGGCTGGTAAACCCACCACGGCACCAGGTTTTCGGCGCTCATCAGACCGAAGGGGATGGAGAGAACCACTGCCAGCGCGGTGCCCCAGACGGCGATTTGCAGCGTGACGGCCATTTCGGTGAGGTAATCCTGCCACTGGCTGAAATCGGGCGGGAAGAAGTCGGCGGCGAACGTCGCCATGTTGCCGCCATCTTTAATCAGCGTGAGCGGGGCCATTTCCGCGCCCTGCCACGAGACGACCAGCACGGCGAGAACAACGGCCCAGCTCAGAAGCGAGAACCAGCTTCGCTTGGGTGGGGCGATGGTGATGGTTTGCATGTTTGGCTCCGGTTTGTAGGCCAGATAAGGTGCTTGCACCGCATCCGGCATCAACGTCTGCACATTGTCGGATGCGACGCCGGGGCGTCTTATCCGACTTACGATTTACTGCACCGCTTTACTCACCGAACTCATCGCGCTTAACGCGTTGTTCAGTCGGTCCAGGTCATCCAGCTGTGCCTGAATGGCGGTGGTTTTCGCCAGCTTGTCCTGCTCATTCAGTCCTTTATTGCCCTTAACGCCCTGCATCTCTTTAAACAGCGCGAGCTGGCGAATCGGTACCAGTTGCAGGTCGCTGGAAGCGCGGAACGGCGCCCAGCCCAGGCGCTCCAGCACCGCTTTCTCTTCCGGCGTTTTGCCGTAATTCATAAAGAAGTCGTAGATCTTGTCTTTGGTGGTTTCGGAAAGATTTTTGCGCCAGACGATCGGATCGCCTGGGATCAGCGGCGATTTCCAGATCACTTTCAGTTCTTTCAGCTTCTCCGGTGCGGAGGTTTTCAGCTTGTCGAGGTTTTCGGTGTTGTTGGTCGCCACATCCACCTGTTTGTTGGCGACGGCCAGCGCGTTGGTTTCATGTCCGGCGTTGACGGTGCGCTTGAAGTCGCTGGCGGAGATATTGTTTTTGGCAAAGACGTAGTAACCGGGGACGAGGAAGCCAGAGGTGGAGTTAGGATCGCCATTGCCGAAGGTGAGATCTTTACGCTTCGCCAGCAGATCGTTCAGGTTGTTGATCGGGCTATCTTTGTTGACGATCAATACGCTCCAGTAACCCGGCGATCCATCCGCCGCGACCGTCTGGGCGAAGACCTGACCGTTGGCGCGATCCACCGCTTCCATTGCCGACAGGTTGCCGTACCAGGCGATATCCACTTTGTTGAAGCGCATTCCCTGGATAATGCCTGCGTAATCTGGGGCAAAGAAGGCGTTGACCTTCACGCCCAGCTTCTTCTCCATATCCTGTAAGAATGGCGTCCATTGCGGTTTCAGGTTTTGCTGTGATTCCGTTGAAATAATGCCGAAATTCAGCGCCTTTTCCTGCTCTTCGGCGTGCGCCGGGCTTAACAGGGTGCTGAGGCTGAACATGCTGGTGAAGGCCAGCGAGGCAATTATCTTAGCGTTCATTCGTTTTCCTCAATGATGGGGATGTCAGGCAGCTTTCGCGTTCTCTTCGATGCGATTAATGCTGCAGTAGAGATGGTCAAAACGTTCGTTATCAAACTGTTGGCTGCTGCCGTCGTAGAAGACGTGCCCCTGGCGCAGGGCGACGATGCGTTCGCAGTAGCGCAGGGCGTAATCCACCTGATGCAGCGTGACGACCACGGTGATGCCGTCGTTCTGGTTGATGTCGCGCAGGGTGTCCATCACGATGCGCGCTGATTCCGGGTCCAGCGAGGCGATCGGTTCGTCCGCCAGAATTACCTTCGCCTGCTGCATCAGCGCACGGGCAATCGCCACACGTTGCTGCTGGCCGCCGGAGAGGGTGGAAACGCGCTGATGAGCAAAGTGCACCATGCCAACGCGGGTCAGCGCCTGTAACGCGCGCTGTTTCTGCTCGCCGGTGAACCAGCTAAAACAGGTGCGCCAGAACGGCGTGCTGCCGAGCGCGCCAATCAGCACGTTCTCCAGTACGCTCAGGCGATTCACCAGGTTGAATTGTTGGAAGATGTAGCCGGTATGGGCGCGGCTTTTGCGGATATCGCGCGCCAGACGGCCTTCGCGCTGGACAGTGCGGCCCAGCAGCTCGATATGGCTACCGACAGATTTATCGCCGGTAATCAAACCGCTTAAGTGACGTAAAAGGGTGGATTTGCCGGAACCCGACGGCCCAAGCAGAGCCACCATTTCACCATGATGAATGTTCAGATCAACCGCGTGCAGCGCCTGATGCTGATTGAAGGTTTTGGCGAGCTTCTCGACACGGATAATCGTTTGCATGATGCAGCCTCCCTAAAAAAGTGGCTCCATCGTGGCGGATCATTGTGACGATTTGGTTAATTAAAAGTGACTAACAGATGAAGAGTTAACGGGAATTCGATGACAGTGCGGGAGGGCGGGCCTCCCGGCGGGTTATTGCGCTGGTTGTTGTTTAACGACATTAATCATCCACGGCACGCCAAATTTATCGGTGACTTTGCCGAAGCCATGCGCCCAGAAAGTTTCCTGCCAGTCCATTTCGATTTTTCCGTTAGCTGCAAGGTTATCAAACCAGCGTTTTCCTTCTTCGACCTGTTGCGAATCGAGTACCAGTGTAAAGCCGGAGTAGCTGGCTTTTCCTGACGGCATGGCATCGCTCATCATGATATCGCTTCCGGCAATACGCACGTTAGCATGGGCGATGGCGGTATCGGGAAATTGCATCCCGGAAGGGCAGCCTTCGGCGCTGTCCTGCGCTGATTTCGGCATTTCGCCGAAGCTGATTTTATAGAGCAGTTCCGCGCCCAATGTGCGTTGATAATAAGCAATTGCGTCGGCACAGTTACCGGCAAAAGAGAGGTAGGGACTTAACGGCATGATGGTGACCTCAGTTAAGAGAAGCCAGTTAAGTGTAGTTCGAAATTTGTACAGATGAGAGGGAAGCCTGATAAGACGCGCGAGCGTCGCATCAGGCATCTGGCACCGTTGCCGGATGCGGCGTAAACGCCTTATCCGGCCTACGGAGGGTGCGGGAATTTGTAGGCCTGATAAGACGCGTGAGCGTCGCATCAGGCAGTCGGCACCGTTGCCGGATGCGGCGTAAACGCCTTATCCGGCCTACGGAGGGTGCGGGAATTTGTAGGCATGATAAGACGCGCGAGCGTCGCATCAGGCAGTCGGCACCGTTGCCGGATGCGGCATAAACGCCTTATCCGGCCTACGGAGGGTGCGAGAATTTGTAGGCCTGATAAGACGCGCAAGCGTCGCATCAGGCATTTGGCACTATTGCCGGATGCGGCGTAAACGCCTTATCCGGCCTACGGAGGGTGCGGGAATTTGTAGGCCTGATAAGACGCGCGAGCGTCGCATCAGGCATCTGGCACCGTTGCCGGATGTGGCATAAACGCCTTATCCGGCCTACGGAGGGTGCGGGAATTTGTAGGCCTGATAAGACGCGCAAGCGTCGCATCAGGCATCTGGCACTATTGCCGGATGCGGCGTAAACGCCTTATCCGGCCTACGGAGGGTGCGGGAATTTGTAGGCCTGATAAGACGCGCGAGCGTCGCATCAGGCATCTGGCACCGTTGCCGGATGTGGCATAAACGCCTTATCCGGCCTACGGAGGGTGCGGGAATTTGTAGGCCTGATAAGACGCGCAAGCGTCGCATCAGGCAGTCGGCACCGTTGCCGGATGCGGCGTAAACGCCTTATCCGGCCTACGGATCTACCGATCATGTGCCAACATTACATTGAGCAATACAATCAGTTCTTTTTCACAAACTCAGATTTCAGTTTCATCGGACCAAAACCGTCGATTTTGCAATCGATGTTATGGTCGCCTTCAACCAGGCGGATGTTTTTCACTTTGGTGCCAATTTTCAGCATCGAAGAGCTACCTTTCACCTTCAGATCTTTAATGATGGTAACGCTGTCGCCGTCAGCCAGCAGGTTGCCGTTAGCATCTTTAACGATCAGCTCGTCACTTTCCTGTGCAGGTTCTGCGTCGTTCCATTCGTAGGCACATTCCGGGCAGATGTACATGCCGTTATCTTCGTAAGTGTATTCGGAGTTGCATTTTGGGCAGTGTGGTAATGACATGTGGATTTCCTCAAAAGTCAGCGGGGCAAAAGCGCCAAAAAACGGCAGATTGCCGAAAAAGGCCGCAATTATACACAAAATCCCTGAGTTTGTCGGGGGTACTGCTGATTTTAGACGACGATCGTTTTCATTTGAAAGAGAAGGCAAAAAGAAAATAATCTTTTTGCCTCAGTTTATTATTTGAGATAAGGTTAACTTTATTCTTGTTCTTTTTTTAATTTAATTGTTTTTTATCTTTCTGACTTTTAAACGTGTCGGAAGAGACTTTGTCATTCTAATAAAAACAACAAATTAAATATAAATTATTTCCCGCAGTAATTATAAAAGCCGAAAACAGAACTAAAAAACGATCTGGCTAAATAAAAGTAATAAAATTTGCTTTAAGGAAGAACTTTCCATGTGCACACAGACAATATATGAGTTAAGTCAGGAGGCGGAACGTCTGTTACTGCTTTCCCGACAACAGTTGCAGTTACTGGAAAAAATGCCTCTCACTGTACCTGGAGAAGTGGCGCCGCCTCTGACTTTACCCTGGAGTCAGCATAATATCGTCGAGCGCCACGCGATGCTGAATAATGAGCTGCGTAAAATTTCCCGTCTGGAAATGGTGCTGGCGATTGTCGGCACAATGAAAGCAGGGAAATCAACCACCATTAATGCCATTGTTGGCACTGAAGTTCTTCCTAATCGCAATCGCCCTATGACTGCGCTGCCAACGCTTATTCGCCATACGCCGGGGCAAAAAGAACCCGTGCTGCATTTTTCACATGTCGCGCCAATTGACCGTTTAATCCAACAATTACAACAGCGCCTGCGTGATTACGATATTAAGCATCTGACCGATCTGCTGGAAATAGATAAAGATATGCGTGCACTTATGCAGCGGATCGAAAATGGCGTCGCTTTCGAAAAATATTACCTGGGCGCCCAGCCTATTTTTCATTGTCTGAAAAGTTTGAATGATTTGGTGCGCATGGCGAAAGCGCTGGACGTTGATTTTCCTTTTTCTGCTTACGCCGCCATTGAACATATTCCGGTGATTGAAGTGGAGTTCGTCCATCTGGCGGGGCTGGAAAGTTATCCGGGGCAGTTAACATTACTGGATACTCCCGGGCCAAACGAAGCCGGGCAACCACATCTGCAAAAAATGCTTAATGAGCAGCTGGCGCGCGCTTCTGCGGTGCTGGCGGTGATGGATTATACGCAACTGAAATCGATCTCCGATGAAGAGGTGCGCGCGGCGGTTATGGCCGTCGGCAAGTCAGTACCGCTGTATGTATTGGTCAATAAATTCGATCAGCAGGATCGTAACAGCGACGATGCCGAACAGGTGCGGGCGCTGATTTCCGGGACGTTGATGAAAGGCTGTGTTACGCCAGGGCAGATATTTCCGGTATCGTCGATGTGGGGCTATCTGGCGAATCGGGCGCGCCATGAGTTAGCCAGCAGCGGCAGGTTGCCCGATCCTCAACAGCAACGCTGGGTGGAGGATTTTGCTCATGCGGCGCTCGGCAGGCGCTGGTGTAACGCGGATCTGGAGGATATCGACCATATTCGCCATGCAGTTGAGCAATTGTGGGAAGACTCGTTATTTGAACAGCCGGTGCAGGCGTTGCTTCATGCCGCGTATGCCAACGCGTCGTTGTACGCTCTGCGTTCTGCCTCGCATAAATTGTTGAATTACGCCCAGCAGGCGCGGGAGTACCTTGATTTTCGCGCCCACGGCCTGACTGTCGCCTGCGAGCTATTGCGGCAAAATATCCACCAACTCGAAGAAAATTTGCAGCTATTGCAACTCAATCAGACGCAGGTGAGCGGTGAGATTCAACATGAAATAGAGCTGGCCCTGACATCAGCCAACGACTTTTTACGTCAGCAGCAAGAGCAGGTGAATGCCCAGTTAGCCGTGCTGTTTCAACATGATTCGTGGCCATTAAGCGAGATTCGTACTCGCTGCGAGACACTGTTACAGACGGCACAGACCCAAATCAGCCGGGATTTCACGCTGCGTTTTGCTGAACTCGAATCCACCCTTTGCCGGGTACTAACCGATGTTATTCGTCCCATTGAACAACGGGTTAAAGTGGCATTGAGTGAGTCTGGGTTTCGCCCTGGATTTGAGTTTCCTGTTTTTCGCAGCGTGGTTCCCCACTTCAATACTCGTCAGCTATTCAGCGATGCAATGTCACTCCAGGAAATACCGGATGAGCAGGTCACCCGTTTAGGTGTTGTACGTGAGACTTTCTCGCGCTGGTTGAATCAACCAGACTGGGGACGGAGTAGTGAGAAATCCCCGACGAAGACCGTTGATTGCAGTGTGCTACAACGTACGTTAACCGAAGAAATTGACCTCTATTGCCAACAAATGGCTAAAGTTTTAGCGGTTCAGGTCGATGATTCTGTCACGGCAGGAATGAGCACATTTTTCGCTGATTTCGCTGTATGTTTGACGGAATTACACACGCGTTTACGCGAAAGTCTGGCTTTGCGACAGCAAAATGAATCCGTGGTGAAAATTATGCAGCAGCAATTGCAGCAGACTGCAACAACACACGGCTGGATTTATACGGACTCTCAGTTGTTACGCGATGATATTCAAACTCTTTTCACGGCAGAACAGGATTGACAAAGACATTACTGGACGGCCCCGGTCGCGTGCTGGAGTCGGTTCATCCCCGCTTTTTAGTGGATCTGGCGCTGGGCGATGATACCCGCCATCCGCAAGCCCATCAGCAGCAGTTTCGTGAACGACTGATGCAGGAGATCCTTGCTCGCACACAGCTTCAGACGTGGGCGAATGCCGGAATGTTAAATGCGCCGCTTAGTCTACGCCTGGCATTGGTGGAAAAACTGGCGGCAATGCTTGACCCCGGTCATCTGGCGTTGACACAGATCGCACAATATCTGGCGTTACTGCAAAAAAGGGATCTCCGCCCACAATCCGCTTTCCCGGAACTCCAGCAGCAAATTACCGCTTTATATGAGTGGTTTTCCGCTCGTTGTCACTGGAAGGAAAAAGCCTTAACGCAACGAGGGTTGCTGGTGCAGGCGGGCGAACAGAGCGAGCAAATTTTTACTCGCTGGCATGCCGGTGCGTATGACAGTTGGTCGCTGCCTGGACGTTGTTTCATCGTTCTGGAAGAACTGCGTTGGGGGGCGTTTGGCGATGCCTGCCGTCTGGGAAGTCCGCAAGCGGCAGCGTTGTTGCTTGGTGATTTGCGCGTAAAAGCGACGCAATATCTGGCTGAAAGTATCAACGCAGCACCGACTACTCGTCATTATTACCACCAGTGGTTCACATCATCGACAGCTCTAAGCGGTGGGGAACATGCTGACTTTTTAGGTTGGTTGGGTAAGTGGTCCGATGCAGATAAACAGCCCGTTTGCTGGTCGGTGACCCAACGTTGGCAAACTGTCGCGGTAGGGATGCCACGGCTCTGTTCAGCACAACGTCTGGTGGAGGCCATGGTCGAGGAAATCTTCTCTGTAAATCACGTGTAAATAATCAGTTACGTTGGTGAGTGTTTAACGAAATTCATATGTGAAGTTGATCACAAATTTAAACGCTGGTAGGGTAAAAAGGTCATTAACTGCCCAATTCAGGCGTCAACTGGTTTGGTTGTACAATTCTTAATCGGAACGTGTAAGTAAACCCGCTACGCTTGTTACAGAGATTGCACCCTGCAATTCCCGCTTCCCTTTTGCGGGCGCCACGTTATTTGCCTGACGTGTGCGGAAATGGGCTTACTCTGCGAGGAAAGCTATGCTGAAAAGGAAAAAAGTAAAACCGATTACCCTTCGTGACGTCACTATTATTGATGACGGTAAACTGCGCAAAGCCATAACCGCAGCATCGCTGGGTAATGCAATGGAATGGTTCGATTTTGGTGTTTATGGTTTTGTTGCCTACGCGTTAGGTAAGGTCTTTTTCCCGGGGGCTGACCCCAGCGTGCAGATGGTTGCTGCACTTGCCACCTTCTCCGTTCCCTTTCTGATTCGACCGCTTGGCGGGCTCTTCTTCGGTATGTTGGGCGATAAATATGGTCGCCAGAAGATCCTTGCGATCACCATTGTGATTATGTCGATCAGTACGTTCTGTATTGGCTTAATACCGTCCTATGCCTCTATTGGTATTTGGGCACCGATTCTGTTGTTGATCTGTAAGATGGCGCAAGGATTCTCGGTGGGGGGCGAATATACCGGGGCGTCGATATTTGTTGCGGAATACTCCCCTGACCGTAAACGCGGCTTTATGGGCAGTTGGCTGGATTTCGGCTCTATTGCCGGGTTTGTGCTGGGTGCGGGCGTGGTGGTGTTAATTTCGACCATCGTCGGTGAAGAAAACTTCCTCGACTGGGGCTGGCGTATTCCGTTCTTTATCGCTCTGCCTTTAGGGATTATCGGGCTTTACTTGCGCCATGCGCTGGAAGAGACGCCTGCTTTCCAGCAACACGTTGAGAAACTGGAGCAGGGCGACCGGGAAGGTCTGCAGGATGGTCCGAAAGTCTCGTTTAAAGAGATTGCCACCAAACACTGGCGCAGTTTGTTGACGTGTATTGGCCTGGTGATTGCCACCAACGTCACTTACTACATGCTGCTGACCTATATGCCGAGTTATTTGTCGCATAACCTGCACTACTCCGAAGACCACGGAGTGCTGATTATTATCGCCATTATGATTGGTATGCTGTTTGTGCAACCGGTGATGGGGCTGCTTAGTGACCGTTTTGGCCGTCGTCCGTTTGTGATCCTCGGTAGTGTTGCGTTGTTTGCGCTGGCGATCCCGGCGTTCATCCTGATTAACAGTAATATCATCGGCCTGATTTTCGCCGGGTTGTTGATGCTGGCAGTGATCCTTAACTGCTTTACGGGTGTTATGGCCTCAACGTTGCCAGCGATGTTCCCGACGCATATCCGTTACAGTGCGCTGGCGGCGGCATTTAATATTTCGGTGCTGATTGCCGGTCTGACGCCAACGCTGGCGGCCTGGCTGGTCGAAAGCTCGCAGGATCTGATGATGCCCGCCTATTATCTGATGGTCGTGGCGGTGGTTGGTTTAATCACCGGCGTAACCATGAAAGAGACGGCGAATCAGCCATTGAAAGGTGCGACGCCAGCAGCGTCAGATTTACAGGAAGCGAAGGAAATTCTTGTCGAGCATTACGATAATATTGAGCAAAAAATCGAGGATATTGACCACGAGATTGCTGATTTGCAGGCGAAACGTTCTCGCCTGGTGCAGCAACATCCGCGTATTGATGAGTAATCTGAAATGGATGGCCTGATGCGACGCTGTCTTATCAGGCCTACAACCGAACTCTTAAGGTTCACTTAATCTCTGGCGCGCATACTCTCCTCCAGGTTAACGGAGGAGAGTGCAATGAAAAACCGTATTTATGAACGTTTAACTACCGTGTTCAGCGTGCTGGTAGTCAGCAGCTTTCTCTATATCTGGTTTGCCACGTACTGATCTTTCTTCAGCCGTACCCAGGCACGTGTGCCGGAGGTTTCTTCCCGGTTTTGCAGGAAAAACTGCCCGTGATGTAACTGCGTGATGCGGCTGACAATACTTAATCCCAGACCAATTCCGCCATAACGGCTGTCCATTCGTACAAACGCTTTGCTTAACTCCCCGCATTTACTCTCATCAATACCCGGCCCTTCATCTTCAACCGCCATTACCGCACCGCCATCTTCTTGCAGCTTAATCATAATGTTGCTGCCTTGTGGGCTGTAACGATGGGCGTTTTCTACCAGGTTTCGCAATAACATCCGCAGCAGGGTTGCATCACCCTGAACGGTGATGTCGGCGGCGCTTTCTGGCAACAGCAAGGTTTGCTGGCGCTGGTCGAGCATGGTGCTTAACTCGTCATACGAGGGCAGAATCACATCTTCCAGCAGTTTTACATGCTGATAATTACCGGATGAAAATGACTGACCCGCACGCGCCAGTTGTAACAACTGGGAGACGCTCTCCATCATCTGATCAAGCCGCGCCACTAACGGCGCTACATCAATGTGATGCGTTTTCGCCAGCAGTTCCAGATGCAAACGCACCCCCGCCAGTGGCGTTCGCAGTTCGTGCGCGACGTCAGCGGTAAACAACCTTTCGTTATCCAGCGTGCTGGTCAGGCGAGATACCAGATCGTTCAACGCCGAAACCACCGATTCGATTTCGAGGGTGGCACTGTGAATGGCAATGGGCGTTAAGTTGTCGGCGGTACGCGCTTCCAGCTCTTTTTGCAACTCCGCCAGCGGACGGGTGATGCGCCGTACCGCCTGATAGCAGATGAATAGCGTCAGGCTGACCATAAACACGCCGGGGACAATCAGGCTGGCAACCGCTTCGCGGATCTCACGCATGATGTGGCGGTCGTTGTTGCGATTGTCGCGTAACGCCTGCTCAAATAGCTGAATCTGCTCGGTACTTTCATGCCATAGCCAGAAGACGCTGATCAGCTCAAACACCAGCAAAATGGCCCCGATGGTCAATATTAGCCGCTGGCGTAGCGATATTGGACGACGCAGAAAACGCATCAGATTCAATTAGTTCTCCTCATTTACGACCAGCATATAGCCAAAACCGCGTACGGTACGGATGCGCGACTTACCCACTTTATCGCGCAGGTTGTGGATATGCACTTCCAGGGTGTTAGTCGAGGGTTCGTTGTCCCAGTTATAGATGTCGTTGTAGAGAATTTCCCGATGCACGGGGCTGCCGGCCTTGAGCATCAACCGTGACAGCAGAGCATATTCTTTCGGCGTCAGAATCAGTTCTTCACCGCCCATCCATACCTGACGGCGACCCATATTCAGCGTCAGGTTGCCAACAATCAACTCGCTTTCGCCCTGATTATTATGGCGTCGCAGCAGGGCGCGAATGCGGGCGTGTAACTCTTCCAGCGCAAAAGGCTTCACCAGATAGTCGTCAGCCCCGACATCCAGCCCGGCGATTTTGTCGGTCAGAGTGTCGCGGGCGGTGAGGATCAGCACCGGCAGGGTGTATTTTTTCTGCCGGATGCGGGCGAGAAAATGCAGCCCGTCTTCGTCAGGTAAACCTAAATCCAGCACCACCAGACTGTAATGACCAGCTTCCAGGCTTTGTTCCGCCATCCGTGCGGTTGTGACGCCATCACAGGCGTAGCCTTCCGTTTGCGCCGCCAGAATCAATCCCTGCAATAACAGTGTATCGTCTTCAACAATTAGAATTTTCATTCAGTCGTTCTCCTGCAAGTTTGCAGAATATCATCCGCAGCCTGGTAATACTTCGTCTCAACACCGGTTAATCCCAACAGCGTTGAGAATAAATTGTCTTGTGAATAGTGCTGCGTTTGCGCCTGTTTTTGCAGGCAGTTCTGGTCAACCTGATACCGCTTTTGATAATCCTCCGACAGCCACAGCAGCATTGGCACCTGTTTTTGGCTATCCGGGGCGATGGCATAAGGCAGGCCGTGCAGATAGATGCCATTTTCACCTAACGATTCACCGTGATCAGAAAGATAAACCAGGCTGGTGGTAAATTTATCCTGATGTTCTTTCAGCAGATTAATCGCTTTATCAACAATATAGTCGACGTAGACCAGCGTGTTGTCGTAAGTGTTTACCAGTTGTTCTTTCGAGCAGGTTTGGATCTCGTTGGTGTCGCAAGTGGGGGTAAATTTCCTGAACTGCGGCGGATAGCGGTTGTAATAGGTCGGGCCGTGGCTGCCGATGGTGTGTAAGACAATCACGCCATCACCTTGCAGATTATTGATGTACTCTTCCAGCCCGTGGAACAGCACCTCGTCATAGCATTCGCCGTTGATGCACTGACCAGGCAAGTTCAGCGCAGTGACGTTCTGGTGAGGCACGCGGTCGCAGACGCCTTTACAGCCGCCATCGTTATCATTCCACAGTACATTAATGCCCGCCCGTTGGATGATATCCAGAACACCTTCCTGATGCTGCGCCAGTTCTTCCTTGTAATGCTCACGCGGCATATCCGAGAACATGCATGGCACTGAAACTGCCGTTGCCGTGCCGCAAGACGCGGTATTGGGGAAATAGACCACGTTATCTTTCGCCAGCCGTGGGTTAGTTTCACGCGGGTAACCGTTGAGCGAGAAGTTCTCCGCCCGCGAAGTTTCGCCGACGATCAAAATGGTCAGATTTTTACGTTTTTCATTTTGCATTGACGGGGCGCGGTGAGCATCCTCACCAATGCGCACCAGCGGCAGATTTGCCAGTCGCTGGTGGGAATACCATGACCAGCTGGCGACAATGCTGTTAGACGGGCTTAAGGATTTCACCAGCTGTTTGTTGTTGCGAAACAGCGAGGCGTAGTCTTTATAAAACAGCGCGGCGACCAGCAGAATCAGCAGCACAGAAATCAGGATATTAGCCCCACGGAAAAGAACGCTGCGCAGGCGCGAGTTGGCGGGTTTAATTTTAATCCAGCAGGCTATCAGCGCCGCAAGTACGCCGCTTAACCCCAGCGTTAATAACATTTGTGGTGTCATCAGCGCATAACTTTCTGCCGGAGTGGTATCAATAATATTGGCAATCATCGAGCGGTCGATGACGATGCCATAGGTCATGATGAAATATTGCGCCGACGCGCCGACCAGAATAAACAGGCACGCCAGCGGGCGATTAAGCCATAAGAAAGAGCCTAGCGTCAGAACAATATTCATCACACTAAACGCGACGACTGGCATTGATAAGAAAACCAGTACGTTATGCAGCGAATCCAGCGGTAACGCCTGCAATACTTGTTTAAAAAAGGCAATATTCAGGCAGATAGAGATATAAAAAGCAGCCAGCAATAGCCAGGCGAGTAAATTCAAAGAGGGTCTTTTTAGAAGGCGCTTCAACATCACGGTGTTTCCATCGAACAAAGTGCGCATATGTTCGCAAAGCAAAGTTAAGCCAACCTTAAGTTCTTAAGGTTGGCTTATGCGTTTGCTGGATTAAGGGGGGACTTAATCTTTACTGATCGGTGCATCTAAAGGATAGGGGTTTTTATGCATCCGGTTGTAGTTCAGCGCATACATGGCTGTGATTACCATCAGAGTGACGAATGACCACATGACCTCTTGTGCGCCAGAACCGACCACCGCCCAGATACAGTAAAGGAAGGCGATAGTCGTGATGGTCAGGTACGCCGGGCGCGCTTTGCCAAAGTGACCGTGACCTAAAAGCAGTAAAGCGGCACAGGTGTAAAGATAAGGCACGAGGGTAAAGATTACCGATACGGAAGACACCAGACCAAACTCTTTGGTGGCGTTTGGCGAGATGCTACTGAACTGGAAGATAGTCATCAGAATACCAACGATAATCAACCCGGCAACCGGGGTACCCGCTTTGTTAACGCGGGCAAAAATGGGGGGGAACAGGCCGTCATCGGCAGCCGCTTTCGCCGTTTGCCCGGCCAGTAGTGTCCAGCCGCCCAGCGAGCCTAAGCAACCTGCCGCTGCGCAGAAGGAGACAATGGCCCCAGCGGTATCACCCAGCGCCATCCGCGCTGCATCGCCAAAAGGTGAGGCGGAAACGCGCAGCGCGGCATTAGGGATCATCCCCATAATTGCCGTGGTCGAGAGTACATAGCAGACGGCGGCAATCAATACCCCACCTATGGTGGCGATAGGCACGTTGCGTTTCGGGTTTTTCACTACGCCCGCCGCAACGGAAGCACTTTCTACCCCGATAAACGACCACAACGTGACGTTTAAGGTACTTTGAATCGCACCGAAAGTACCCTGACCACTCACGTTCCAGGCTGCCATATACGTTTCACTGTGGAACCAGAACCAGCCGAATACTGCAATTCCGACAATGGGGATCAGCGCCAGCACAGTGGCGACAGCCTGCACGCGGGTGATCATTTTTGGACCGACGATATTAAGCAGAACGAAGATCCACAGCACCACCACGCAGGTGATGGTTAATACCAACGGATCTTTGAGGATAGGGAAGAAGTAGCTTAAATACCCCACGCCAATGACCACCATAGCAATATTGCCGATCCAGCAGGCCAGCCAGTAGAGAACGTTTGTTTGATACCCGAGGAAAGGGCCAAAGCAGCGGCGCGCGTAGGCATATGAACCGCCAGGGCTGGGATCAAGGAAAGACATTTTGGCGTAGACCATCGACAAAGCCAGCGCACCGATAATCGTCACCAACCAACCATATATGGCTATCCCGCCTGTCGAGGCCAGGTTTGCAGGTAACAGAAAAACCCCTGACCCCATAATATTCCCCGACACCATCAGGGTGACGGGGATTAAGCCCACTTTGTGAGCGTCAGCATCCGAAGACATAATTAAACTCCTGCGAAGGCGAGCTTCGTGACAATAAATTACGTCATATCATACGCCTACACTCGCGCGTTGAATTATCCTCAACCGGGTTATCGCTGATGCTGTTATTAATATAGCTCTTCGTTCAGGTTATAAATCAGGCGACAGAATGTTCTCTGTGCTGACTAACATAATGGAGAGGCGTCATACCATAGAAGTCTTTAAATACAGATATAAAATA
Organism: Escherichia sp. E14V7; assembly: GCF_004212225.1. Classification (NCBI taxonomy): domain Bacteria; kingdom Pseudomonadati; phylum Pseudomonadota; class Gammaproteobacteria; order Enterobacterales; family Enterobacteriaceae; genus Escherichia; species Escherichia sp. E14V7. The sequence continues at coordinate 133,174 of NZ_RHJJ01000006.1, forward strand.
GGAAGTGCTGTTGTAGCCGCAGGATTGTGATACCTGTGAGATATTTTTGCCGTCCATCATTAATTCATTTACGGCATAACGCATACGGCAGGTGGTGATTATTTGGCTATAACTGGTGTTTTCACTTTTCAGTTTTTTCTTTAACAGGCTGGGGCTTAGACATAAACAGCTGGCTACCATACTAAGATTCCAGTCTTTATGAATATCGCTTTCAATTATTTGATAAACGCTATCACTTACACAATTACGTAACATATACATCATAAGAGAAAGGAATTTTTTACTGTCGAGAAAGCGTGATAGCACAGTGAATAATAATGCACGAGTGCGTTCTTTTTCTGACTCTGTTTCAGCGGGCATCATGCTATGTTGAGCAGCGACGCGAAAGAGGTCCAGTGTCAGGCATGGTAAGGCCAGGACTGGGGTGGCGCTTCGTTGCCAGACGGGTATTTTTGAGAGATCTTTATTCAGAAAACGGAGGTAATCTTTGATGATGTTATGACTAATATGCGCAACCAAAGTGTTATTAAGTGAGGAGACATCAATAATATTATTTTCACAACTTAATAACGCCATGTGGTTAGCCTTCAGGCTTATAGGTTCTTTCCCATTCACCCTTAACCAGACATCTTTTTCAGTCAATAAAACAATACAAGGTTGGTCGCTGCAAATCCTCATACATGTACTCCTGAATGCAAATAAAAGACCCGTTTTCGCCAGGAAGAGCGATACGGGGAAATGGTTATATAATTGTATGACGAATCAAAACATGCATAAAAATAACGTGTTTTACTAATATTACAAATTTTTATAGTAATTTCTCATGTACAAAAAATTTTACATGCTGAAAAAGTGTAAATAACAGGCAAAAAAAAGCGCGGGGTGGGACCGCGCAAAAAGTATGGCATTTTTGTTTGCAGCAATTTTTATGAAAACGTTGCCATACTCAAAAGGCCTCAGGCCAGGCGGCGTAATGTTATTAAAACAATTACGCCTTCAGCGGAATAGTGGTTACGCTTTCACACACATCACATGGTAAATACCGTCAATAATTTCGGTACCTTCAGTTTCGTGTTCGAAACCAGGGAAATGATGATCCCAGGATTGTAGTGAGCGTAAATAGCTTACCTGCGGACTGTTTTTATCGCCGAAGTTTTCGCCAGAGAGCAGCATTGGGATTCCTGGCGGATACGGGATGACAGAGTTCGCCGCAATACGTCCCGGCAGGTTTTCAATGGATACCAGTTCGACGTTGTTATCGACAATCGCGTTGTAGGCTTCACGCGGGGTGATTTCAGCCACCGGCAGGCCAGAATAGGCTTCGTTCAACCGTGCGCCTGGGTTGTTTTCTTTCAGCCAGGCAAACATTTTGTCACCCAGATCGTGAATACCCATATTCGCGTAAGTGTCAGGATATTGTTCAGCAAGTTCCGGCATCACCTGCGCCAGCGGAGTATTAGCGTCGTAATGGCGTTTGAAAGAGCAAAGTGTGTTAACCAGAGTTCCCCATTTCCCACGGGTTACGCCCATAGAGAACAGGAACATAATCTGGAAGTCAGTGGTGCGGGTTGGCACAATGCCGTGACGACCAAGCCAGGCGGTGACCAGCGCCGCCGGAACACCGGTTTCTTCCAGTTCACCGTCTTCTCCCATCCCCGGTGCGAGGATGCTGACTTTAATCGGGTCGAGCATGCTCCAGTTGTCCGGAATATCTTTGAAGCCGTGCCAGCTTTCGCCTGGATGCATTACCCAGCAGTCCTGAACGGTGGTCAGCAGTTTGCTCGGCGCGTCGGCAAAGTCATAGGTTTTGCCAGTTTCCGGGTCGGTAACCACTTCTTTATTCCACGGTTTGAAGAACCAGCTACCGTCAGCGGTGAACTCTTTATACAGCCGCGCCATCGCCTGACGGAAATCAACCGCTTCGTCGATCACTTCCTGCGTCAGAGACTGGCCGCTGTTGCCGTCCATCATCGATACTGCCACATCGTTTGATGCACAAATGGCATACAACGGGGAAGTGGTGGCATGCATCATGTATGCCTGATTAAAGCGGGAGAAGTTAATCGCTCCACGACCTTCACGCACATGAATGTAAGACGCCTGCGACAGCGCATTCAGCAGTTTGTGAGTGGAGTGGGTAGCAAAAACGGTTGGGCCGTTATGATCGCCAGGTTCACCGCGCATGGCATAGTGATCGGCATAGATCGGATTAAAGCGCGCATAGCCGTACCAGGCTTCGTCGAAGTGCAGACGATCGGAGGTTTTTTCCAGCAGATCCTGTGCTTCTTTGGCGTTGTAGCATACGCCGTCGTAGGTGCAGTTGGTGACCACGCAGTAAGAGGGTTTTTGCCCAACTTTATCTTTGGTCAGCGGGCTTTCGCTGATTTTCTTCTGTAAAGTTTCAGGCTGCATTTCCTGCGGGTAGATTGGCCCGATAATGCCGTAGCGGTTGCGGCTTGGCACCATGTAGACCGGTTTCGCGCCAGTCAGCATTAAGCCTTGTTCGATGGATTTGTGGCAGTTACGGTCAACGACCACCACATCGTTATCGGTCATGCAAGCCTGCATGATGGTGCGGTTAGAGCCGGAAGTCCCGACGACGACCGACCAGGAGCGATCGGCGCCAAATACGCGCGCGGCATATTTTTCACTTTCGCCAAATGCGCCAGTATGGTCAAGTAAAGAACCGAGGGAAGTTCTTTCGATGCCCATGTCGGTACGGAACAGATTTTCACCATAATAGTCATGGTAGAAACGCCCGGCTGGCGTTTTGGTGAAGCCAACGCCGCCCTGGTGGCCCGGTGCAGCCCAGGAATACTCGTGGATGTCGCTATATTTCATCAGCGCGCTGAACAGTGGCGGCAACAGTTGCTGGCGGTAGCGGGTCATCGCGGCAACGGCGCGTCCGGCGATAAAGTCGGCGGTATCTTCCAGAATCCAGGCGAATTCATCGACAAGCTCCAGCAGGTCGCGATCCATTGCGGCGAGGGCTTTTTCCCGATCGCCCAACAGGAAGACCGGCACATTTTGCTGGCGTTCGTGAAGCTTACCGATCAATTCTCTGACGTTTTGATGTTCGTCCGGATGTTTCATTTGATAGCTGAACATCAGACAATCAATGGCCTCATTTGAAGAGAGAATGGCAAAGCCGTCATCAAATGAGGTTGATTTAATGACAGTGACATTTTGCTGGCTTAAGGCATTCGCCAGACGCTCAACGGCGTTACCGACCCAGGTGTCCTGATGGAGAAACTCGCTTTCAACAATTAATACTTTCATCATTGCTTACCCGGTTATGAAGGAATCTTCGTTGCGGGCAAGTATCTTCTGGGTATTTCAGGCTGTAAAGCGAGTAAAAAACAGTCGCTTTTGTTTTTTTTATTTTTATAAACAAACAATTACATTGATTTCTAAAGTTGTTTTCACTGCTTATTATCGACAGCTAAACTATTTTTTTGGCTGATACTGATATCATCTTTATCCGGGAAGTGTCTGGCGGTGTTGTTGGCTAAGTTTGCGGTATTTTTGCGGCGACATGCCGACATATTTGCCGAACGTACTGTAAAAGCGACTGCTCGAACGAAAGCCTGCTGTCAGGGCAATATCGAGAATACTTTTATCGGTATCGCTCAGTAACGCGCGAACGTGGTTGATGCGCATCGCCGTAATGTACTGTTTCATCGTCAATTGCATGACCCGCTGGAAGATCCCCATCGCATAGTTGGCGTTAAGTTTGACGTGCTCGGCCACGTCGTTGATGGTTAGCGCTTGATCATAGTTTTCTGCAATAAAGCCCAACATCTGGCTGACATAAAACTGTGCATGACGCGAGACGCTGTTTTTGTGCGTACGCGAGGTTTTATTGACCAGAATCGGCTCCCAGCCAGAGAGACTAAATCGCTTGAGCATCAGGCCAATTTCATCAATAGCAAGTTGGCGAATTTGCTCGTTTGGGCTGTTGAGTTCCTGCTGCCAGCGACGCACTTCAAACGGACTAAGCTGCTGTGTCGCCAGTGATTTGATTACCATACCGTGAGTGACGTGGTTTATAAGGTCTTTATCCAGCGGCCAGGAGAGAAACAGATGCATCGGCAGATTAAAAATCGCCATGCTCTGACAGGTTCCGGTATCTGTTAGTTGGTGCGGTGTACAGGCCCAGAACAGTGTGATATGCCCCTGGTTGATCTTCACTTTTTCATTGTTGATCAGGTATTCCACATCGCCATCGAAAGGCACATTCACTTCGACCTGACCATGCCAGTGGCTGGTGGGCATGATATGCGGTGCGCGAAACTCAATCTCCATTCGCTGATATTCTGAGTACAGTGATAGCGGGCTGCGGGTCTGCTTTTCATCGCTGCTACACATAAAGTTATCAGTATTCATGGATGGCTCTCTTTCCTGGATTATCAGAATTATGACATGAGTGGGTGAGGATGACTGCGAATGGGAGCACGGTTTTCACCCTCTACCCAGAGGGACGCGGGAACAGTCCTGGGATAAGGAGGCCGAAATCTCTGCTTTTCAGTTAATTTATTCCCATAAACTCAGATTTACTGATGCTTCACTCAGGATCTGAGTTTATGGGAATGCTCGACGGGGAAGCCGGAAGTTTTCTGTGGTATCGCCTGCCATGATGAAGACATTCAAGCAAGTCTGGAGATCTGAATGATGTCTGCACCCAAAATTACATTTATCGGCGCTGGTTCGACAGTTTTCGTTAAAAATATTCTTGGTGATGTGTTTCACCGTGAGGCGCTGAAAACGGCGCATATCGCTCTGATGGACATTGATCCCACACGGCTGGAAGAGTCGCACATTGTGGTGCGCAAGCTGATGGATTCAGCAGGGGCCAGCGGCAAAATCACCTGCCACAGCGAACAGAAAGAAGCCTTACAGGGCGCCGATTTTGTGGTGGTGGCGTTTCAGATTGGCGGTTATGAACCCTGCACGGTGACTGATTTTGAGGTCTGTAAGCGCCACGGTCTGGAACAAACCATTGCCGATACGCTGGGGCCGGGCGGCATTATGCGTGCGCTACGTACCATTCCGCACTTGTGGCAGATTTGCGAGGACATGACGGAAGTTTGCCCCGATGCCACCATGCTCAATTACGTTAACCCGATGGCGATGAATACCTGGGCGATGTATGCCCGCTATCCGCATATCAAACAGGTGGGGCTGTGCCACTCGGTGCAGGGAACGGCGGAAGAGTTGGCCCGCGACCTGAATATCGATCCGTCCACGCTGCGTTATCGTTGCGCTGGTATCAACCATATGGCGTTCTACCTGGAGCTGGAGCGCAAAACCGCAGACGGCAGTTACGTGAATCTCTACCCGGAACTGCTGGCAGCGTATGACGCAGGGCAGGCACCGAAACCGAATATTCATGGTAATACTCGCTGCCAGAATATTGTGCGCTATGAAATGTTCAAAAAGCTGGGCTACTTCGTCACGGAGTCGTCAGAACATTTTGCCGAATATACGCCGTGGTTTATTAAGCCAGGTCGTGAGGATTTGATTGAGCGTTATAAAGTGCCGCTGGATGAGTACCCGAAACGCTGTGTTGAACAGTTGGCGAACTGGCATAAAGAGCTGGAGGAGTATAAGAACGCCTCCCGGATTGATATTAAACCGTCGCGGGAATATGCCAGCACGATTATGAACGCTATCTGGACCGGTGAGCCGAGTGTGATTTACGGCAACGTCCGTAACGATGGTTTGATTGATAACCTGCCGCAAGGATGCTGTGTGGAAGTGGCCTGTCTGGTTGACGCCAATGGTATTCAGCCAACCAAAGTTGGTGCACTGCCTTCGCATCTGGCTGCCCTGATGCAAACCAACATCAACGTACAAACGCTGCTGACCGAAGCAATTCTCACCGAAAATCGTGACCGTGTTTACCACGCCGCAATGATGGACCCGCACACCGCCGCCGTGCTGGGCATTGACGAAATTTATGCCCTGGTTGACGACCTGATTACCGCTCACGGCGACTGGCTACCTGGCTGGTTGCACCGCTAAGGTGTAATCGCTTCCGGCGCTCTGGTGATTAAGCCATAGCGCCGTAACTGGCGGCAGTGAAGACGAGCGAGCAATATCACTGTCGTTAATGCGCCAAGCAACGCACAGAACATATCGGATTGCGTGTCCCACTGGTCGCCCTGCGTACCGAGAAAATCATCCGCTCCCTGGCCCATCGCCAGCGCCGCCCACCACTCGATCAACTCATACATGGCGCTTATCGCCAGCGCTACGCAGCAGACCTGGAACGCTACCATTTTACGTCCGCGCACGTACATCCCGCGCACGAGAATTTCTCGTGCCACCAGTGCAGGCACCAGCCCCTGGAAAAAATGCCCCAGCTTGTCATACGGATTACGGCTCAACCCTAACCATTCCTGTACCTCAAAACCGATGGGGACTTTCGCATAGGTGTACTGCCCGCCGACCATCAGGATGATGGCGTGAAAGAAGATGAGCGTATAGAGCAGCGGCGTTAACGGGTAACGTCTGGCGGTGGCAAGCAGTAGCGGCACGACGATAATCACCGGTGTCACTTCCATCAACCAGGTGAGTTTGTCATGGGCCGAAATGCCGGTATAAATCAGGATTAACGTGAGCGCCAGCGCGCCGGTGTTAAGAATTAACGGCTTGAGTGTGCGGATCATGATGAGTTCGCAAGTCAGGGAAAATACTGACTATTCACCAGCAAGCGTGAAATTACAATCGCAAAAGAGGTGGCCCAGGGGGATCACCTGGCAGCATGCTGCCAGGCGCTGGGCCGAAGAGGTTACTTAGTGCAGTTCGCGCACTGTTTGTTGACGATCTGCTGGAAGAAGTCGTTGCCTTTGTCATCGACCAGGATAAACGCCGGGAAATCTTCTACTTCGATTTTCCAGATAGCTTCCATACCCAGCTCCGGATAAGCGACACATTCCAGATGCTTGATGCTCTGCTGCGCCAGTACCGCCGCCGGACCACCGATGCTACCGAGGTAGAAGCCGCCGTGTTTATGACACGCGTCGGTAACCTGCTGACTGCGGTTACCTTTCGCCAGCATGATCATGCTGCCGCCGTGGGATTGCAGCAGATCCACGTAGGAGTCCATACGACCTGCGGTGGTTGGGCCAAGTGAACCTGATGGATAACCGGCAGGGGTTTTCGCCGGACCCGCGTAGTAGATCGGGTGATCTTTGATGTACTGCGGCAGTTCTTTACCGGCGTCAATCAGCTCTTTCAGCTTGGCGTGCGCAATATCTCGACCCACGATAATGGTGCCGCTGAGCGACAAACGAGTGGAAACCGGATATTGCGAAAGCTGGGCGAGGATCTCTTTCATCGGGCGGTTGAGGTCAACTTTCACCGCTTCGCCTTCACCCGCCTGGCGCAGTTCTTCCGGAATGTACTGGCCGGGGTTGTGTTCCAGTTTTTCGATCCAGATACCTTCGCGGTTAATTTTCGCTTTGATGTTACGGTCAGCGGAACAGGAAACGCCCATACCGACCGGGCAGGAAGCGCCGTGACGCGGCAGGCGGATTACGCGGATATCGTGAGCAAAATATTTACCGCCAAATTGCGCGCCGAGGCCGAGTTTCTGGGCTTCTTCCAGCAGTTCCTGTTCCAGCTGGACATCGCGGAACGCCTGACCGTGTTCGTTCCCTTCGGTCGGCAGTTCATCGTAATAGTGAGCGCTTGCTAACTTGACGGTTTTCAGGTTGGTTTCCGCAGAAGTGCCGCCAATCACAAACGCGATATGGTACGGCGGGCAGGCAGCGGTACCGAGGGTGCGCATTTTCTCGACGAGGAAGTTTTTCAGTTTACCCGGAGTCAGCAGGGCTTTAGTTTCCTGATAGAGATACGTTTTGTTGGCAGAACCGCCGCCTTTGGCGACGCAGAGGAATTTATATTCATCGCCATCTACCGCGTACAGGTCGATTTGCGCAGGCAGGTTAGTGCCAGTGTTGACCTCTTTGTACATGTCCAGCGGCGCGTTCTGTGAATAGCGCAGGTTATCTTCGATATAGGTGTTATAGACGCCTTTCGACAGCGCTTCTTCATCACCACCGCCGGTCCATACGCGCTGACCTTTTTTACCAACAATGATCGCGGTGCCGGTATCCTGGCAGGTCGGTAGCACGCCTTTAGCAGCGATTTCGGAGTTTCTCAAGAATTGCAGCGCCACGTATTTATCGTTCTCGCTGGCTTCTGGGTCGTGAAGAATAGAAGCAACCTGTTTCTGGTGTGCCGGGCGGAGCATGAAAGAGGCGTCGTGGAAGGCTTGCTGCGCCAGCAGGGTCAGGGCTTCTGGTTCCACTTTCAGGATGGTTTCGCCATTGAATTCGGCAACGCTAACGTAATCGGAAGTGAGCAGATAGTATTCGGTATTGTCTTTCCCCATCGGGAAAGGCGCCTGGTAGATAAATGGTTTGTTTGACATAGCTTCCAGCCTGTAACTCTGTATTTGTTATACGAAAATGGCGTGCCGCACAGCGACGGGCGGCACGCAAAGTGCATTTATAAGAACCCGTACATCGCGGCGAAGATCCAGCCAAAGACGCAAGATACGCTCACGCCAATCAACCCTGGCAGAATAAAGCTGTGGTTGATGACGAAGCGACCGATGTGGGTGGTGCCGGAACGGTCAAACTGAATCGCTGCCAGATCGCTTGGATAGGTCGGCAGGATGTAATAACCGTAGCAAGCCGGTGCTGAAGCCACGATGTAAGCCGGGTCAACGCCAATCGCCAGTGCGACAGGAACAATCGCCGCCAGCGCCGCGGCCTGGGAGTTTACAAACTTGGAAACCAGCAGCAGAACAATGGCATAGGCCCACGGATACTCTTTCACCATTTCGCCCAGTACGCCCTGAATTTCAGACATATGCGCACCGAACATGGTTTCTGCCATCCATGCGATACCGTACACCGCCACGATGGCGATCATACCGGAACGAAAGACTTCGTTTTTTGAGATAGACGCGGGATTGGTTTTGGTCAGGATAATAATCAGCGCCCCGGTCAGCAGCATAAACATCTGAATAACCAGCACCATCGACAGCGGTTTGCCGCCGAAGGACGGACGCAGGTCCGAATCAGCACCGAGAAGTGCGACCACGGCAATTGCCCCGAGGAAGATCCACATTGCCAGCCAGTTGCTTTTCGGCAGCTTTTTATCCAGCAGCGTCGCGGTGTCACCGTAAACGTACTCACGGTTTTCCGGTACGGAGATGAATTTCTGGAACTCTTCGTCTTTATCCAGATCTTTACCGCGGAACCAACTGAAAATACCAATCGCCAGGATACCGAGTAACGTCGATGGAATGGTGATTGCCAGCAGGTCGAGGAACTCAAGGTGACGACCATCAAAGGTAACGTTACCCAGCATTGCGACCAGTGATACTACCGCAACCGACACCGGACTGGCGATAATCCCCATCTGTGCACCGATAGAACTTGCCGCCATCGGACGTTCCGGACGGATATTGTTCTTAATTGCCACGTCGTAGATGATTGGCAGGATGGTGTAAACCACGTGACCTGTACCGCAAAGAATGGTCAGCGTACAGGTAACAAACGGCGCGACAATGGAGACATATTTCGGATTGCGGCGCAGCAGTTTCTCGGCAATTTGCAGCATGACGTCAAGGCCGCCCGAGGCTTGCAACGTGGCCGATGCCGCCACCACCGCGATGATAACCAGCATAACATCAACCGGTGGTTTACCTGGCTGAAGATGGAAGACGAATACCAGAATGACGAGGCCGATACCGCCTAATAAACCTAGCGCGATACCGCCCTTTCTGGCGCCATAGAACAGACATATCAATATTATGATAAGTTGGATAGTAAATAACATTTGTGAACCCTCGCGATAATCCCATTTAAATTTCTACTGAATAGAACGCAGTCTCGTTCTGTTTGTATGAACTTTTTTCAGAGCCTGACTAATATCCTTTTGGTCGTTACTGGCCTGAGTAATTACTTCACAGTGAATATTGGCTGATTCAGGCAGCAATAAATTAATACACTGTGATAAGCGACTTTTTCAGAGAAAAATACTCTCTGGCGATGGGGTTATAGTTTGTGCTGCGCAGATGTTAATAGTTTGTTTTCTACTATCTTATTGATATTTATTGGTATATTTTTTGTTCTAATGACGGTTATAGATTATTCTGATCTACCCATTTATGGGTAAAAATACACATAATGCGGGTGACATAATAGTTAATTAACTTTTGTTAGCGTTTTGAAATTAAAAACACTATTTATCCTAAAGAATATTAAATCGATGAAATGAGAAGGGGATAATTATATTTGATCTGGCACAAGTTTTACTGATGGACGATGTAACTTGTGCCAGTGCTCTTTTGCATTACTGCAATAATTGTTACTTGCGGATAACCAATGGTGCGTTATTGGCAATATTGTTTCAGTAATGAGTAATGTTCCGCTTGAATACGGTAACGGTAAACCGGACGACCCGTGACGCCATAATGGATGCTGGTAAATAAGATGTGGCAGTTGACCAGCCAGATCAGGTACTTGCGGCAGGAAACGCGCGAGATGTTCACCTCGTTGGCCAACTCGTCGGTTGAAAACTCATAGTCCTGATGCGCGTCAATCCACTGGCACAGCGTGCGTAACGTCTGCGGCGTTAAGCCTTTTGGCAAGCGACGAGGATCCTGCTCGTTGGCGCTGCTGCCGTGGATTAGCTGATCCAGCTCGGCCTGGTCATAATACTGATGTTTTTCCAGCGCCATTTTCTTTTGTCGCCAGCCGGTGAGTGCCTCTTCAAAGCGTGATGCCTGGAAGGGTTTTATCAGGTAATCAACAACGCCGTAATGCAGCGAATCTTTAATCGTCGCGGCATCGGCGGCGGAAGAGATGACTATCACATCGCTTTTGCAGCGAGCGTTATGCAGTACCGGAAGTAAATCGAGCCCGTTCTCCTTCTGCATATAGATATCGAGCAATATCAGGTCAATAGACGTGTCGCTGTTGAAAATTATCTCTTTGGCTTTTTCCAGTGTCGAGGCCGTTCCGCAGCATTGAAAGCCCGGGATCTGCGCCACGTATCGGCGATTCAGCTCCGCCACCATTGCGTCGTCATCGATAATTAATACATTGATCATTTGCTCGACTTCTCCCCGTCCCAGGGTATCTGGACAAAAAATTGTGTGAAAATCCCGGGTTCCGATTCTACGGCGATACTGCCGTCGAGATTTTCTACCTGTTGTTTGACAAGAGCTAAACCGACGCCTCGTTCGCTTCCTTTTGTCGAGACGCCTTTGTCAAAAATGTGATCGATTTTGTCGGGTGCGATCCCCGGTCCATCATCGTTAACTTCACAGTGCAGCCAGCCGTGACGGTAGTGCAATGTTACGCTGATTTCGCCTCCAGCTTCCGGCCCTAATGCCTCCAGCGCGTTTTCTATCAGATTTCCCAACGTGGTAATCAGCGTCGCGACCTGGTCTTCACTGCCGCTGTCGGGCAACTGGCTTTCGCTGTTTAAAATCAGCGTATGGCCTAAATCGGTCGCGCGGTTAATCTTGCTGATTAAAAAACCAGCGATAACCGGCGATTTGATCTTGCCCAACAGAGAGCCAATCTCTTCCTGATAGTTATTGGCTGTTTTGAGAATGTAATCTTCCAACTGCTTATAACTCTTCAGATGCAATAATCCGAGAATCACGTGCAATTTATTCATAAATTCGTGGGATCGTTCACGAAGTGCGTCAGCATAGTTGACCAGACCATCCAGTCGCTGCATCAGTTTACGTACTTCAGTTTTATCCCTGAAGGTTGAAATGGCACCGATGATAACGCCATTACTGCGCACCGGAACGGTGTTGATCAGTAATAGCCGATCTTTGACGGTAATCTCTTCGTCGCGGCGCGGCGTACCGTCGCGTAACACTTCCGAGACATCTACTACCTGTGACCACGAGTGGCTTAGCGTCGACAGTTTCTCATCGTCCTGCGACTTACGGTAATTCAGCAATTCTTGTGCGGCATCGTTGATCAGCGTGACTTCGCCGCGATCGTCCACGGCAACGACGCCTTCTTTGATAGACTGCAACATGGCCTGGCGTTGCTCAAACAGCGTGGATATTTCGTAGGGTTCCAGGCCGAAAAGGATTTTTTTCAGCACCTTAACCAGAATACAGGTGCCGATGAGGCCGACCAGCATGCCAAATAACACCGACCAGATAATGCTCCAGCGACTGTCATTGATCTGTTGGGTCACGCGGCTTAACTCAAGGCCGATCGCCACCACGCCAATCTGTTTATTATTCTCATCATAGATGGGGGTAAATACGCGTAAAGCCTGCGCCAGAAAACCGCGATTGATAGCGACATTTTCTTCGCCATTCAGCGCTTTAAGGATGTCATCACCTTTAAATGGCTGACCAATACGTTGGGCTTCAGGATGCGAGTAGCGAAGACTTTGCATATCGGTAACGACAATAAACAGCAGATCGTTACGTTTGCGCACGGCTTCCGCGATGGCCTGGATCCCGCTCTCCTGCGGTTTTTTCTGCAAGCCCTGACGGATTTCCGGCGAATCGGCAAGGGTACGCGCTACCGCCAGCGCCTTGTTGGCCAGTCCGTCACGCGTCATATTACTGATTTGCGAGAAGTAAATCAGATGCACCACCAACAGCACCGAGAACAGCACCGCGCTGACCATTAAGATCACTGTGGTACTCAATTTCATCGGACGTTTGCGTAACTTGCGGTAGGGCAATGGATGTCTCATCAGCTTCCTTGTGTGACAAATTTCTTAAGCATTATCTCTGATGAGGCAGGTAATTCAAAGGGAGTAAGAATAATTGGCTATATAGGGGGAGAGACTCTGGAAACTGAAACTGCCGGTGCTGTATGAAGATTCCGGGCTATGCTTATTGCGAAAACCATACTGATGAGAGAGGGAAGGTCATGGATCAGGATCTACTGGACGGTGGTTATCGCTGCTATACCGGCGAAAAGATCGATGTCTGGTTCAACACTGCAATATGTCAGCATTCTGGCAATTGCGTACGTGGCAACGGCAAGTTATTTAATCTCAAACGTAAGCCGTGGATCATGCCGGATGAAGTGGACGTCGCCACTGTAGTGAAAGTGATTGATACGTGCCCGAGCGGCGCGCTGAAATACCGTCATAAATAAGCGAGGGGAAAATGGAAATACGTGAAGGCCACAATAAATTTTACATCAATGACGAGCAGGGTAAGCAAATCGCTGAAATTGTCTTTGTGCCGACTGGAGAGAATTTAGCGATTATCGAACATACCGATGTTGATGAAAGCCTGAAAGGGCAAGGGATTGGTAAACAGTTGGTTGCGAAAGTCGTGGAAAAAATGCGCCGGGAAAAACGAAAAATTATCCCACTGTGCCCATTTGCGAAACACGAATTTGATAAAATGCGTGAGTATGATGATATTCGCAGTTGATGAGTAACGATATTTTTCATGCTCTGCGTAATGCGATGCAGGGGAGTATCTGAAGGGTCGGGGGATGCACAAAGAATGGTCAGAGAGAGCTTTTTCTTGTCCCAAGTCATCCCCTTTAGTGAGCAAAAAAAAAAGAATATCTCCTATATGAGAATCATCAATCGGGGTTAATAAACTTTGCATCCCCAGGGCATTTAATATTGATAGGAGTCTTATTATGGAAGGTAAAAAAAAGTTCAATACTTATGTCGTTTCTTTTGATTATCCATCATCTTATTCCTCAGTTTTCTTAAGGTTAAGATCATTGATGCATGATATGAACTTCTCCTCTATAGTGGCTGATGAATATGGAATACCACGACAATTGAATGAGAATTCTTTCGCAATAACGACATCATTAGCCGCAAGTGAAATTGAAGATTTAATCAGGATCAAATGCTTAGACTTGCCAGATATTGATTTTGACCTCAACATTATGATAGTTGATGACTATTTCCGTCAGTTTTACAAGTAGCCAGGAAGGATAAGAAGAACATAAAAAATGACACTATTCTCTAAAATATTAATTTTTTATGTGATTGGTGTGAACATATCCTTTGTCATTATCTGGTTTATCTCACATGAGAAAACACATATTCGTTTACTTAGTGCATTCCTGGTAGGAATAACCTGGCCAATGAGTCTGCCTGTGGCATTACTTTTTTCTCTCTTTTAGGAGCTGTGGTTGAGTGGATCCGCTGGTTATCTTGAAACGAAGCGTCTCTCCTCAAAAATTGATTTGCGGAACGACGAACGAAGCAGTCGCCTGGCTGCTTCGTTCATTAAAGTGAAACTTATTTCTGTGGACGCATCGCCGGGAAGAGAATAACGTCACGAATAGTATGACTGTTAGTAAACAGCATAATCATTCGGTCGATACCAATTCCCAGACCTGCGGTTGGCGGCAGACCATATTCCAACGCAGTCACGTAATCTTCGTCGTAGAACATCGCTTCGTCGTCACCTGCAGCTTTGGCGTTAACCTGTTCCTGGAAACGTTCAGCCTGATCTTCTGCGTCGTTTAATTCGCTAAAACCATTACCGATTTCACGACCACCGATGAAGAATTCAAAACGGTCGGTGATTTCCGGGTTAACATCATTACGGCGCGCCAGCGGTGACACTTCTGCCGGATACTCAGTAATAAAGGTTGGCTGAATCAGATGTGCTTCTGCAACTTCATCAAAGATTTCGGTGACAATACGTCCCAGCCCCCAGCTTTTCTCTACTGTAATACCGATAGATTCAGCTAATGCTTTAGCGGCATCAAAATTATCCAGGTCGGCCATCTCAGTTTCTGGACGATATTTTTTGATTGCTTCACGCATGGTGAGTTTTTCAAACGGTTTGCCGAAATCAAACACATGCTCGCCATAAGTGACTTTAGTGGTACCCAGTACCTCTTGTGCCAGGGTGCGGAACAGTGACTCTGTCAGTTCAATCAAATCGTGGTAATCCGCATACGCCATGTAGAGTTCCATCATCGTGAACTCAGGGTTATGACGAACAGAAATACCTTCATTACGGAAGTTACGGTTGATTTCGAATACCCGTTCAAAACCACCTACAACCAGACGTTTCAGATACAGCTCCGGCGCGATACGCAGATACATATCTAAATCCAGAGCATTATGATGGGTAATAAACGGGCGAGCAGATGCCCCACCTGGAATTACCTGCATCATCGGGGTTTCTACTTCCATAAAGCCGCGCGCGACCATGAACTGGCGGATAGCGGCCAGAATTTTTGAACGGACAACAAACGTTTGACGGGATTTATCGTTAGCGATGAGGTCCAGATAACGTTGACGATAACGGACTTCCTGATCCTGCAGACCATGGAATTTATCTGGTAAAGGACGTAGTGCTTTAGTCAGCAGGCGTAACTCAGTACAGTGAATGGAAAGCTCACCAGTTTGCGTCTTAAACAGCGTACCGCGGGCACCGATAATGTCACCCAGGTCCCATTTTTTAAACTGATCGTTATAAACACCTTCTGGCAGGCTATCTCGTGCAACGTACAGTTGAATACGGCCACCGACATCCTGCAATGTTACAAAGGAGGCTTTCCCCATGATTCGACGGGTCATCATTCGGCCAGCAATCGAGACTTCAATGTTTAAGGATTCCAGTTCCTGGTTATCCTTCGCATCAAACTCTTCGTGCAACTGGTCAGAAGTATGGTCGCGGCGAAAATCATTGGGAAACGCCACGCCTTGCTGACGCAGCGCTGCCAGTTTTTCGCGACGATTTCTCATTTCATCGTTAAAATCAATAGCCTCATTGGCTCCCTGTGTTTCTTGTTCAGACATTTTGGTTCCTCTTAATCCAGCTTTCAATTTAGCGTAGATAAAGAGACAGATCGGTACACTGTATTATCTGCCTCGACTATTAGTAACTCAGTTCATCTTATCTAAACCAACGCTTACCTCAAGTTGATATCACTAATAAATAACCATAAAAATGGTTTAAATATCTTATTAATCTGGGATTTGCTAGTGTGATTAACTGAAAGTAAATTGATTCATAACTAATTGTTTTTACGGAAGTTAATCGTTGCTTTCCTGTATCATATTCGTCGGAGTGCTAAACAGAAATCGGGTAGCAAAGGCCAATGCCACGATGATCGCGACACAAGCCAACGTCCACTCTCCCATCTGGGAAAAGAATCGCTGGTAAGCTGCAATTGCCATACCGCTAATTTGCGACTCTGTCGTCTGTTGTGCCACTACGCCTGCCAGCCAGTTGGCGACCGCGCCTGTTGCCAGCATATAAATACCGGTTAATACGCCAGACATTTTCAGACGCGTGATTTGCGCAATCGCCACCGGGTCAATAAAGAGTTCGGCAAAGCCCATTAGCGCCAGCCCGGATATCATCACACCCATTGACGCTTGACCGCCAGCCGCTGCATGTCGGGCATCAAATGCCAGCAACATAAAGCCACAAGCCATCAGCAGTAAGCCAAAGGCAAACTTCAGCCAGACGCGCAATGTTGAGTTGCCGTGGCTTTCTGGCGACGCCAGCCAGGCAAGTACAACCCCAGCGAGCATCACCGCAATTGCGTTCACTGACTGGAATAGCGCAGTAGGTACTTCAATATTGAATGCCTGACGATTCACAAAGCGATCGATAAACAAGCTGATGGTACTGCCGCCCTGTTGTGCCAGTACCCAGAACAACGTCCCGACAAACATCAACAATACAATTTGCCAAAGAGCACGGCGGTGTTCGGGGAATTTGATCATCATGCGGGCAATGATTTGTGCAGCAATAAGGCAAACGATCGCCAGCAAATATCCGGACCAGTCGTTCTCCAGCAGCAGAGTAAAAAATACTGGGGCTAAACAGAGCATCACCACTAACCAGCTCCATACCGGTAAGGCAAATTTGACGCGAGTGAGCGCTTTTTTATCCATGCTACGCGTGGACTGGAAATGACGATGACCGCTTAAGAAAATCAACAAACCGATAAACATGCCGCCACCCGCAAGGGCAAAGCCAACATGCCATCCATACCACTGAGCAGCCAGGCCGCAGGCGATGGGGGCTGCGATAGAACCGATATTGCCCGCAGCATACAGCAGCGAAAAACCGCCATCACGTCGATGATCGTTCTCGTCGTAGAGCTCGCCAAGCAAACAGCTGATGTTTGATTTGAATAAACCGTAGCCACAAATAATGATTGCCAGCGCCAGATACAGGCTAAAGGTTGAATTTGTATCAATGCCCAGCACCACATGGCCAAGGGTCATTAACAGCGCGCCGGCAATTACCGCAGTGCGGTTACCGAGCAGGCGGTCGGCAAGCCAGCCGCCGAGAATAGGGGTAACGTAAACCAAAGAAGCGTATGCGCTGAACAGGCTGATGGCATGGTTATCATCAAAACCAAGCTGATGGGTGAGATAGAGAATGAGTAAGGCACGCATGCCGTAAAAACTGAAGTACTCCCAGATCTGGATCGCCACGATATAGTATATCGCGCGCGGCTGTGAGGGTGTTTTCATGTGTTCTCCTTATGAGCAAAAAAGGGAAGTGGCAAGCCACTTCCCTTGTACTAGCTAATTATTTTTTGCCTTCTTCTTTCAATACCTTAACGGTATAGCGGCCATCAGCCTGACGGTATGCACCGTGAATATCGGTTTCAAAGCCCGGATAGTGAGCGCCGATTTCACACAGCATCTGCAGGAACTCCAGAACCGGACGGCTTTCTTCGGTGATCATTTCACCCGGCATTACCAGAGGAACTCCCGGCGGATACGGAAGGATCATATTGGCGTTAATACGACCTACCATTTCGTCGAGGTAAACTTCTTCGGTCATACCGTGCAGCTCTTTCTGGAACGCAGCATACGGAGTCATTACCATTGTCGGCAGCACTTCAAATGCGCGATACATCAGATCCGGCAGATTGTGGTGAACAATCAGTTTGTGGATATTCTGAGCCAGTTCCTGAATACGCATGTTTTCATAGAATTCAGGATCTTCACGATACAGAGACGGCAGCATGTTTTTCACACGCAGGTTCAGGTCGAACGCACGTTTGAAGTCAGTCAGAGCACGCAGCAGGCTCAGTGCTTTGGTCTTATCAATACCGATGCTGAACAGGAACAGCAGGTTATACGGACCGGTCTTCTCAACAACGATGCCATGTTCGTCGAGGTATTTCGCCACGATGCTGGCCGGAATACCAAAGTCGCTCATGGTGCCGTCTTTTTCCATCCCCGGAGTCAGCAGAGTGACTTTGATCGGGTCAAGATACATGTGCTCGTTATCGATGTTTTTGAAGCCGTGCCAGGTGCTGTCAGAACGCAGCGGCCAGCATTCAGTAGTATCGATATGATCCGGCTGCCATACATCAAAGAACCAGCCATCAGATTCCGTTCTCAGACGTTTGATCTCTTTACGGAACTTGATCGCACGTTCAATGGAACCGTCGATCAGGCGTTTACCGGCATTACCTTTCATCATCGCCGCAGCGGTTTCAGTGGACGCCACGATACCGTAGTGCGGAGAAGTGGTGGTGTGCATCATGTAGGCTTCGTTAAAGGTTTCTTCGTTTACGTCACCTTTAACGTGGATCATGGAAGCCTGAGAGAATGCCGCCAGCAGTTTGTGAGTGGACTGGGTTTCGTAAATCACTTTCCCTTCGACACGGCCACCGCTCATACCGCATTTACCTTCGTAAATCGGTGAGAAGTTGGTGTAAGGCACCCACGCGGAGTCAAAGTGGATGGATTTCACATCCAGCGTTTTCTTGATGAAGTCGGTGTTGTACAGCAGACCATCATAGGTAGAGTTAGTAATTACGGCATGTACCGGCCAGGTCGCGTTTGGTGTTTCTTTCACGCGCTTAGCAATGGTTGCGTGCTGGAATTCACTCTGTGGGATACCGCCAAGAATACCGTAAGCGTTACGGGTCGGGCGGAAATAGATTGGCGTAACATCGCTCATCATCATCAGATGGGTCAGCGATTTGTGGCAGTTACGGTCAATCAGAATGGTGCTGCCTGCCGGAGCAGAGTACATACCAACAATTTTGTTCGCAGTGGAAGTACCGTTGGTCACCATGTAGCTGCGGTCTGCGTTAAAGACGCGAGCGATATACTGTTCTGCTTCTTTGTGTGGACCGCTGTGATCCAGCAGGGAACCCAGTTCAGATACTGAAATGGAAATATCAGATTTCATGGTGTTCGGACCAAAGAAATCATAGAACAGGCTACCTACCGGGCTTTTCTGGAATGCAGTACCGCCCATGTGACCAGGAGTACAGAAAGTATATTTACCTTCACGAACATATTTAAACAGCGCTTTGGTCAGCGGAGGCAGAATAGTGTTGATATATTCGTCAGTGGTCTGCTTGATCTTGTTAGCAATATCATCAGCAGCACCCAGCGCATATTCAAAGAAGCTAATCTGTAAACGCAGATCGTTCAGGCTTACATCGAGTGTGGAATATGTATTAGCGAACGCGTACAACGGCAGGTTCTCGTTCATTTTGCTAATTTCTTCGCACAACTCGAGATTATATTTATCCCAGTCAAAAATAACGCCGCACAGACGCGCATTGTTTTCGATCAGTTTTAATAAGTCGTCACGGTCGTTCGGGTAAACAATCTGGAAGTTCAGACGTTCAAGCGCGCGATGAAGTTCACGGATGGGTTCTTCTTTAAAATAAACCCCCATGTGATTCAATATTGCAATAACGTTCATAGTCATATCTCCAGGTAAAAAAGGCCCCTCCCAACACATGGGACAAAATGAAAGGAGGAGCCTCGGAAAATACTTTTAATTAATGTGCGTTAGATGCTGTGTGGTTATCCATTGAGTGGCTCTGGCGCTCGTGCATTTTGCGAGCGTAGAACATCAGGATAATCAGGCTGACGATGAAGGTACCTGCCAGCTCGAAGGAGCTTGCACCCATCAGAGCGATGAAGCAGAACACGCAACCCAGTACAGAGCAGATTAGGCTGACAAAGTTGCGGATGTTAACGCCTTCAAAACGAATCAGGTCAACGCAAGAGTAGAAGTACGGCAGCATAGTCAGCAGTACTGCGATACCGGTCAGTTCACCGAACAGGTCAGAGGCTTTACCACCGGCAGAGTTCATCAGAGTGATGAGGATCATCAGGGCAGTCATTTTCACTGCAGCCAGCAGCAGACCTTTTTTCGGAATACCGTTGCTGTCGACTTCACCATAAATTTTCGGGAAGTTACCGTCGTTAGCGGCACGTACACCTGCCTGGCCTACCAGCATCATCCAGGAGCCCAGAGAAGTCAGGCACGCAAAGGCGGTGAATGCAGAAACCAGCGGCGCAGCCCAGTTACCGAGGATAGTTGAAGCACTGATTGCAAACGGAGCACCGGAAGCTGCCATTACAGAAGACGGATACATACCGGAAAGCACCTGAGTCGCAGCAATGTAAACAATACCTGCTAAACCAGTACCCAGCATGGTTGCCAGTGGAACGGTACGTTTCGGGTTTTTAACCATACCAGTACTTACAGCTGCGGATTCAACACCCACGAAGGCCCACAGGCAGAGCAGAATACTTTTAATGATTGCGTGACCATCAGTGGTACCCGCAGTATTCCAGTTAGCTGCATAAGTTGCAGCATCAAACCAATGCCAGCCAACAATAGCAGTCATAACCACCGGAATAAGAACCAGCACCAAGCCAATAGTGGTTAAACGGCTTACCCAGGTACCGCCGAGCATATTTACAAAGGTAAATACCCAGACGATAGCAATACAGGCGATACCTGCCGGAACAGGATCATTTAATACTGGGAAGAAGGTGGAAAGATAAGATACAGCGGTAATACCAATCGCCAGGTTACCAATCCAGTTAGCATGGTAATAAAGAACACCTGTCTGAAAACCAAATGCAGGGGAAATTTCTCCAGCATAAGCAATTGGGCCACCTTGTTGCGGGTTCTTTGTTGCCAGTCGGGCATATACATAAGCCAGCGACATTGCACCAATAATAGAGATGATCCAACCCCAGATAGCAATACCACCGATACTTGCAAGGTTCGCAGGTAATAATGCAATACCGCTCCCCATCATATTACCGGCAACAACACCGGTACAGGCAAATAGCCCAATCTTCTTGGCAGAACTCATGCTCTTCTCCTAATTTCATTTTAGAATTTGGAGTCCGGGTCATGATGTATAACTATTTACTGACCAGACCAAACTGGCGACAAGACTACTCAAAAAAAAAGATTAATCCTAAAGATTAGGTGAAATAATACAAAAGTTTATGTCAGTGAGGATTTTAGCTCTTCATTAACAGATCAGAATCGCAAGTTGATATCATGAAAAGATAAACATTCAATATTTACAATGAGTTACGAGAAAGTTTCTGGTTGAATTTATGTAATAAAAAGTTATGCAGCAAATAAATTGCTGCAACATGTTATGTCAATAAATATACAAGCGTTTAACGCTAAAAATCCCCGCGAATGAATCAACCCAGGATTCGTTTATTCTGAAGCGAGAAATTTGTCGAGATAAGGGACAACATAAGAAACAGAAGTCTGGAATATGCCATTTTCAATCCAGTAAAGGGTGTTTGCTCCTGGGCGTAAATTAAAGGCGGTGAGATATGCATCAGCAGCTTCTCGGTTCATCCCCTTCATCTCATAAACTTTGCCAAGCAACACATAATTTAGCCAGGACATTTCAAGGTCAATACCAGTATTTATCGCCTGATAAGATTCGTCTGTTTTTCCTTTTGTCAGAGCACTGACCGCTTTTATTTGATAGAGAATGGCCAGATTATTCATTCCTGGCAGTGTAGCAATGTTATCAATTTCTGTGTTCAGTGCTGCTAATTGTTTTTCATCTAAAGGATGCTGAGAATGACGTACTATATCAACTAATGCTTTCTCTGCTCTCGCGTAGGTAAATTCGGGAGATGATTGAACAATCTCACCTAATAACTCACTGGCACGGTTCAATGATTTATCATCACCATGCATTAAATAATCATGTGCCTGATAAAAATTAGTTAATAACGCACCACGATGAGGCAAAATTTGTTGGAGCATCTCCTGCATTCGTTGTGGCCACGGTTGATTTAACGCTTTTGACAAACTCTCCAGTAAATCATTTTGAATCGCCAGCTGATTACCGTTAGTGATGACATAACGTTTATCCAGCATGGTCGAACCATCTGCATTGTCTACCAATTTCACCGACATAAAGCACTGTTGAGCGCGGTATTGGCGTTGATTAACAAACGCAATAGATAATGTTTTACCGGAACTGCTCGGTTCATCAATGTTGTAGTTGATTTTGTCATGAACCATAAAAGTGGAGAAGGTATTAAGTGACGTAGCCACCAAATCACCCACACCTATCGCGTAAGAGAGCTGATACGGGGAAGTCCAGCTGTTACAACTCTTATTCACCATATTAATGTCAATATCGCGTGGATTGAGCAAAATACGCGATTTACTCATAGGAAGACGCGTTTCAAGACTGGAAAACGCCACCAGTGCTACACAGATACCTAACGACAACAGGAAAAAAAACCATACCCAAAAGGTAGTGAATCGTTTGCTTTTAACTGGGGATTGTTCAGGTGGCGTTGCGGTGTTTTGAATGTTAAGACTGTGGGAAGGGGAATCTGTGTCAGGAATCGCCTCTGGTATAGGGGGAGGCGAAGATTGCATTATTTCTTCTCCCTCCTCTTCGCTGTACCAGATAACTGGCACCATTAATTTATAACCGCGCTTTGGTACAGTAGCGATATAGACAAGACTATCTTCATCATTATCTTTTAATGACTTACGCAGTTCTGAGATACTCTGCGTTACAACGTGATTGGTAACAATACTTCTCTTCCAGACATTATCGATAAGTTCATCTCTGCTAAGTACTTCGCCACTGTGTTGAGCAAAGAAAACCAGAAGATCGATTAGTCTCGGCTCAAGGGTAAGTTGACGCCCATTGCGACTAATTTGGTTTATGGACGGAGTAACAAGCCACTCGCCAACGCGAACTACAGGTTGTTGCATAATAAAAACTCATTCGAAAAGGGAATGGTGCAATGATAATTGCCATAACCTATTTTTACCATCTATAGATGGGTGTGTTTACATATTACAGGTGAATGTGAGACGTTATTTTTACCAGCCGTAAACCTCTTGATTACATCGTCTTACGAAAGGACTTTAATGAGAATCAGAAGTAATTTGCCTTACCACCAGGATTGATTATCTTTGCCAAAGAAAACGTTCAGAAAATAATCCCCGGAAAATTGCCTGGAACGCTTACTATTTTAATGGATTGTTAGTCTTTGCATGATCAAACGGAGTTATACATTTCTCTTTGTTCGCATCCAGGAAATCTCATCAGTCGGCGTTCTGTTTATGGATGCGTTACGCTCCTGATGACGTCATTTGACGTTCAACAGCATTACGGGGTCGCACGACATTTTGCGTCAGTCAGTGTCATAGCTCCGGGACAAATTTTCTCAAACAGGGGGATACCCGCAAAATGCTGGTGATGTGGGGAGAATTTGGTTGAGTTTGGTGGGAGTGATTTGGAGGAAGAACGGTTAAGTCGTGGCGTCCTGAAACGAAAAACGGACCTCCGTGGAGGTCCGTTTATATGAATTTGGTGCCCGGACTCGGAATCGAACCAAGGACACGGGGATTTTCAATCCCCTGCTCTACCGACTGAGCTATCCGGGCAACGGGGCGCATTAAACCGTAATCTGCACATCTCGTCAACCTAATTTCAGTAAAAGCGATTCAACTGCTTAAGATTGCGGCAAATCGCTTCTTTTCTGTGTTTCTGTCAGGTCAGTGCGCCACCCTGGCGGCAGCGAGCGAAGCGCAGGATATCTTCCGCCAGCCGATGTGCGGTATCGACATCCGCCTGGCTACGATTCACCAGCATTCGGCTTAAACAACCTTCCAGCACCAGTTCCATCTGCTTTGCTACCATCGCCGGATCGTCCACTTCCAGCGTGGTTAACAGTTCGTGGGTAAAGTCGTAGGCCGCGCTTTTTTGCTGATCGGCCAATTGATGAATAGGGTGGCCAGGATCGGGATAAAACGTACAGGCAGCGATAAACAGACAGCCCGGGTAGCGGTTGTTTTTAACGCACTCCGATAGCGCCTGATAACGCGCCAGCAGCTTTTGTTCGGCGGTTTGCGTTTCGTCCAGCATCAGCTGACGACGCCAGACATCTATCTGTTGGCTAAGATAGCGCAGGGCATCGTAGAGGATCGCCTCTTTGTCTGGCCAGAAGCGGCGCAGCTCGTCCAGTGGATAATCCACACGTTCAGCAACCATCTCCAGCGTGGTGTTGGCAATCCCTTGTAATTCTAATAATTTCAGGGCTTCTCCCAGTACATCTTCACGTTGCACGCTATTTTCCTCCGTCTTTCCCACTGAAGTGTCGTTCACGGTTGGCGATCGCGCAAATGTGCGCTGAAGGTTTCTGCATCCATAAAGCCCGTGACGCGCGCTTGTGGATGCTCCTGGCCTTGTCCGTCAAAAAAGAGAATTGTCGGTAAGCCAAGGACATTAAGATGCTTTAACAGCGCCACATCTTGTGCGTCGTTGGCTGTGACGTTGGCCTGAAGTAAGACCGTGTCTGCTAACGCTTTTTGCACCTGCGGGTCGCTGAAGGTGTATTTCTCAAACTCTTTACAGGCGACGCACCAGTCGGCATAGAGATCTAACATCACCGGTTTGCCTTTGGCTTCAGCGAGCGCCTGATTTAACTCATCTACCGTTTTGATTTGTGTAAAGTTGAGATGCGCCTGAGTTTGCGTGGTATGCGTCGCGCCAAATGCCCAATCCTGGAGTGGGCGCACGCTAACCAATGCTGCCGCTAGCAGGATAATTTGCACAATACGCATCCAGCCGCGTTTGGCCTGTAAGCTGGTGATAAAGGCCCAGCCAAAGAACGCGACACCCAGCGCCGACCACAAGCGTAATCCCCATATATCACCAATCACTCGCTCCAGCAGGAAGACCGGCAGTGCGAGGATCACAAAACCAAATGCGGTTTTGACCTGTTCCATCCACGGGCCGCTTTTCGGCAGCAGGCGGTTACCAAAGACGGTAATTAGAATCAGCGGCAGGCCCATGCCCAGCGCATAGAGATAAAGCGTGCCGCCGCCCAGCCACATGTTTCCGCTTTGGGCGATATACAGCAGAATCGCGCTAAGCGGTGCGGTGGTGCATGGCGAACAGATCAGCCCGGCAATCGCCCCCATCACAAACACACCGCCGGGCGAGCCACCTTGTTGGCGATTGCTCATTAGCGTGAGGCGCGTTTGCAGCGAAGAGGGGAGTTGCAGGGTAAACAAGCCAAACATCGACATTGCCAGCAAGGTAAAGACGATAGCGAGGCCGATAAGTACGTAAGGATGCTGTAGCGCTGCCTGGAACTGTAACCCTGCGGCGGCAACCACCAGACCCAGCGCCGTGTAAGTCAGCGCCATCCCCTGAACATAAGTAAAGGTCAGCAACAATGCTCTGGCAGTGGAGAGCCGCTGTTTACCGCCCAGCACGATACCGGAAATTAGAGGGTACATCGGCAGTACACATGGCGTGAAGGCGATACCGATACCAATCAACAACGCCCAGAGCGCGGAAAAGGGCAATTGCGCGACGGGCTGCTCTTGCTGCGGAACTGATGCAGACGGTGGCGTCGCGTTGTTAGTAACCACTTCGCTTAACGGAACGGTTTTGGTTTCTGGCGGATAACAAAAACCGGCGTCAGCACAGCCCTGGTAGGTGACAGTCAATGTCGCACCAGCACTTGCCTGGTTGATGGTCACAGGAAGCGTCAGCCGCTCGCGGTAAATCTCGCTTTTGCCGTAAAACTCATCTTCATGCCAGACGCCCTGGGGCAACTGCACGTCGGCGATTTTCGCGTGTTCCGGCGTAATGCGGATCTGTTTACGGTAAAGATAGTAACCGTCTTTGATCTGCCAGCTCAGATTAAGCTCATGTTGGTTTTGCTGAAAATCAAAAGCAAAGGCTTGATCCGCGGGGACAAATTGTGAGCGTCCCGGCGCGTCGAATAATCCGGCAAAAACGGAAGTGCTGCAAAGTAGCAGGATCAGCGTAAAGATGCGTTGAGCCATGAGAGGTAATCTGTGTCTCCGTGTGTAACAGGTAAAACCAGAAGCTCCGGGGTTTGATACGGATGATGAGACTTCAGGCATTCCAGCAGTGCCTGCTGGTGAGATACGGTGGTTTTTAAAATCATCTGCACTTCGTATTCCTGTTCCAGTTTACCTTCCCAGTAATAGAGAGAGGTAGCGCCAGGAATCAAGGTCGCACAGGCCGCCAGTTTTTCCGCCAACACTTTGGCGGCTAATTCCTGGGCCGTCGCTTCATCCGGCGCGGTGCACAACACCACGACGGACGCGGTATTCGAACTTTTTTCATCAAGCATAAACACCTCGCAAGAACAGATGGAACCGCAAGAGAGAGGTCACTATACAACGGACGGGGAAAGGATGTTAGTCGGCGGGAAAGAAAGCGGGGCGTGAACGCCCCGCGATTTGTCATTACAGCATCACGCTGCCCAGCAAGAAGCCGAAGCAAACGGCCAGGGCAACACCCAGAGTACCTGGGATAAAGAACGGATGGTTGAAGACGAATTTACCGATACGAGTGGTACCCGTGTCATCCATCTGTACCGCAGCAACCAGCGTCGGGTAGGTCGGCAGAATGAACAGACCAGACACGGCTGCGAAAGAAGCTACAGCGGTCAGTGGAGAAACGTTCAGCGCCAGAGCCATCGGCATCAGTGCTTTTGCAGTTGCAGCCTGAGAGTACAGCAGAGCAGAAGCAAAGAAGAAGATAACAGCCAGCAGCCACGGATGACCCTGAATGACTTCACCAGCGGTATCTTTGATCCAGTCGATGTTGTTGGAAACGAAAGTATCGCCCAGCCATGCAACACCCAGGATACAAATACAGGCGCTCATACCTGCTTTGAAGGTGCTGGAGTTGAGGATGTTGTCGGTGTCCACTTTGCAAAGAACAGTGGTCAGGGTTGCAACGCTCAACATGATAATCAGGATAGCGTTAGTGGTGTTCATCAGCGGTTTTTCAACCAGGCCCATGCTCGGGCTGTTGATAATCGCATAGATAACCACGCCAACTACGCCCAGCAGGAACAGCCAGACGGACGTTTTTGCACCGGATTTGATTTCAATCTGCTTCTCACCGCGCAGTTCAACCAGACCTTCTTCCAGACGCTTGCGATAAATCGGATCGTCAGACAGTTTTGAGTTGAAAAGCATGGTTACCAGGAATGACATCACCAGAACTGCCAGCAGGGTAGACGGGATGACCACAGAGAGCAGATGCAGGTAGCTGATGCCATGACCTTCCATCACGGAAGACATGTAAACCACCGCCGCAGAGATTGGTGATGCGGTGATCGCAATCTGCGCGGATACCACTGCAGTAGACAGCGGACGGCAAGGTTTAACGCCTTGTTCCTTCGCAACTTCAGCGATAACTGGCAGTGTTGCCAGAGAGATGTTGCCGGTACCAGCAAAGATGGTCAGGAAATAGGTTACGATCGGTGCAAGGATCGTGATGTATTTCGGGTTACGGCGCAGCAGCTTTTCTGTCTGGTGAACCAGATAGTCCAGACCGCCAGCAACCTGCATAGCAGAAATAGCAGCGATAACCGCCATGATAATGGAAATGACATCGAATGGGATGTTACCAGGCTTGACGCCGATAGCGGCAAGAACCAGCACCCCCAATCCACCTGCAAAACCAATACCAATTCCCCCTAATCTGGCGCCCAAGAAGATCGCCAGCAAAACGATGATGAGTTCTACAACTAGCATATTAGCCTTCCTTGTTTTTTAACAAGTTGATATCAGGTTGTTGTTTTTAAGTTACTACTCACAAGAAAAAAGGCACGTCGTCTGACGTGCCTCTTTTATTTGTACTACCCTGTACGATTACTGTTCGCTTTCATCAGTATAGCGTTTTGCTTTGTAAGCCGGATGCATCAGGTTCTGTACGGAGAAAATATCGTCTAGTTCTGCTTCAGTCAACAGACCGCGCTCCAGAACGACTTCACGTACACTCTTACCGGTTTCGGCACAGATTTTACCCACGATGTCACCGTTGTGGTGGCCGATGAATGGGTTCAGGTAAGTGACGATACCGATAGAGTTGTAAACGTAACCTTCGCACACTTCTTTGTTAGCAGTGATGCCGTTAACGCATTTTTCCAGCAGGTTGTAGCAAGCGTTGGTCAGAATGTGAACGGATTCAAACATGGCCTGGCCAATGACCGGCTCCATAACGTTCAGCTGCAGCTGACCCGCTTCTGCTGCCATGGTAACAGTGATGTCGTTACCGATGACTTTGAAGCAAACCTGGTTAACCACTTCCGGAACAACTGGGTTTACTTTAGCTGGCATGATGGAAGAGCCCGCCTGCAGTTCCGGCAGGTTGATCTCGTTCAGGCCGGCACGTGGGCCAGAAGAGAGCAAGCGCAGGTCGTTACAGATTTTGGACATCTTCACAGCCATGCGTTTCAGCGCGCCATGCACCATAACGTAAGCGCCGCAGTCAGAGGTCGCTTCGATCAGGTCTTCAGCAGGTACGCATGGGAAGCCAGTGACTTCAGCCAGTTTTTTCACTGCCAGCGGAGAGTACTCTTTCGGCGTGTTCAGGCCAGTACCGATTGCAGTTGCGCCGAGGTTAACTTCCAGCAGCAGTTCAGCGGTACGTTCGATGTTTTTCACTTCTTCTTTCAGCAGGATGCTGAAAGCGCGGAATTCCTGACCGAGGGTCATCGGTACTGCGTCCTGCAGCTGGGTACGACCCATTTTCAGGATGTCCTGGAATTCGACAGCTTTACGTTCAAAGCCTTCACGCAGTTGGTTAATAGCATCTACCAGTTTAATCAGAGAAGAGTAAACTGCGATGCGGAAACCGGTCGGGTAGGCGTCGTTAGTGGACTGGCATTTGTTAACGTGGTCGTTCGGGTTCAGGTACTGATATTCACCTTTCTGGTGACCCATCAGTTCCAGACCGATATTGGCCAGCACTTCGTTGGTGTTCATGTTTACGGAAGTACCTGCGCCGCCCTGGTAGACGTCTACCGGGAACTGATCCATGCATTTTCCGTTGTTCAGGACTTCATCACATGCGGCAATGATTGCATTCGCTACACTTTTAGGAATGGTTTGCAGCTCTTTGTTTGCCATAGCTGCGGCTTTTTTAACCATTACCATACCGCGAACAAATTCAGGAATATCGCTGATTTTGTTATTGCTGATATAGAAGTTTTCAATCGCTCTCAGAGTGTGAACACCATAGTAGGCATCAGCTGGAACTTCCCTGGTACCCAACAGATCTTCTTCGATACGAATGTTGTTTGACATGTGAACCTTCTTTTTCAAGCTGCCAATGATTTGCTGTAAACACACAGAATATATGTGGTTTCGAATGTTTTTCGACCGACGATTATCCCCTGCATCGGCCGAATACCTGGGATCATATGCTGCTTGAGGATTTCTACCGTAATCTGGATCACTTTAAGTGTCGGTTTTTACCCCTTAATTATTAATTTGTGAAATAGATCACCGCTTTGGGATTACTACCAAAAATAGTTGCGCAAACATCTTGAAATTTTGCTAATGACCACAATATAAGCTGAACGCGATTCGCAACCCATTCAGGCGACCGAATTTAACTGGTTGCTATTACAGGAGAAACCTTTGCGCTGGTTACCTTTTATTGCCGTTTTCCTTTATGTCTATATTGAGATTTCAATCTTTATTCAGGTTGCTCATGTCCTGGGGGTATTGCTGACCCTCGTGCTGGTTATATTCACCTCAGTTATTGGTATGTCACTGGTACGTAATCAGGGCTTTAAGAATTTTGTGCTGATGCAACAAAAAATGGCGGCGGGAGAAAACCCCGCGGCGGAAATGATTAAAAGTGTTTCGTTGATCATTGCCGGTTTGCTGCTTTTATTACCGGGCTTTTTTACCGATTTCCTCGGTCTTCTTCTTTTATTACCGCCAGTGCAAAAGCATCTGACAGTGAAGCTGATGCCGCATTTGCGCTTTTCCCGTATGCCGGGCGGCGGATTTAGCGCCGGGACTGGTGGCGGTAATACTTTTGATGGTGAGTATCAGCGTAAGGATGATGACCGCGACCGCCTTGATCATAAAGACGATCGCCAGGATTAATGACGAAACGCCGGATTATGTGGTTATGCCATTTTCCGGCGTTTTTCGTTTTGGCAGAAATAGCCATAACCCCGCCAGCATGATCAGGGCATATAAACTTTTCCAGCCGACCATCGCCAGTAACAGAACACATAACAGCCCGCCAATTACCGCCAGTAGTCGATAACGTCCTTGCAATAATTTACAGCCTGCCAGCATGCATAACAGGTAAATCATAATAAAGATGCCATTGGCATAGATGATAAGTGCGTCCAGATTGATCTCTAACATATGGATCGCCAACGTGCTCACCACGCAACAGCCGAGCACGGCATTAAGGGCATTAGTCGGGATATGGCGAGAAGAGAGGCGTGCCAGGTAGTGGTCAGGATTGTGTTGCGCCTGCGACCAGACTAATCGGGCGAAGCTCTGTATATAAATGTTGAGACTGGCAAAGCAGGCCAGATAGCCAATCACGCAGGCAACCCACAATGCTCCTACACCGAACAGCTGCACCACAATTTTTGGAAGCGATGCTGCCGCCGCCATTTTTTCACCATAGGCGTCGAAGCGTAATACCACCACCGTACAACCCCAATAGACTAATCCTGCCAGCAACAGACCAATCATCAGAGCGCGGGGAAAATCACGCTCTGGATTTTTAAATTCCGAGGCGAGATGGGCAAATGCCTCCAGACCGACAAAGCACCAGAACATCACCGATAACGCAGCAAACAACCCGGAAAGCTCGATATTACCAGGTGCCGGGAAGGGGATATTCGCAGGTTTGATATTGCCCGCCCACCAGATAGCGACAATCAGCGCGACGATAAGCCCGGCAATAACCGTTTGTAGATTAGCACTGGAACTGGCACCGCGAGTGCCGATGTACCACACCAGCGCCAGCGTACCAAGTTCTGCCAACAACAGTTGCCAACTATGCCAGCCAAACATTGCCTGGCCAAAGCCGGCGGCAATTTGTAGTGCAGCGGGCAGGCCCACGGGAATGACCGATAAAAATAGCCAGCCAGTGACTCGCTCAAGCCGCGAGCCAAACGCTATGCCAACGAAGTGCGCGACGCCGCCCGCACTGGGATAGTGGCGTCCCAGCAGCGCAAAGACGATTGCAATCGGGAACACCAAGATAATCAAAACGGGCCAGGCCCACAGGCTGGTATTGCCCGCTAGCAGGGCGGCTAATGCGGGAACGGCAAACACACCCGTGCCTAATAATGAGGTTGATAACAGGCCGATCCCCTGGGCTAATCCCAGTTCTTGTTTGAGTCCACTCATGGGTTAATGTCCAATTGTGCCCAAATTTTGGGCAACTGCGCAGGATTTCGATGGTAGCACAATCAGATTCGCGTATGGCGGCGATGGAGAAATTGCGATGAAATGTGATGTGAATCAGGATTTTTACCCGATTTTGTACTGATCAGAATTTTTTTTCATTTGCCCCCTTGAAGGGGGAGAAGCCCATCCCCATTTCACTGGTCACCAGCCGGGAAACCACGTAAGGTCCGGCGTCACCCATAACAGATACGGACTTTCTCAAAGGAGAGTTATCAATGAATATTCGTCCATTGCATGATCGCGTGATCGTCAAGCGTAAAGAAGTTGAAACTAAATCTGCTGGCGGCATCGTTCTGACCGGCTCTGCAGCGGCTAAATCTACCCGTGGCGAAGTGCTGGCTGTTGGCAATGGCCGCATCCTTGAAAATGGTGAAGTGAAGCCGCTGGACGTGAAAGTTGGCGACATCGTAATTTTCAATGATGGCTACGGTGTGAAGTCTGAGAAGATCGACAATGAAGAAGTGTTGATCATGTCCGAAAGCGACATTCTGGCAATTGTTGAAGCGTAATCCGCGCACGACACTGAACATACGAATTTAAGGAATAAAGATAATGGCAGCTAAAGACGTAAAATTCGGTAACGACGCTCGTGTGAAAATGCTGCGCGGCGTAAACGTACTGGCAGATGCAGTGAAAGTTACCCTCGGTCCGAAAGGCCGTAACGTAGTTCTGGATAAATCTTTCGGTGCACCGACCATCACCAAAGATGGTGTCTCCGTTGCTCGTGAAATCGAACTGGAAGACAAGTTCGAAAACATGGGTGCGCAGATGGTGAAAGAAGTTGCCTCTAAAGCGAACGACACAGCAGGCGACGGTACCACCACCGCAACCGTACTGGCTCAGGCTATCATTACTGAAGGTCTGAAAGCTGTTGCCGCGGGCATGAACCCGATGGACCTGAAACGTGGTATCGACAAAGCCGTTACTGCTGCAGTTGAAGAACTGAAAGCGCTGTCCGTACCGTGCTCCGACTCTAAAGCGATTGCTCAGGTTGGTACTATCTCCGCTAACTCCGACGAAACTGTAGGTAAACTGATCGCTGAAGCGATGGACAAAGTCGGTAAAGAAGGCGTTATCACCGTTGAAGACGGTACTGGTCTGCAGGACGAACTGGACGTGGTTGAAGGTATGCAGTTCGACCGTGGCTACCTGTCTCCTTACTTCATCAACAAGCCGGAAACTGGCGCAGTAGAACTGGAAAGCCCGTTCATCCTGCTGGCTGACAAGAAAATCTCCAACATCCGCGAAATGCTGCCGGTTCTGGAAGCCGTTGCAAAAGCAGGCAAACCGCTGCTGATCATCGCTGAAGATGTTGAAGGCGAAGCGCTGGCAACTCTGGTTGTTAACACCATGCGTGGCATTGTGAAAGTCGCTGCGGTTAAAGCTCCGGGCTTCGGCGATCGCCGTAAAGCTATGCTGCAGGATATCGCAACCCTGACTGGCGGTACCGTAATCTCTGAAGAGATTGGTATGGAGCTGGAAAAAGCAACCCTGGAAGACCTGGGTCAGGCTAAACGTGTTGTGATCAACAAAGACACCACCACCATCATCGATGGCGTGGGTGAAGAAGCGGCAATTCAGGGCCGTGTTGCTCAGATCCGTCAGCAGATTGAAGAAGCAACTTCTGACTACGACCGTGAAAAACTGCAGGAGCGCGTAGCGAAACTGGCAGGCGGCGTTGCAGTTATCAAAGTTGGTGCTGCTACCGAAGTTGAAATGAAAGAGAAAAAAGCACGCGTTGAAGACGCCCTGCACGCGACCCGTGCTGCGGTAGAAGAAGGCGTGGTTGCTGGTGGTGGTGTTGCGCTGATCCGCGTAGCGTCTAAACTGGCTGACCTGCGTGGTCAGAACGAAGAGCAGAACGTGGGTATCAAAGTTGCACTGCGTGCAATGGAAGCTCCGCTGCGTCAGATCGTACTGAACTGCGGTGAAGAACCGTCTGTTGTTGCTAACACCGTTAAAGCTGGCGACGGCAACTACGGCTACAACGCAGCAACCGAAGAATACGGCAACATGATCGACATGGGTATCCTGGATCCAACCAAAGTAACTCGTTCTGCTCTGCAGTACGCAGCTTCTGTGGCTGGCCTGATGATCACCACCGAGTGCATGGTTACCGACCTGCCGAAAAACGATGCAGCTGACTTAGGTGCTGCTGGCGGTATGGGCGGCATGGGTGGCATGGGCGGCATGATGTAATTGCCCTGCACCTCGCAGAAATAAAGAAACCCCCGGGCAGAAATGTCTGGGGGTTTTTCTTTTGGTCATCTTTCTAGTATAAGATTCAGACACGGACGACGCGAGTTGCGTCCAGCTCATTGATTATGGGGAATAACATGCACGTAAAATACTTAGCAGGGATTGTCGGTGCCGCGCTACTGATGGCGGGTTGTAGCTCCAGCAACGAATTGAGCGCTGCCGGACAGAGCGTTCGCATCGTGGACGAGCAACCAGGCGCAGAGTGCCAGCTGATTGGTACTGCTACCGGTAAGCAAAGTAACTGGCTTTCCGGGCAACACGGTGAAGAGGGCGGTTCTATGCGCGGTGCGGCAAACGATCTGCGCAACCAGGCGGCAGCAATGGGTGGTAACGTGATTTATGGTATCAGCAGCCCGTCGCAGGGCATGTTGTCCAGCTTTGTCCCGACTGACAGCCAGATTATCGGTCAGGTATATAAGTGCCCGAACTGATGGGATTCAGAGGCTGGGTGACAAACGTATAATTGCCTGATGCGCTTCGCTTATCAGGCCTACATCAGGCATTGCAACTGATTGAATACTTGAGAATTTGTAGGCCGGATAAGGCGTTTACGCCGCATCCGGTATGATCAACGATCACGTTATCAGCCATTTCAGGCTGGATGGCTCCAGCCTCGCATTAGCAAAGATGGGATTATTTCGCCTGTGGTGCTGTTTTGCTGATGGATTGAACGCGTAGGTGATGCAGTGCGCGTAGGCATTGATCCTGGGTCAGTGGTTGGGCGTTATTGGCTGCCATAGTACGAACGTAGACCTGACACGGCACACCCGCGAGTTTTTTCAGTCGAGGACTGAAATCAAGCATCCGGCGTGTAATAGCCTCAACTTCTTTACCCGCAGTCGCTTCACGCGTTTTCACTACTGCACCGCTAAATTGCTCTTTGCCACTTTCATCTTTAAAGCGATAAAGTACGGCCAGATAATGACTAAACAGATTATGTTTCCATTCCGGCTGAGAATAGGTGTCGTATTCCAGATTGCCATTGTCCTGGCAGTCGACGTCATATAACGGCAGAAAATCTAATAGCGATGTAATACGTAATGCTAGCTCACGCATTTCAGCATTATTAATTGCATGAATGATTGCCCGCGCCAGCATTTCAATTTGCAGCTCATTGACCACTAATTCGCATTTGCTGCCATCATGGAGCGTTAATGCGAAATTAAGATTTTCGTCCTGGTTATCGGTAAGTTCCAGCGTGTTAACCCGGCGATTAATATCGGCATTTTTGAGCTCATCAACCAGAATTTCCGGGATGTTTTCTGCCATTTTCTTAATGGCTTTATCGCGAGCTTGCTCATACTGAAGGCGTGCATCAGCATCCAGTTTATGCTTTTGATGCAGACGACTTTCCAGCGCAATCAACAGATCTCGCAGTTCCATGACAGACATAAAGAACAACGATTCTTTATTGCGAGGCTCTTTAATTTTCAGCGCCAGTGCAATGAAATTATTACTCTTGCGAATAACACCGGTATTAACACCCTTGATGCTTATGGCCATGTAGGTTCTCCCTAACCATTTCTCAATTAAATAATTAATTTTAATTTATAAGCCAGATAAATGGGCTTGGTAGTAATAGTTGTTAAAATAACATAAATAGCCGTGCTCACTCTATATAAACAGAAAAGAAAGGTTAATTATTGGTGTTGGCTATATAAAGAGTAAAAATAGCAATGTATATGAATAATTAAAGGTTATGCAACGGGCAAAGATTAAACTTCCCTGTAAAATGACAGGTCGCTGTACTGCGTTTGTTGCTCTTACCGGATGCGGCGTAAACGCCTTATCCGGCCTACAGTTCATTGAAAATTCATTCAATTTCAATGCACGATGTAGGCCTGATAAGCGTAGCGCATCAGGCAATTTTAATGTTTAACTTCCCTGTTTAATCAGTTACTGCTGGCGTAGCTGGAGATCCAGCGGCGTTTTGCTGGGTTCGCCACCAATCTCGCGCGCCAGTTTTGGCACCAGATATCCCGATACTAACGTCAGCAACTCACGCATAATCTGCCGCGCTTCATCATCGCTCACCATGAAATGTGCCGCGCCCTGCACTTTATCGAGCACATGCAGGTAATAGGGTATCACACCGGCGTCAAACAATGCATTACTCAGATTTGCCAGCGTTTGCGCGTTATCGTTCACGCCACGTAACAGAACGCTTTGGTTAAGCAGGGTGACGCCGACATGGCGCAATTTAGCCATCGCCTGACGGAACGTTTCATCTACCTCATTGGCATGGTTGATGTGATTCACCAGCAAGATTTGCAGCGTAGAACGAGCAAAGCGTTCAACCAGCGCCTCGGTGATGCGTGCCGGGATCACAATCGGCAGACGGCTGTGAATCCGCAGACGTTTGATATGTGGGATGGCTTCCAGTTGCGTTAATAACCAGTCCAGTTCGTGATCTTTCGCCATCAGCGGATCGCCGCCTGAGAAAATAATCTCGTCCAGTTCCGGATGCGCAGCAACATACTCAAGTGCCGTCTTCCAGTTTCGCTTGTTGCCCTGATTTTCGGCATACGGGAAGTGGCGACGGAAGCAATAGCGGCAATTTACCGCGCAGCCGCCTTTGACCAGCAATAGCGCCCGGTTGTGGTATTTATGCAACAAACCAGGCACTACGCTGTGCTGTTCTTCCAACGGGTCGGTGGAGAATCCGGGCGCGACGACAAACTCATCTTGCGAGGTAAGTACCTGACGCAAAAGTGGATCGTCTGGATTGCCTTTCTCCATGCGATCGATAAATGAGCGGGGCACGCGCAGGGCAAACAGCTTTTTGGCGCTGCGTCCGGCCAACAGTTTTTCGTCCGCGTCTATATTCAAAAGACGCAGAAGTTCATCAGGATCGGTCACAACATCGGCAAGTTGCGCTAACCAATCTTCTCTGGATGGGGTATTTAGGGTTACAATATGCGCCATTTTGTGGCTTAGCTACCAATTAATAAATTTCAGAGGGCCTTATGGCAACGTACTATAGCAACGATTTTCGTGCTGGTCTTAAAATCATGTTAGATGGCGAACCTTACGCGGTTGAAGCCAGTGAATTCGTGAAACCGGGTAAAGGTCAGGCATTCGCTCGCGTTAAACTGCGCCGTCTACTGACTGGCACTCGCGTAGAAAAAACCTTCAAATCTACCGATTCCGCTGAAGGCGCTGATGTTGTCGATATGAACCTGACTTACCTGTACAACGACGGTGAGTTCTGGCACTTCATGAACAACGAAACTTTCGAGCAGCTGTCTGCTGATGCAAAAGCAATTGGCGACAATGCTAAATGGCTGCTGGATCAGGCAGAGTGCATCGTAACTCTGTGGAATGGTCAGCCGATCTCCGTTACTCCGCCGAACTTCGTTGAACTGGAAATCGTTGATACCGATCCGGGTCTGAAAGGTGATACCGCAGGTACTGGCGGCAAACCGGCTACCCTGTCTACTGGCGCTGTGGTTAAAGTTCCGCTGTTCGTACAGATCGGCGAAGTCATCAAAGTGGATACCCGCTCTGGTGAATACGTATCTCGCGTGAAGTAATGCGGTTGTGGTGCGGCCTGTGGGCTGCACCATCACTTTTTCAGGTCAGAGATGATGAAACGCCTTATCCTTCTTGTTTTGCTTGCCAGTGCGCTGCTCACGGGCTGTAACACCGCACGCGGTTTTGGTGAAGACATTAAACATCTCGGTAATTCCATCTCCCGCGCAGCCAGCTAATTTTTCTTCTCTTCGTAAAAATCGTCAGATTTCCGTCATTTTCGGTGGTGTTGTCTATTATTAATTTGCTATAGGCAAACACAAATAACATTACCTAAAAGGAAGACGTTATGGTGAAGAAGACAATTGCAGCGATCTTTTCTGTTCTGGTGCTTTCAACAGTATTGACTGCCTGCAACACCACGCGTGGCGTTGGTGAAGATATCTCCGACGGCGGTAACGCGATTTCTGGCGCAGCGACGAAAGCGCAGCAATAAGCAATAACGGTACGGCAGGTTTGTCGTGCCGTTTATTTTTTCAGCGATAGTCACTAAGGTAATAGTTGAAATTCCCCTGCCACCAGGCAAAATATCCGTTCAATCATCAGCTTTGCAGGACGACCTGCAAACGCTTCTTTTCACCGGGGACGGCCCCATTTCTCCGGAGTTTTATATGTCCTGGATTATCTTATTTATTGCTGGGTTGCTGGAAGTCGTCTGGGCTGTTGGCCTGAAATATACCCACGGCTTTAGTCGTTTGACGCCAAGTGTTATTACCGTGACGGCGATGATTGTCAGTATGGCGCTGCTCGCCTGGGCGATGAAGTCATTACCTGTAGGGACGGCTTATGCTGTCTGGACGGGGATTGGCGCAGTCGGCGCGGCTATCACCGGCATTGTGCTGCTCGGCGAGTCCGCTAACCCGATGCGCCTGGCAAGTCTGGCGTTAATTGTGGTGGGAATTATTGGTCTGAAACTCAGCACTCACTAACTACCGGGCTGCTGTATCCAAATAAACTTACTAACATCAAACCCTTCCCGGGTTGCGACTGCCAGCATCTCCTGTTTAACTTCGTCAGAAATGGTTGGCGTGCGAGAGAGTATCCACAGGTAGTCGCGGTCCGGGCCGCAAACCAGCGCGTGGCGGTACTCCCGGTCGAGCGCGATGACATTATAACCGCCGTAGAATGGCCCAAAGAACGACACTTTCAGGGCTGCGCGACGCGGATCTCCAGTAAAGTAGGCTTTTCCTTCACTCTGCTGCCACATCTCTCTGTCCGGGTTATAGCCTTTATTAATGACATTCAGGCCGCCGTCATCCCGCAGGCTATACGTCGCGGTCACTTTCTCCAGTCCGCGTTCAAAGCGGTGATCAAAACGGGCAATCTCATACCATGTACCCAAATAGCGTTTGGTATCGAAATTATTTACCACGGTCACGCCACGCGGTGGTGTGGGAGAACTACAGGCAACCACCAGAAATGCAGCTGTCGCTGCGGCAACGAGAGGGAGCAGGCGCATAAATGTTTCCTTACTGGTTTTTTCTAAGTGTAGATGACAGCAAGGAAATGCGAAGAAAAGGTCCGAAAATTCGGACCCGATGAAATTTTACTGTAGAGCGTTGAGAATCTGCCAGGCGGCGGTAACTCTCGCTGGATTGGGATAATTTTTGTTAGCCAGCATCACAATACCCAGCTCTTTTTCTGGGATAAACGCGACATAGCTACCAAATCCGCCGGTCGCACCTGTTTTATGCACCCATGATGACCGCACAGCAGGAGCAGGGGGCGTAATCGCTTTTACTGGGCTTGTCGCCAGCGCAATTTTACTGTCGCTGCCATTGATGATGCTGTCAGGATTTACCGGCCAGTCCAGCATTTCCCAGCCCAGGCCCTGATACATATCGCCGGTTTGCCAGTAGCGAGATTGCGCCAGTTGTATCCCTTGCTGAAGTGTTTTGTCGTTGATATCACGGGGATTCATATTGCTTCGTACCCAGCAGGCCATATCTTCAATCGTCGATTTTACACCGTAAGCTTCAGCATCCAGCGCCCCTGGCGAAACATGCACTGCCTTACCTTCGCGATATCCCCAGGCGTAGTTCTTTTCTTCTGCGGGCGGCACATTAATCCACGTATGGTTGAGTTTGAGTGGCTGGAAAACACGATTTTGCATCGCCTGTTCAAAGCTCAAACCAGACGGCTTCACAGCCAGTGCGCCGAACAAACCGATACTGGAGTTTGCATACAGACGTTGTGTTCCTGGCGCCCATGCAGGCTGCCAGTTTTGATAGAAGCGCAGCAAGTCGCTTGAGGATTTCACCTCATCCGGCACCTGTAACGGCAGGCCGCCAGCGGTGTAGGTTGCGAGATGTAATAGTGTGATCCCATTCCACTGTTTAGCGGTAAGTTCAGGCCAGTATTTTGTGACGGAATCGTTTAGATTGATTTCCCCTCGAGCAATAGCGTCGCCACCAAGCACGCCCGTAAATGTTTTACTGACCGAGCCTAACTCAAACAACGTTTGCTGCGTGACGGGCCGCTTTTTTGCCACATCCGCGTAGCCCCAGGTAAAGTAATAAGGCTTACCCTGATAAATCACTGCAACGGCCATGCCGGGGATGTTTTGTTGCTCAACAAGTGGGGTAATAGTGTGATGCACAATATCGTTGATTTGTTGTTCGCTGTGGGGCGCGGCAAGAGTGGAGCAAGAGACGGTAATCAGTAAGGCGCAAAGCGTCGTTTTGAGCATAAGGTCTGGTTTCCATACAAAACGGCCCGCCATAGGCGGGCCGGATTTACATTGGCGATACGTTAGATTGTAACGATACCAATCAGCGTGACAACTGTCAGGATAGCAGCCAGACCGTAGAAAACCCATTTGCCCGCAGGCACGTGAATTTTCAGATCGTGCATCGCGTGGTGCATACGGTGTAAACCACACCACAGCGGCAGGACGATCATCAGGAACAGGAATACGCGACCAATGAAGCTTTGCGCGAACGCCAGAACGCGTTCGTAGCTCAGTGCGTCACCCGGGAACAGACCCAGCGGCAACAGGATGCCAACCAGCAGGATCATTACCGGCGCAATGATCGCACTCCACATGCCACCGGCCCCGAAGAGGCCCCAGAATACCGGTTCGTCAGAACGCTTTGGATTTGGATTAATCATCTCAGGCTCCTTACCAGTACAGGGCAACAAACAGGATTACGATGGTGGCAACCACGGTTACCGCCCAGAGACTTTTGATAATTGGCTCTGGTCCCATTTTTTCGTCTTTTACAATGATATTGGCCGCTTTCGGTGCCAGTTCAAACCAGGTTTTGGTGTGCAGCAGGGCTGCCGCCAGAGTGATCAGGTTAATGATCACGATAACCGGGTTTTGTAAAAAGTCGACGAATCCCGCCCAGGTTTCCGGGCCATTTTTCAGGGCAAACAGCCCGAAAATCAGTTCAATGCTGAACCACACAGCCGGAACCGCTGTGCCTTCGCGCAGCATGTAAAAGCGATAAAACGGCAATTTTTTCCACCAGGTGGACGTCATTGGCCGTACATACGGTTTACGTTTAGTCGTCATGTTGCACTCCTTAGCGTGGTTTCAGGGTCGCGATAAGAAAGTCTTTTGAACTTTCTACTTTGCCCTGCTGAATGGCCGCAGCCGGATCGACGTGTTTCGGGCAGACTTCGGAGCAGTAGCCCACGAAAGTACAGCTCCATACGCCGTTCTGGCTGTTTAACTGCGCCATACGCTCCTTCTTACCGTGGTCGCGGCTATCTTCGTTATAACGATGTGCCAGCGTAATGGCAGCCGGACCGATGAACTCTGGGTTCAGGCCGAACTGCGGGCATGCGGCATAGCACAGACCACAGTTGATGCAACCGGAGAACTGGTGATACTTCGCCATCTGCGCCGGGGTCTGGATGTTAGTACCCTGATCCGCGGTGCGGGAGTTGCCGATGATGTACGGTTTGATCGCTTCCAGACTTTCGATGAAGTGAGTCATATCGACCACCAGATCGCGTTCAATCGGGAAGTTAGCTAACGCTTCAACCTTCATGCCGTTGGTGTAGTCACGCAGGAAGGTTTTACATGCCAGTTTCGGCACGTTGTTAACCATCATGCCGCAGGAGCCACAAATCGCCATACGGCAGGACCAGCGGTAGCTCAGGTCCGGCGCAAGGTTGTCTTTGATATAGCCCAGCGCATCCAGCAATGAGGTGGTTTCATCATAAGGCACTTCATAGAATGCGCTATGCGGTGCGGTATCGACTTCCGGGTTATAACGCACCACCTCAATTTTCAGGTTTTTCATCTCAGCCATTCGCCTTCTCCTTCTTATTGGCTGCTTCCGCCTTATCGGCTGCATCCGCTTCGCCACCGTACATGCGTTTGGCCGGCGGCAGCTTAGTAATTTTCACGTCGCTGTACTCCAGGCGAGTAGTGCCATCAGCATCGCGGAAGGCGAGGGTGTGTTTGAGGAAGTTGATGTCGTCACGTTCAGTGCAACCTTCGTCCAGACGCTGGTGCGCGCCGCGGGACTCTTTACGTGCCATTGCAGAGTGCGCCATACATTCGGCAACGTTCAGACCGTGGCCCAACTCAATGGTGTAAAGCAGGTCGGTGTTGAACACGCTGGACGTGTCGGTGATGCGAACGCGCTTGAAGCGTTCCTGCAGTTCCGCCAGCTTGTCGATGGTTTTCTGCATCAGTTCCGGCGTACGGTAGATACCGCAGCCTTCTTCCATGGCCAGGCCCATTTCGTCGCGGATCTTCGCCCAGTTTTCGCCGCCGTCCTGGTTAACCAGATCTTTCAGACGCTGTTCAACGCCAGCAACCTGGGCATTGATCGCGGCATCGTTGCCATTACCGGCAGTAGATGCGCGCTCCATTGCTTGCTCACCGGCCAGACGACCAAAGACCACCAGTTCCGCCAGGGAGTTAGAGCCCAGACGGTTTGCGCCGTGCAGACCTACAGAGGAACATTCGCCCACGGCGAACAGGCCCTTAATGCGGGTTTCGCAGTTCTGATCGGTTTCGATACCACCCATGGTGTAGTGCGCGGTCGGACGTACCGGAATCGGTTCTTTAACCGGATCGACGCCAACATAAGCTTTCGCCAGTTCACAGATGAACGGCAGACGTTCGTGCAGTTTTTTCTCGCCCAGGTGACGCAGGTCGAGGTAAACCACATCGCCACGCGGCGTGGAGATGGTGTTGCCTTTACGCCATTCGTGCCAGAAGGCCTGAGAAACTTTGTCGCGTGGACCCAGTTCCATGTATTTGTTTTTCGGCTCGCCCAGCGGAGTTTCTGGACCCATGCCGTAGTCTTGCAGATAACGGTAGCCATTTTTGTTGACCAGAATACCGCCTTCGCCACGGCAACCTTCGGTCATCAGGATACCGGAACCCGGTAGGCCAGTCGGGTGATACTGAACGAACTCCATATCACGCAGCGGAACACCGTGGCTCAGCGCCATACCCATACCGTCGCCAGTAACGATGCCGCCGTTGGTGTTGTAACGATAAACACGGCCAGCGCCGCCGGTTGCCATCACCACTGCGTTAGCACGGATCTGAACCAGCGTACCTTCCATCATGTTCATTGCCACCAGGCCGCGAACATGACCATCATCAACCAGAATATCCAGCACGAAATGTTCGTCAAAACGCTGGATCTGCGGGAATTGCAGAGAGGTCTGGAACAGAGTGTGAAGCATATGGAAGCCGGTCTTATCGGCGGCGAACCAGGTACGCTCGATTTTCATGCCGCCGAAGCGACGTACGTTCACGCTACCATCCGGGCGACGGCTCCATGGGCATCCCCACAGTTCCAGTTGGGTCATTTCGGTTGGGCAGTGGTGGACGAAATAATCCACAACATCCTGCTCACATAACCAGTCGCCACCCGCTACTGTATCGTTAAAGTGATAATCGAAGCTGTCATGATCCTGCGCGACAGCGGCGGAGCCACCTTCTGCAGCAACGGTATGGCTGCGCATTGGGTATACTTTTGAGATTAGTGCGATTTTTGCATTCGGATTTGCCTGCGCGGCAGCAATTGCAGCACGTAATCCCGCGCCACCGGCACCTACAATGGCAAGATCGGCTTGAAAGGTTTGCACGACATTCCTCCAGATTGTTTTTATCCCACATCCACGTACTTCAGGGTAAGTGCCTGAAAGTTACGGTCTGCGAACGCTATTCCACTGCTCCTTTATAGGTACAACAGTATAGTCTTATGGATAAGTCTGAAATTTGACGAGATCGATTTTTTTAGTGCGCAAGGGGGCTAAATTATCACTGAAGATGATTAATTTAATTACTAAACCATCAGATTGTGGTTTTTTTAGTCACCCCCCCTTGCTGAATGATTCCTGCGTAAAATTTGTCTCGCCGTCGCGTTGCGAGTAGACTTCGTGCCCTTGTTAAAAACTGGAGATTTCACTATGAGCGAAACGGCATCCTGGCAGCCGAGCGCATCCATTCCTAACTTATTAAAACGCGCGGCGATTATGGCGGAGATCCGTCGTTTCTTTGCCGATCGTGGAGTGCTGGAGGTGGAGACGCCTTGTATGAGCCAGGCGACGGTAACCGATATTCATTT
Source organism: Escherichia sp. E14V7 (assembly GCF_004212225.1). Taxonomy (NCBI): domain Bacteria; kingdom Pseudomonadati; phylum Pseudomonadota; class Gammaproteobacteria; order Enterobacterales; family Enterobacteriaceae; genus Escherichia; species Escherichia sp. E14V7. The sequence continues at coordinate 177,055 of NZ_RHJJ01000006.1, forward strand.
GGTCCCGTTTGAGACACGTTTCGTTGGCCCCGGACACTCTCAGGGGATGAATCTCTGGTTAATGACCAGCCCTGAATATCACATGAAACGCCTGCTGGTTGCCGGTTGTGGCCCAGTATTCCAGCTGTGCCGCAGCTTCCGTAATGAAGAGATGGGGCGTTATCACAACCCTGAGTTCACGATGCTGGAGTGGTATCGGCCGCATTATGATATGTACCGGTTGATGAACGAAGTTGACGATCTTCTGCAGCAAGTACTGGATTGCCCGGCTGCAGAAAGCCTTTCTTATCAGCAAGCCTTCTTACGTTATCTGGAAATTGATCCGCTCTCTGCGGATAAAACGCAGCTGCGGGAAGTGGCGGCGAAACTGGATCTGAGCAACGTTGCCGATACCGAAGAAGATCGCGATACACTGTTGCAGTTGCTGTTTACCTTTGGTGTGGAACCGAACATTGGTAAAGAAAAACCGACCTTTGTTTATCATTTCCCTGCCAGTCAGGCATCACTGGCGCAAATCAGTACCGAAGATCATCGGGTCGCAGAGCGCTTCGAGGTTTACTACAAAGGTATTGAGCTGGCGAATGGTTTCCACGAATTAACGGACGCCCGTGAACAGCAACAACGCTTTGAGCAGGATAACCGCAAACGTGCGGCGCGTGGTTTACCGCAGCATCCAATTGACCAAAACCTCATAGAAGCTCTGAAAGTCGGTATGCCTGACTGCTCCGGCGTGGCTCTGGGCGTTGATCGTCTGGTGATGTTGGCGCTGGGCGCGGAGACGCTTGCGGAAGTGATTGCCTTTAGCGTTGACCGGGCATAATTCTGAAAAATCATCTAATTAACCGCACAGAATGGCGTTGTAACGCCATTCTGTAGCAGATGTTTTCATTTTTCTGCTGAAGGCCACAATTTAAGACTGGATATTTGCTATCATCCGGGTATCAATTCTGTATGGTTTTTTATTGCGGCCCGTCAATCGATGGGTAGTGCAGTTCAGTGCGCGCGTTTTATACATGTGCTAACACGAAGGATAATTTCATGCCTCACACGATAAAAAAGATGAGTCTGATAGGGCTCATATTGATGATCTTTACTTCAGTATTTGGGTTTGCCAATAGCCCGGCAGCTTATTATTTAATGGGGTATAGTGCGATTCCCTTTTATATATTTTCTGCATTATTATTTTTTATACCATTTGCCTTAATGATGGCAGAAATGGGCGCGGCGTATCGCAAAGAAGAAGGCGGCATCTATTCCTGGATGAATAATAGTGTCGGACCACGTTTCGCCTTTATCGGCACATTTATGTGGTTTTCCTCTTATATCATCTGGATGGTGAGTACCTCAGCTAAAGTCTGGGTACCATTTTCTACGTTCCTCTACGGTACCGACATGACTCAGCACTGGCGCATTGCAGGCCTGGAGCCAACGCAGGTAGTGGGTCTGCTGGCGGTGGCATGGATGATCCTGGTTACCGTGGTTGCTTCAAAAGGGATTAATAAAATTGCTCGTATTACTGCAGTAGGTGGTATTGCAGTAATGTGTCTTAATTTAGTATTACTGTTAGTGAGCATTGCCATTTTGTTATTAAATGGTGGCCATTTTGCACAGGATATTAATTTCGTGGTATCGCCGAATCCAGGATATCAATCCGGTCTGGCGATGTTATCGTTTGTGGTATTTGCCATTTTCGCTTACGGCGGAATTGAAGCGGTTGGTGGTCTGGTAGATAAAACAGAAAACCCAGAAAAGAACTTTGCCAAAGGTATTGTTTTTGCCGCTATTGTTATTTCAATCGGTTATTCGCTGGCGATATTTTTATGGGGCGTCAGCACTAACTGGCAGCAGGTATTAAGTAATGGTTCCGTTAACCTTGGCAATATTACCTATGTGCTGATGAAAAGCCTGGGGATGACGCTGGGTAACGTGCTGCATTTGTCACCTGAGGCGTCATTGTCGCTGGGCGTATGGTTTGCGCGTATTACCGGGCTTTCGATGTTCCTGGCTTACACCGGCGCGTTCTTTACACTTTGCTACTCGCCACTAAAAGCGATCATCCAGGGTACGCCGAAAGCGTTATGGCCGGAACCGATGACGCGCCTGAACGCCATGGGCATGCCGTCTATCGCCATGTGGATGCAGTGCGGGCTGGTTACTGTCTTCATCCTGCTGGTTTCGTTTGGCGGTGGTACCGCATCAGCGTTCTTTAACAAGCTGACGCTGATGGCGAACGTTTCCATGACGCTTCCCTATCTGTTCCTTGCGCTGGCTTTCCCATTCTTTAAAGCACGTCAGGATCTCGACAGACCATTTGTGATTTTCAAAACACACATGTCGGCAACGATCGCGACAGTGGTGGTGGTACTGGTGGTGACGTTTGCGAACGTTTTCACCATTATCCAGCCAGTGGTTGAAGCCGGAGACTGGGATAGCACATTGTGGATGGTTGGCGGCCCTGTCTTCTTTTCGCTGTTAGCGATGGCGATTTACCAGAACTATTGCAGCAGAGTGGCAAAAAATCCGCAGTGGGCGGCTGAGTAATCAGATGCCCTATCGTCGGCCTGACGATAGGGCGTAATGACAGGGAATGAGTGGGATTTCGTATGCGCTATAGCGAAATTAAACTACGGGTTACCTCATGAGTGCGCGCATGTTTGTCTTGTGTTGCATCTGGTTTGTTGTGGCGATCCCCTGGATACTCATCACTTCCACGCTGGACAAAGAGTGGATGATTGATGAAGGCGGGGTTAAAAACATCTGCGATGTGCTGGAGTATCTGGAAAATGACGATACCCGTGATGTCGGTGTGATATTGACGTTGCCGCTCTTTTTCCCTTTTCTCTGGTTCGCGCTGCGGCGAAAAAAAGGCGGCTGGTTTATGTACGTCACCGCACTGGCGATCTTCGGCTATTGGCTGTGGCAATTTTTCCTGCGCTATCAGTTTTGTTTGTGAGCCGGATGGGTTCATCCGGCCACAAAGACCTTACAAGCTTCCTGCCTGACGACCTTTACCCGCAGAAGTCAGCGTTCTCCCCGTTTGTTTACCATTCAGGCTTTCCAGACGCATCTGGAAGGGCGGGAATGGCATATCAATACCGTGGGCGTGGAAGCCCGCCAGAATCAGTTGATGGATTTCATGGCGCAGCGGCATGCGGTGACCCATTTCTGCGGCGTAAATACGCAGCTCGAAAATCTGAATCCCTTGCTGTAGATCCACCAGGAAGACTTCCGGCGCCGGGTTGTCGATCACCAGCGAGCAGCGGCGCGCAGCGTTAAGCAAGATTTCCGTCACTTCTTCACTGTTGGCATCAGCAGGGGCCGGAATCGTCAACACCACGCGCGTGACCGAGTCAGAGAGCGACCAGTTGATAAACTGCTCAGTAATAAACGCCTTGTTCGGCACGATAATTTCTTTGCGGTCCCAGTCGCTGATGGTGGTGGCGCGGGTGTTAATTTTCGTCACGCTACCGGTAAGATCGCGGATCGTTACCGTATCGCCAATGCGAATCGGTTTTTCGAACAGGATAATCAGGCCAGAGATAAAGTTGGCGAAAATTTCCTGCAAACCAAAACCGAGACCAACACCGAGCGCGGCGACCAGCCACTGCAATTTCGACCACTCAATACCAATCATTGAGAAGCCGACCAGCCCGCCAATCAGCATCAGCAGATATTTGGTGATGGTGGTGATGGCGTAGCCCGTACCCGGCGTTAAATCGAGATGCTGCAAAATCGCCAGTTCCAGCAGCGCGGGCAGGTTGCGCACCAGCTGCGTGGTGATGATAAACACCAGAATGGCAATCAGCACCGCGCCGAGGGTGATCGGCTCCAGGCTTTCTACGCCCTGTACCGTGGACGTAACATCCCACAGCGAAATATTTTCGAGGAAGCCGAAAGCGGAATGGATTTCTGACCACAGCACAATGACCGAAAGCAAGGCGATCAACATCAAAATTGAGCGCACCAGCCGCAAGGATTGCGCACTGATAGCATCGAGATCGACTTCGCTTTCATCGACTTCAATCGCCCCTTCCGGGCTACTGTGATGATGCGCTTCCTCTTCGCCACGCGCGCGCTGCGCTAACATCTCTGCCCGGCGATGCTTCGCCCGGTCAAACGCCAGTCTGCGTCGCTGGATTAGCATCCAGCGGCGGATAACGTGATAAACCACCAACAGCAGGAACCAGATGGCGACCGAGGTTTCAAGCCTTGCTAACAGTGCCTGTGCCGTTGCCAGGTAACCGACTGCCGCTGCCAGAATAGCGACCAACGGCGCGCCAATCATCATGTTCCACAGCATATGATTGGTAATGTTGTCGCCGCTGCCTTCTTTGTTGAGATACAGCGGAATCCCGGCCTTTTTCAGGCTGAGGGTGACCACTGCCAGTGCACCGCAAATGAGGATGAAGCAAAGCCGTCCCAGCGAACCGGAAAACTCGCGGTCGTCGAGATTATCGAACATCATCAGCGCCATAATCAGCGGCACGATAAGCCCGATGCTCATCAGGTAGTAGCGCATCCCGCGGGAAACACGTTCGCGCGGCCAGCCAAAATGGGCAATAAACAAGCCGTTAGGGCGGGCAAAGGTGGCGCAAATCATCACTACCCACAGCAGCGGCACGGTGGCCGTTACGCCATCGCCAATCGCTACCGCCAGCGGATAAGGCCACGCCTCGCGCAAGCCGTAACCCAGAGTCATCCACAGCACCGGTAGCGGTGACGCGACGAGAATCGACCAGAAAAGAGTGCGTAATGTCAGCCAGAAGTGATCCTGAGTCACTTTGCCGACTTTCGCTGCCGAACGTTCGAGAAAACGGGTGAAATAGCGACGCGAGTAAATACTGCAACCGACCAGAATCAACGCGCCAAACAGCGGCAAAATCGTCTCTTTGCTGGTCAGCATCATGATGCTGGCTTTACCTAACTGACTGAAGGTGTCCAGCGAAATGAGACGACGCAGATCCTGGGCGATTTCCAGCGGCCAGGCGATGGTCATCGGGCGCACGTCAGAGGTCCAGAACAGATAGCGGTGCGTCGCTTCGTTCACCTCTTTCAGCGCATCTTCCAGTTGCCCGTTGGAGACTTTCAGCTTGGTCAGTTCCAGCAGTAGCGTGTCACCACCCTGCAACAATGAGTTCAGCAACTCACGCTGAGTACGCAGTTGTGCTTCGAGAATACGGTTTTGCTCGGCGGTTAGCGGCTGACCGTCAGTCTGAAGGATTTGTCGCAGTTGCGGTTGTTTATTGAGTAGATCCTCATAGTGCAGCCGTTGCACGCGCAACTGCGCCATTTCGGTATCAAGCTGTTGTGGTTTCGGCATTTCCGGTAGCCGTGCCACCTGCGCTCGCAATGCTTCGCCGAGCAGGTTGGACGCTCCCAGCCATTGTGACTGCTCGCGCAGGGTATTCAGCGCCTGCCGGACCTGTAATGTCTGGCTGGCAGCCTGACGCTGTTGCGAAGCGACGAGATCCATTCGCTGCGCTTGTTGATTCAGCGCTGCCGACAGTTCGCGGTTAATTTTGAATTGCGCGACGATATCTTTCGGTAAATTGGCACTGCTTTCAGCCAACAACTCGGTGCTTTCCAGCGCCCGCTCCGCCTCAAGCTGGCGTTGGCTGTTCAACTGATTACGTAAGGCCTGCAAATACGCATCCAGCTGCTGGCTCTCTTTTTCCGCCAGCTCAGAGCGCAAGCGCGCTAATTCCTGGCGGTTATTGGCAGACAGCTGCGCCAGCTCTAGTTCATCAACGAGGGCTTTCAGACGTGCGGAGTCAGACTGCAACGCGAAATTTTGCGCCTGGTTGAGCGGGGTATTGCCGGTAAGCGTTCCCAGGCGGCGCTCAATTTCATTTAACTGACGACGGGCATCAGTTTGCTGTTGCGGAAGTTGATTCAATGAATCCGCTATCTCGCGGGCGCGTTCCTGCTCTTGCTGGGCCTGACGGCTCTTATCCAGCAACTGACTGCTGACCTGGAGAATTTCCTGATTCAGCGCGTCGGTAGACATTCCCGGCGACACGCTGCGCGGCTCGTCACGCATGTTGTTTAATTGTGCGCGCAGAGTAGCAGAGAGTTTCGGATAATTATCAATGACTTCTTGGTATTGCTTGATGCGCTCAAGGGAACCTTTTCGTTCCTCAAGCGCATTTAAGGCAGACTGGAGCGCCTCTACGACTTCCGGCTGCGCGGGTTTCGCCGCTTTTGCCTGCTCCAGTTCCTGGGTGATTTGTTTGCTATCGGGGGCCGTCGCGGCGTACGCCCCCCAACTGAGGCACCAGGCCATCAGAAAAGTGATAATCAGGCGCACGTCAGCGTTTCCTTTGATGGATTAGACCTGGTCTTTTTTGTCGTCAACCAATGGGCTGGCGTCGTGTTCTGCTTCGATCTCTTCAGCAGGAATCGGGGCCGGTTCAGCGTCTGGCGTAACAAAGGTTTCGGTAGATACTGCCAGCGGCTGACCAATTTTCGTGACAGACAGGCTTTCCAGTTGCTCAACCAGGTTCACTTTACCCGGTGCAAACAGGTTGATAACGGTAGAGCCAAGTTTAAAGCGACCCATTTCCTGGCCTTTCAGCAGCGCCACAGAACCGTCGTTTTCCCCGGCAGGCCAGGTCCAGCGTTTGATGATGCCTTCGCGCGGTGGTGTAATGGTACCCGCCCAGACCGTCTCAATGCTGCCAACAATCGTCGCACCAACCAGAATCTGCGCCATCGGGCCAAATTCGGTATCGAACAGGCAGATCACGCGTTCGTTACGGGCAAACAGATTTGGCACGTTCTGAGCAGTGAGATGGTTAACGGAGAAGAGATCGCCCGGCACGTAGATCATCTCACGCAAAATACCGTTGCACGGCATGTGTACGCGGTGATAGTCACGCGGGGAGAGGTAAGTGGTCACAAACGTACCATTGCGGAAAAGATCCGCCATCAGATAGTTGCCCGCCAGCAGGGCTTCGAGGCTGTAATTGTGGCCTTTGGCTTGCAGGATTTTATCTTCTTCGATTTTACCTAACTGGCTGATAACGCCATCGGCAGGCATGACCAGAACATTCGGATCGGTATTGATTGGGCGTACTTCGTCACGCAGCGGACGGACAAAAAATTCGTTAAAGGAGCGGTAGCTGGCAGTATCCGGCTTCTGCGCCTCTTGCATGTCGACTTTGTAGTATTTAACGAACAGATCGATAACCAGTTTTGTCAGCCATCCTGCTCGCTTGCTTGCGCCCCAACCCGCCAGGCGAGTAAGCCATAGTTTCGGCAGAATGTACTGTAGCGAAAGTTTAAATGAATTTAACAAAGTAGCCTCCAGGCCATTGTTTTGTCGTTCCTGATCCGGCGTATATGCCGGATCCTGAAAAAAAGGGGACGATTCTAACGACGGTTAGCTTAATTGTCAGTCATCCGTATCAGAAAAGTTTTTACGCGTTTTTACCTGCGCCATGCTTTCCAGAATACGGTGATAGTTTTCGAAACGGGTTTCCGCGATTTTCCCTTCGTCAACGGCTTCACGGATAGCGCAGCCCGGATCGGTATCGTGTTTGCAATCGCGGTATTTGCACAGACCTAAGTAGTCATGGAATTCGACAAAACCGTGAGTGATTTGTTCCGGCTCGAGATGCCAGAGTCCGAATTCGCGTACCCCAGGAGAATCAATCACATCGCCGCCGTGCGGGAAGTGATACAACCGAGCGGCAGTCGTGGTGTGCTGGCCCAGACCTGAGTTGTCAGAGACATCGTTGGTCAGGATCTCTTTTTGCAGCCCCAGCAACGCGTTCAGCAGGCTGGATTTGCCGACGCCAGATTGCCCGGCAAAAATGCTGATGCGTCCGGTCAATGCCTCTTCCAGCGGTTTCAGCCCATCCTGAGTATGGCTGGAAACCATCAATACGCGATAACCGATGTTGCGGTAGATATCCATCTGTTCGTTGACGAACGCCATGCCTTCGTCGTCCAACAGGTCTATCTTGTTGAGCACAATAATCGGCTCAATCTGCAAGGTTTCGCAAGCTACCAGGTAACGGTCGATGATATTGAGCGACAGCTCCGGCAAAATGGCGGAGACAATGACAATCTGGTCGATGTTGGCGGCGATGGGTTTCACGCCGTCGTAGAAATCCGGGCGCGTTAACACCGAGGTGCGCTCATGTACCGCTTCCACGATCCCTTTGACATTTACGCCTTCCGCCGCCGGTTTACCCGGACGCCAGACTACGCGGTCGCCGGTCACCAGCGAACGGATGGTACGGCGAATATTGCAGCGGTGAACGTCGCCATCGGCGGATTCCACATCAGCGTGCATACCAAAGCGGCTGATGACGATACCTTCATCAGGCTCGCCAAACAGATTGTCGTCGTAGTCGGGCTTCTCCTTAGACGTTTTAAGACGACGCTGGTGATTGGCGTTCACGCGGCGCTGCTGGCCTTTGGAGAGTTTATTTTTACTCAATCGTACAGACTCCTGGTCGCCCCTGATGGGCAAAACATCTATGATACACGCAATTGTGGATCAATATAGTCACTGTGAATGGGTGGAAAATAGCATGAGTGCCAATGAAAACAACCTGATTTGGATCGATCTTGAGATGACCGGTCTGGATCCCGAGCGTGATCGCATTATTGAGATTGCCACGCTGGTGACCGATGCCAACCTGAATATTCTGGCAGAAGGGCCGACCATTGCAGTACATCAGTCTGATGAACAGCTGGCGTTGATGGATGACTGGAACGTGCGCACTCATACCGCCAGCGGGCTGGTGGAGCGCGTGAAAGCGAGCACGATGGGCGATCGTGAAGCAGAACTGGCGACGCTCGAATTTTTAAAACAGTGGGTGCCTGCGGGTAAATCGCCTATCTGCGGTAACAGCATCGGTCAGGATCGCCGCTTCCTGTTCAAATACATGCCGGAACTGGAATCGTACTTCCACTACCGCTATCTCGATGTCAGCACGCTGAAAGAGCTGGCGCGCCGCTGGAAGCCGGAAATTCTCGACGGTTTTACCAAGCAGGGGACGCATCAGGCGATGGATGATATCCGCGAATCAGTTGCGGAACTGGCTTACTACCGCGAGCATTTCATCAAGCTGTAAAATTCTTCCTGGTCACGTAACCGCCGGAATCCACTTGCGGCGGCGTGATTTTGACGCTAAATTGAACGCCTTGCTGATAATTTCAGCACTTGAGATAAAAATTCGAAAAATTTTTTTTTGGGGGGTTGCAGAGGGAAAGATTTCTCGTATAATGCGCCTCCCGTAACGACGCAGAAATGCGAAATTACGAAAGCAAAAATTAAGTAGTACGCGGGAATAGCTCAGTTGGTAGAGCACGACCTTGCCAAGGTCGGGGTCGCGAGTTCGAGTCTCGTTTCCCGCTCCAAAATTTGAAAAGTGCTGTAAAGCACAGACCACCCAAGCGGGAATAGCTCAGTTGGTAGAGCACGACCTTGCCAAGGTCGGGGTCGCGAGTTCGAGTCTCGTTTCCCGCTCCAAAATTTGAAAGTGCTGCAAAGCACAGACCACCCAAGCGGGAATAGCTCAGTTGGTAGAGCACGACCTTGCCAAGGTCGGGGTCGCGAGTTCGAGTCTCGTTTCCCGCTCCAAATTCTTCTCCCAATAAAATATCCACAGCGACGCGATGCGTTATTGCTGGTTTTTGTTGCCTTTGACAAACTCTTGTAAACAGAGTTATCCACAGGTCCGGGCTGTAATCTTAATTTCAGAAAAACTTCGCACGATGAATAGTAATTTTTTAACTTGTTGATATATAAGTTGAAAATTAAGATTGTATTTTGTCGTATCGATCACTTGACGATGATATTCGTCTTGAATTGCAATGCGTTTTTATTTTTATTCACAAGCTGTGGATGAATCAGGCGTCACGTGGTAGTCCCTTTTCAATTACACGAACCAGACGCTGTTTTTTTGGTAATTGCACTTCGACCACGCACGCATTTCGTCTCTCGATTTGCTGCGCAATCGCCCACGCTATATGCTCATCAAGAAGTGGGTGCTCACCTTTACGACTTTCCAGCGCCGTCAGAATCGCTTCATCCCAGGGCGCATTGCCTAATGCTACGGCGATATTACGCAGCCAACGCAGGTGACCTATACGGCGAATCGCCGATCCTTCCGTGACTTTTAAGAATTTCTCTTCGCTCCATGCAAAAAGCTCAATGAGTTCCGGTGCGTGTAGTGGTTTGCGCGGGCTGAAATCGTCTTCAGATGTCAGTTGTGAATAGCGATTCCACGGACAAATAAGCTGACAGTCATCACAGCCGTAAATACGGTTTCCCATTAATGGTCGCAACTCTTCCGGGATAGCCCCTTCCAGCTCAATCGTCAGATAAGAAATACAACGGCGAGCATCGACGGTATATGGCTCGACGATGGCGCCGGTCGGGCAAATTGTCATACAGGCCACGCATTTACCGCATCCTTCCTCGACCGGTTGATCCACGGGCAGAGGAATATCGACCAGCAATTCACCTAAAAAGAAGAACGAACCGGCCTCGCGATTGAGGATAAGTGAGTGCTTACCTGTCCAGCCAAGTCCAGCTTTTTCAGCTAACGGGCGCTCGAGAATAGGCGCAGAATCGACAAACGGTCTAAAATTCAGCGAAACACAATGTTGCTGAATCATCTCGCCCAGCTTTTTGAGTCGGTTGCGCAGAAGCTTGTGATAGTCACGGCCCAGCGCATAACGGCTAACATAGCCGAGTTTGGGATTTTTCAGCGTGCTGGCAAATGCGGCGTTGGCAGGAAGATAATTCATCCGCACGCTGATCACGCGCAGCGTACCGGGCAATAATTCGTGAGGGCGAGCGCGCAGCATACCGTGACGCGCCATCCAGTCCATTTCGCCGTGGTACTGTTTGTCCAGCCATGCTTGCAGTTTGGGCTCGGACTCGCTGAGATCGGTATCGGTAATACCTACCTGCTGAAAGCCCAGTTCCAGCCCCCACTGTTTAATTTTTTGCGCTAACTGATTGAGATCGAGGGGCTCTGACATGACGGACCATACAATGAAGAAAAACCCCGTAAGTATACCACACACCGTCTGGCACGCCGACGATATCCGCCGCGGAGAACGTGAGGCAGCAGATGCGCTGGGGCTCACTCTCTATGAGCTGATGCTGCGCGCTGGCGAAGCCGCATTTCAGGTGTGTCGTGCGGCTTATCCTGACGCTCGCTACTGGCTGGTGCTGTGCGGTCACGGCAATAACGGCGGCGATGGCTACGTGGTCGCGCGGCTGGCAAAAGCGGTCGGCATTGATGTCACGCTGCTGGCCCAGGAAAGTGACAAACCGTTGCCGGAAGAGGCCGCGCTGGCACGCGAGGCATGGTTAAACGCGGGAGGCGAAATCCATGCGACGAATATTGTCTGGCCCGAATCGGTGGATCTGATTGTTGATGCGCTGCTCGGCACCGGATTGCAGCAAGCGCCGCGCAAATCCATTAGCCAGTTAATCGACCACGCTAATTCCCATCCTGCGCCGATTGTGGCGGTTGATATTCCTTCCGGCCTGTTGGCGGAAACCGGCGCCACGCCAGGCGCGGTGATCAACGCCGATCACACCATCACCTTTATTGCGCTGAAACCTGGCTTGCTCACCGGGAAAGCGCGGGATGTTACCGGACAACTGCATTTTGATTCGCTGGGGCTGGATAGCTGGCTGGCAGGTCAGGAGACGAAAATTCAGCGGTTTTCTGCTGAACAACTTTCTCACTGGCTGAAACCGCGTCGCCCGACTTCGCATAAAGGCGATCACGGGCGGCTGGTGATTATTGGTGGCGATCACGGCACGGCGGGGGCGATTCGTATGACGGGGGAAGCGGCGCTGCGTGCTGGTGCTGGTTTAGTCCGAGTACTGACTCGCTGTGAAAACATTGCGCCGCTGCTGACTGCACGACCGGAATTGATGGTGCATGAACTGACTATGGACTCTCTTACCGAAAGCCTGGAATGGGCCGATGTGGTGGTGATTGGTCCCGGTCTGGGCCAGCAAGAGTGGGGAAAAAAAGCCCTGCAAAAAGTTGAGAATTTTCGCAAACCGATGTTGTGGGATGCCGATGCATTGAACCTGCTGGCAATCAATCCCGATAAGCGTCACAATCGCGTGATCACGCCGCATCCTGGCGAGGCTGCGCGGTTGTTAGGCTGTTCCGTCGCTGAAATTGAAAGTGACCGCTTACATTGCGCCCAACGTCTGGTACAACGTTATGGCGGCGTAGCGGTGCTGAAAGGTGCCGGAACCGTGGTCGCCGCCCATCCTGACGCTTTAGGCATTATTGATGTCGGAAATGCAGGCATGGCGAGCGGCGGCATGGGCGATGTGCTCTCTGGTATTATTGGCGCATTGCTTGGGCAAAAACTGTCGCCGTATGATGCAGCCTGTGCAGGCTGTGTCGCACACGGCGCGGCAGCTGACGTACTGGCGGCGCGTTTTGGTACGCGCGGGATGCTGGCAACCGATCTCTTTTCCACGCTACAGCGTATTGTTAACCCGGAAGTGACTGATAAAAACCATGATGAATCGAGTAATTCCGCTCCCTGATGAGCAGGCAACATTAGACCTGGGCGAGCGGGTAGCGAAAGCCTGCGATGGCGCAACCGTAATCTATCTGTATGGCGATTTAGGCGCAGGTAAAACCACCTTTAGCCGGGGTTTTTTACAGGCTCTGGGTCATCAGGGTAATGTCAAAAGCCCCACTTATACGCTGGTCGAACCCTATACGCTCGACAACATAATGGTTTATCACTTTGATTTGTACCGCCTTGCCGATCCCGAGGAGCTGGAGTTTATGGGGATCCGCGATTATTTTGCCAACGATGCCATCTGCCTGGTGGAGTGGCCACAACAAGGTACAGGTGTTCTTCCTGACCCGGATGTCGAAATACACATTGATTATCAGGCACAAGGCCGTGAGGCGCGCGTGAGTGCGGTTTCCTCTGCGGGTGAATTGTTGCTGGCGCGTTTAGCCGGTTAACCTTTGAAAGGTGGCGGGATGATGTATCGCATCAGAAATTGGTTGGTTGCGACGTTGGTGCTGCTGTGCGCGCAGGCTGGCGCCGCGACGCTCTCTGATATTCAGGTTTCTAACGGCAACCAACAGGCGCGGATAACGTTGAGTTTTATTGGCGAGCCTGACTATGCGTTTAGCCATCAAAGCAAACGCACCGTGGCGCTCGATATCAAACAAACGGGCGTGATTCAGGGGCTGCCGTTGTTGTTCAGCGGTAATAATCTGGTGAAGGCGATTCGCTCTGGAACGCCTAAAGATGCACAAACGTTGCGGCTGGTGGTCGATCTTACCGAAAACGGTAAAACCGAAGCGGTGAAGCGGCAGAATGGCAGCAATTACACCGTTGTCTTTACGATTAATGCCGATGCGCCGCCACCGCCCCCTCCAACGCCTGTGGTTGCTAAACGCGTTGAGGCTCCGCCAGTGGTTGCCCCGCGTGTCAGCGAACCGGCGCGCAATCCGTTTAAAACAGAAAGCAACCGTACCACGGGTGTTATCAGCAGCAATACGGTAACGCGTCCGGCAGCGCGCGCGACGGCTAACACTGGCGATAAAATTGTCATCGCTATTGATGCTGGACACGGCGGTCAGGACCCTGGCGCTATCGGCCCTGGTGGTACGCGGGAGAAAAATGTCACCATCGCCATTGCGCGTAAATTACGTACCTTGCTCAATAACGATCCGATGTTTAAGGGCGTTTTAACCCGTGACGGGGATTACTTTATCTCGGTGATGGGGCGCAGTGATGTGGCACGTAAGCAAAACGCCAATTTCCTTGTGTCGATTCATGCCGATGCCGCACCAAACCGTAGTGCCACCGGTGCCTCCGTATGGGTGCTCTCTAACCGTCGCGCCAACAGCGAAATGGCAAGCTGGCTGGAACAGCATGAGAAGCAGTCGGAGCTGCTGGGCGGGGCGGGCGATGTGCTGGCGAACAGTCAGGCCGACCCGTACCTAAGCCAGGCGGTGCTGGATTTACAGTTCGGTCATTCCCAGCGGGTAGGGTATGATGTGGCGACCAATATGATCAGTCAGTTGCAACGCATTGGCGAAATTCATAAACGCCGACCAGAACACGCCAGTCTCGGCGTTCTGCGTTCGCCGGATATCCCGTCAGTACTGGTCGAAACTGGTTTTATCAGCAATAACAGCGAAGAACGTTTGCTGTCGAGCGACGATTACCAACAACAACTGGCAGAAGCCATTTACAACGGCCTGCGCAATTACTTCCTTGCGCATCCAATGCAGTCTGCGCCGCAGGGTGCAACGGCACAAACTGCCAGTACGGTGACGACGCCAGATCGCACGCTGCCAAACTAAGGATTATTGATGCCAATTCAGGTCTTACCGCCACAACTGGCGAACCAGATTGCCGCAGGTGAGGTGGTCGAGCGACCTGCGTCGGTAGTCAAAGAACTGGTGGAAAACAGCCTCGATGCGGGCGCGACGCGTATCGATATTGATATCGAACGCGGTGGGGCGAAACTTATCCGCATTCGTGATAACGGCTGCGGTATCAAAAAAGATGAGCTGGCGCTGGCGCTGGCTCGTCATGCCACCAGTAAAATCGCCTCTCTGGACGATCTCGAAGCTATTATCAGCTTGGGCTTTCGCGGTGAGGCGCTGGCGAGTATCAGTTCGGTTTCCCGTCTGACGCTCACTTCGCGTACCACGGAGCAGCAGGAAGCCTGGCAGGCCTATGCCGAAGGGCGCGATATGGACGTGACGGTTAAACCGGCGGCGCATCCGGTGGGTACGACGCTGGAAGTGCTGGACCTGTTCTACAACACCCCGGCGCGGCGCAAATTCTTGCGCACCGAGAAAACCGAATTTAACCATATCGATGAAATCATCCGCCGCATTGCGCTGGCGCGTTTCGACGTCACTATCAACCTGTCGCATAACGGAAAAATCGTACGTCAGTACCGAGCAGTACCGGAAGGCGGGCAAAAAGAACGCCGTTTAGGGGCGATTTGCGGCACTGCTTTTCTCGAACATGCGCTGGCGATCGAATGGCAACACGGCGATCTCACGCTGCGTGGCTGGGTGGCAGATCCGAATCACATCACGCCCGCACTGGCGGAAATTCAATATTGTTACGTAAATGGGCGCATGATGCGCGATCGCCTGATTAATCACGCGATCCGCCAGGCCTGCGAAGACAAACTGGGCGCCGATCAGCAACCGGCGTTTGTGCTATATCTGGAGATCGACCCGCATCAGGTGGACGTCAACGTCCATCCGGCAAAGCACGAAGTGCGCTTTCATCAGTCGCGTCTGGTGCATGACTTTATCTATCAGGGCGTGCTGAGCGTGCTACAACAGCAACTGGAAACGCCTTTGCCGTTGGAAGATAACGCCCAGTCAGCACCGCGCCATATACCCGAAAACCGCGTGGCAGCAGGGCGTAATCACTTTGCTGAACCGGCAGTTCGTGAGCCAGTGGCTCCGCGTTACTCTCCGTCTTCATCTCCTGCGCCTGCAACAAGTAGCGGTAGCCGTCAGGCTGCCCCGTGGCCGAACGCGCAACCGGGCTACCAGAAACAGCAAGGCGAAGTGTATCGCCAGCTGTTGCAAACGCCTGCACCGATGCACAAACCAAAAGTGCAAGAATCGCAGGAACTTACGCTGGCTGCGAATGGTCAAAGCTTTGGTCGGGTGCTGACTATCGTCCATTTGGACTGTGCGCTGCTGGAACGTGACGGCAATATTTCACTTTTAGCCCTGCCGGTGGCGGAACGCTGGTTACGTCAGGCGCAGTTAACGCCGGGAGATGCGCCGGTCTGCGCTCAGCCGCTGCTTATTCCGCTGCGGCTAAAAGTCTCTGGTGAAGAAAGATCGGCCTTAGAAAAAGCGCAGTCTGCACTGGCGGAATTGGGTATTGAATTTCAGTCCGATGCGCAGCATGTGACCATCAGGGCCGTGCCTTTACCCTTACGCCAACAAAATTTACAAATCTTGATTCCTGAACTGATAGGCTACCTGGCGAAGCAGTCCGTATTCGAACCTGGCAATATTGCGCAGTGGATTGCACGAAATCTGATGAGCGAACATGCGCAGTGGTCAATGGCACAGGCCATTACCCTGCTGGCGGACGTGGAACGGTTATGTCCGCAGCTTGTGAAAACGCCGCCGGGTGGTCTGTTACAATCTGTTGATTTACATCCGGCGATAAAAGCCCTGAAAGATGAGTGATATCAGTAAGGCGAGCCTGCCTAAGGCGATTTTTTTGATGGGGCCGACGGCCTCCGGTAAAACGGCGTTAGCTATTGAGCTGCGTAAAATTTTACCAGTAGAGTTGATAAGCGTTGATTCTGCCCTTATTTACAAAGGGATGGATATCGGGACGGCGAAGCCGAACGCTGAAGAATTACTCGCTGCGCCGCACCGATTGCTGGATATTCGCGATCCGTCGCAGGCTTATTCGGCCGCTGATTTTCGCCGCGATGCGCTGGCGGAGATGGCCGATATCACGGCGGCGGGGCGGATCCCACTGTTAGTGGGCGGTACGATGTTGTATTTCAAGGCATTGCTGGAAGGGTTGTCGCCGCTACCGTCGGCGGACCCGGAAGTACGGGCCAGAATTGAGCAACAGGCGGCAGAGCAAGGTTGGGAGTCATTGCATCGTCAACTTCAGGAGATCGATCCGGTTGCGGCAGCAAGGATTCATCCAAATGATCCACAAAGGCTTTCCCGAGCACTGGAAGTTTTTTTCATTTCGGGTAAAACTTTAACGGAACTGACGCAAACGTCAGGAGACGCTCTACCGTATCAGGTGCATCAGTTCGCCATCGCCCCGGCGAGCCGTGAACTGCTCCATCAACGAATTGAGCAGCGTTTTCATCAGATGTTGGCTTCAGGTTTTGAAGCAGAAGTCCGGGCGCTTTTTGCCCGAGGAGATTTGCATACGGATTTGCCTTCCATTCGTTGCGTGGGTTATCGCCAGATGTGGTCTTACCTTGAAGGCGAAATCTCATACGATGAAATGGTTTATCGAGGTGTTTGCGCCACGAGACAGTTGGCGAAGCGGCAGATAACCTGGCTGCGTGGTTGGGAAGGGGTTCACTGGCTTGACAGTGAAAAACCAGAACAGGCGCGTGACGAAGTATTACAGGTTGTTGGTGCTATCGCAGGCTGAATGTGTACAATTGAGACGTATCGTGCGCAATTTTTTCAGAATCGAAAGGTTCAAAGTACAAATAAGCATATAAGGAAAAGAGAGAATGGCTAAGGGGCAATCTTTACAAGATCCGTTCCTGAACGCACTGCGTCGGGAACGTGTTCCAGTTTCTATTTATTTGGTGAATGGTATTAAGCTGCAAGGACAAATCGAGTCTTTTGATCAGTTCGTGATCCTGTTGAAAAACACGGTCAGCCAGATGGTTTATAAGCACGCGATTTCTACTGTTGTCCCGTCTCGCCCGGTTTCTCATCACAGCAACAACGCCGGTGGCGGTACCAGCAGTAACTACCATCATGGTAGCAGCGCGCAGAATACTTCCGCGCAACAGGACAGCGAAGAAACCGAATAAGGTTTCAGGCTGTTTTTTTACACGGGGAGCCAGCGATCCTGCGTTCCCCGCTGATCTATTTAGAGGGTTATACGCTTGTTTGACCGTTATGATGCTGGTGAGCAGGCGGTACTGGTACACATCTATTTTACGCAAGACAAAGATATGGAAGACCTCCAGGAGTTTGAATCTCTGGTTTCTTCCGCCGGTGTCGAAGCATTGCAGGTGATTACCGGTAGCCGTAAAGCGCCGCACCCAAAGTATTTTGTAGGTGAAGGTAAAGCAGTTGAAATTGCGGAAGCCGTAAAAGCGACGGGTGCTTCGGTCGTTCTTTTTGACCATGCCCTGAGCCCGGCGCAGGAGCGTAACCTGGAGCGTTTGTGCGAGTGTCGTGTTATCGACCGCACCGGCCTTATTTTAGATATTTTCGCCCAACGTGCGCGTACCCATGAGGGTAAGTTGCAGGTTGAGCTGGCGCAGCTGCGCCATCTGGCTACGCGCCTGGTGCGTGGCTGGACCCACCTTGAAAGACAGAAAGGCGGGATCGGTTTGCGTGGTCCGGGTGAAACCCAGCTCGAAACCGACCGTCGTTTGTTGCGTAATCGCATCGTACAGATACAGTCGCGCCTGGAAAGAGTTGAAAAGCAGCGTGAGCAGGGGCGGCAATCACGTATCAAAGCCGACGTCCCTACTGTTTCGCTGGTGGGATATACCAACGCCGGTAAATCTACCCTTTTCAATCGCATCACCGAAGCGCGGGTCTACGCGGCAGACCAGTTGTTTGCCACCCTCGATCCGACGTTGCGGCGTATTGACGTCGCGGATGTCGGTGAAACCGTGCTGGCAGATACCGTAGGGTTTATTCGCCACCTGCCGCACGATCTGGTGGCGGCGTTTAAAGCCACGTTGCAAGAGACGCGGCAAGCCACATTGCTGCTGCATGTGATTGATGCGGCGGATGTGCGTGTACAAGAAAACATCGAAGCGGTGAATACGGTTCTTGAAGAGATCGATGCTCACGAGATCCCAACTCTGCTGGTGATGAACAAGATCGATATGCTGGAAGATTTCGAACCGCGTATTGATCGGGACGAAGAGAACAAACCGATCCGTGTCTGGCTTTCCGCACAGACCGGAGCGGGGATACCACAGCTTTTTCAGGCTTTGACGGAGCGGCTTTCCGGCGAGGTGGCGCAGCATACATTGCGTCTGCCACCGCAGGAAGGGCGTCTGAGAAGTCGTTTTTATCAGCTTCAGGCAATAGAAAAAGAGTGGATGGAGGAAGACGGCAGCGTAAGTCTGCAAGTTCGTATGCCGATCGTTGACTGGCGTCGCCTCTGTAAACAAGAACCGACGTTGATCGATTACCTGATCTAACGGCGTAGCGTCTGAAGCGTGGAGTCATATCCTCTGGCGTCGAAAGACAACAGGGATCACCGCATAACAAATATGGAGCACAAACATGGCGTGGAATCAGCCCGGTAATAACGGACAAGACCGCGACCCGTGGGGAAGCAGCAAACCTGGCGGCAACTCTGAGGGAAATGGAAACAAAGGCGGTCGCGATCAAGGGCCACCTGATTTAGATGATATCTTCCGCAAACTGAGCAAAAAGCTCGGTGGTCTGGGCGGCGGTAAAGGCACCGGATCTGGCGGTGGCAGTTCATCGCAAGGCCCGCGCCCGCAGCTTGGCGGTCGTGTCGTTACCATCGCAGCGGCAGCGATTGTCATTATCTGGGCGGCCAGTGGTTTCTACACCATTAAAGAAGCCGAACGTGGCGTGGTAACACGCTTTGGCAAATTCAGCCATCTGGTTGAGCCGGGTCTGAACTGGAAACCGACGTTTATCGACGAAGTCAAACCGGTGAACGTGGAAGCCGTGCGTGAACTGGCCGCTTCTGGTGTGATGCTGACGTCGGACGAGAACGTGGTGCGCGTTGAGATGAACGTGCAGTACCGCGTAACTAATCCGGAAAAATACCTGTATAGCGTGACCAGCCCGGATGACAGCCTGCGTCAGGCTACCGACAGCGCCCTGCGTGGGGTTATCGGTAAATACACTATGGACCGCATTCTGACGGAAGGTCGTACCGTGATTCGTAGCGATACTCAGCGCGAACTGGAAGAGACTATCCGCCCGTATGACATGGGTATCACGCTGCTGGACGTCAACTTCCAGGCTGCTCGTCCGCCGGAAGAAGTAAAAGCGGCGTTTGATGATGCGATTGCCGCGCGTGAAAACGAACAGCAATACATTCGTGAAGCAGAAGCGTATACCAACGAAGTTCAGCCGCGTGCGAACGGTCAGGCGCAACGTATCCTCGAAGAGGCGCGTGCGTACAAGGCCCAGACCATCCTGGAAGCTCAGGGTGAAGTGGCGCGCTTTGCTAAACTTCTGCCGGAATATAAAGCCGCGCCGGAAATTACTCGCGAGCGTCTGTATATCGAGACGATGGAAAAAGTGTTGGGTAACACCCGCAAAGTGCTGGTTAACGATAAAGGTGGCAACCTGATGGTTCTGCCGTTAGACCAGATGCTGAAAGGTGGTAACGCCCCTGCGGCGAAGAGCGATAACGGTGCCAGCAATCTGCTGCGTCTGCCGCCAGCCTCTTCCTCCACAACCAGTGGAGCAAGCAACACGTCGTCCACCAGTCAGGGCGATATTATGGACCAACGCCGCGCCAACGCGCAGCGTAACGACTACCAGCGTCAGGGGGAATAACGATGCGTAAGTCAGTTATCGCGATTATCATCATCGTGCTGGTAGTGCTTTACATGTCTGTCTTTGTCGTCAAAGAAGGTGAGCGCGGTATTACGCTGCGTTTTGGTAAGGTACTGCGTGACGATGACAACAAACCCCTGGTTTATGAGCCGGGTCTGCATTTCAAGATACCGTTCATTGAAACGGTGAAAATGCTCGACGCACGTATTCAGACCATGGACAACCAGGCCGACCGCTTTGTGACCAAAGAGAAGAAAGACCTGATCGTCGACTCTTACATCAAATGGCGCATCAGTGATTTCAGCCGTTACTACCTGGCAACGGGCGGTGGCGACATTTCGCAAGCGGAAGTGCTGTTGAAACGTAAGTTCTCTGACCGTCTGCGTTCTGAAATTGGTCGCCTGGACGTGAAAGACATCGTCACCGATTCCCGTGGTCGTCTGACCCTGGAAGTGCGTGACGCGCTGAACTCTGGTTCTGCGGGTACAGAAGATGAAGTTACTACCCCGGCAGCAGATAACGCCATTGCCGAAGCGGCAGAGCGCGTAACGGCTGAGACGAAGGGCAAAGTTCCGGTCATCAACCCGAACAGTATGGCGGCGCTGGGTATTGAAGTTGTCGATGTGCGTATCAAGCAGATCAACCTGCCGACCGAAGTGTCTGAAGCGATCTACAACCGTATGCGCGCCGAGCGTGAAGCGGTAGCGCGTCGTCACCGTTCACAAGGTCAGGAAGAAGCGGAAAAACTGCGTGCGACTGCTGACTATGAAGTCACCAGAACGCTGGCAGAAGCCGAACGTCAGGGCCGTATCATGCGCGGTGAAGGTGATGCCGAAGCTGCCAAGCTGTTTGCAGACGCATTCAGCAAGGATCCAGACTTCTATGCGTTCATTCGTAGCCTGCGTGCTTATGAGAACAGCTTCTCTGGCAATCAGGACGTGATGGTCATGAGCCCGGACAGCGATTTCTTCCGCTATATGAAGACGCCGAGCTCCACGACGCGTTAATATAACGACCGCGGTACAGGTCAATAAAGCCACCGCATCCTCAGGGATGTCGGTGGTTTTCTTTTTCTATAAGGATAATGAATGAATTCGACTATCTGGCTGGCGCTTGCCCTGGTTTTAGTCTTGGAAGGTTTAGGGCCGATGCTTTACCCGAAGGCATGGAAGAAGATGATCTCCGCAATGACTAATTTACCCGATAATATTTTACGTCGTTTTGGCGGTGGACTTGTGGTTGCGGGCGTTGTGGTCTACTACATGTTGAGGAAAACGATTGGCTGAGCAAAAAATAGGCTGACTAAGGTCATTTTTGGATGCAAAAAGTGCTGTAACTCTGAAAAAGCGATGGTAGAATCCATTTTTAAGCAAACGGTGATTTTGAAAAATGGGTAACAACGTCGTCGTACTGGGCACCCAATGGGGTGACGAAGGTAAAGGTAAGATCGTCGATCTTCTGACTGAACGGGCTAAATATGTTGTACGCTACCAGGGCGGTCACAACGCAGGCCATACTCTCGTAATCAACGGTGAAAAAACCGTTCTCCATCTTATTCCATCAGGTATTCTCCGCGAGAATGTAACCAGCATCATCGGTAACGGTGTTGTGCTGTCTCCGGCCGCGCTGATGAAAGAGATGAAAGAACTGGAAGACCGTGGCATCCCCGTTCGTGAGCGTCTGCTACTGTCTGAAGCATGTCCGCTGATTCTTGATTATCACGTTGCGCTGGATAACGCGCGTGAGAAAGCGCGTGGCGCGAAAGCGATCGGCACCACCGGTCGTGGTATCGGGCCTGCTTATGAAGATAAAGTGGCACGTCGCGGTCTGCGTGTTGGCGACCTTTTCGACAAAGAAACCTTCGCTGAAAAACTGAAAGAAGTGATGGAATATCACAACTTCCAGTTGGTTAACTACTACAAAGCTGAAGCGGTTGATTACCAGAAAGTTCTGGATGATACGATGGCTGTTGCCGACATCCTGACTTCTATGGTGGTTGACGTTTCTGACCTGCTCGACCAGGCGCGTCAGCGTGGCGATTTCGTCATGTTCGAAGGTGCGCAGGGTACGCTGCTGGATATCGACCACGGTACTTATCCGTACGTAACTTCTTCCAACACCACTGCTGGTGGCGTGGCGACCGGTTCCGGCCTGGGCCCGCGTTATGTTGATTACGTTCTGGGTATCCTCAAAGCTTACTCCACTCGTGTAGGTGCAGGTCCGTTCCCGACCGAACTGTTTGATGAAACTGGCGAGTTCCTCTGCAAGCAGGGTAACGAATTCGGCGCAACTACGGGTCGTCGTCGTCGTACCGGCTGGCTGGACACCGTTGCCGTTCGTCGTGCGGTACAGTTGAACTCCCTGTCTGGCTTCTGCCTGACTAAACTGGACGTTCTGGATGGCCTGAAAGAGGTTAAACTCTGCGTGGCTTACCGTATGCCGGATGGTCGTGAAGTGACGACCACTCCGCTGGCAGCTGACGACTGGAAAGGTGTAGAGCCGATTTACGAAACCATGCCGGGCTGGTCTGAATCCACCTTCGGCGTGAAAGATCGTAGCGGCCTGCCGCAGGCGGCGCTGAACTACATCAAGCGCATTGAAGAGCTGACCGGTGTACCGATCGATATCATCTCTACCGGCCCGGATCGTACTGAAACCATGATTCTGCGCGACCCGTTCGACGCGTAATTCTGGGACGCCCGGCAGATATTTTGCCTGCTGGGCTAACAGTGTGATACATTGCTGCGTCGGATAAGCCACTCGCTATCCGACACAGTGTTAAATCCTCGCTTTTTTCCTTCCCCAAACTGAAATAAATTAGCGACACAGCTTGTGGCTGGTTTATCATCAATATAAATGTATTTTTTCCCGATTTCCCTTTTTTGAGGTTGATGTGCAGTTAACGAGTTTCACTGATTACGGATTACGCGCGCTGATCTACATGGCATCATTGCCAGAAGGGCGGATGACCAGTATTTCTGAAGTGACTGACGTCTACGGCGTCTCCCGTAATCATATGGTCAAAATAATCAATCAACTTAGTCGTGCCGGCTACGTGACTGCTGTTCGTGGAAAAAATGGCGGCATTCGCCTGGGTAAACCGGCGAGTGCGATACGTATTGGTGATGTGGTGCGCGAGCTGGAACCTTTATCGCTGGTGAATTGCAGTAGTGAGTTTTGCCACATTACACCTGCCTGTCGGTTGAAACAGGCACTTTCTAAGGCCGTGCAAAGTTTTCTTACGGAACTGGATAACTACACGCTTGCCGATTTGGTTGAAGAGAATCAACCGCTTTATAAATTATTGCTGGTGGAGTGACGAAAATCTTCATCAGAGATGACAACGGAGGAACCGAGATGTCACAAGATCCTTTCCAGGAACGCGAAGCTGAAAAATACGCGAATCCCATCCCTAGTCGGGAATTTATCCTCGAACATTTAACCAAACGAGAAAAACCGGCCAGCCGTGATGAGCTGGCGGTAGAACTGCACATTGAAGGCGAAGAGCAGCTTGAAGGCCTGCGTCGCCGCCTGCGCGCGATGGAGCGCGATGGTCAACTGGTCTTCACTCGCCGTCAGTGCTATGCGCTGCCGGAACGCCTCGACCTGGTGAAAGGTACCGTTATTGGCCACCGTGATGGCTACGGCTTTCTGCGGGTTGAAGGACGTAAAGATGATTTGTATCTCTCCAGTGAGCAGATGAAAACCTGCATTCATGGCGATCAGGTGCTGGCGCAGCCGCTGGGCGCTGACCGTAAAGGTCGTCGTGAAGCGCGTATTGTTCGCGTACTGGTGCCAAAAACCAGCCAGATTGTTGGTCGCTACTTTACCGAAGCGGGCGTGGGCTTTGTGGTTCCTGACGACAGCCGTCTGAGCTTCGATATCTTAATCCCGCCCGATCAGATCATGGGCGCGCGGATGGGCTTTGTGGTGGTTGTTGAACTGACCCAACGCCCGACTCGTCGTACCAAAGCGGTGGGTAAAATCGTCGAAGTCCTTGGCGATAATATGGGTACCGGCATGGCGGTTGATATCGCTCTGCGTACTCATGAAATTCCGTACATCTGGCCGCAGGCTGTTGAGCAACAGGTTGCCGGGCTGAAAGAAGAAGTGCCGGAAGAAGCAAAAGCTGGCCGTGTTGATCTGCGCGATTTACCGCTGGTCACCATTGATGGCGAAGACGCCCGTGACTTTGACGATGCGGTTTACTGCGAGAAAAAACGCGGCGGCGGTTGGCGTTTGTGGGTCGCAATTGCCGACGTCAGTTACTATGTGCGTCCGCCAACACCGCTGGACAGCGAAGCGCGTAACCGTGGTACTTCGGTCTACTTCCCGTCACAGGTTATCCCGATGCTGCCGGAAGTGCTCTCTAACGGCCTGTGCTCGCTTAACCCGCAGGTAGACCGCCTGTGTATGGTGTGCGAGATGACCATTTCGTCGAAAGGCCGCCTGACTGGCTACAAATTCTATGAAGCGGTGATGAGCTCTCACGCGCGTCTGACCTACACCAAAGTCTGGCATATTCTGCAGGGCGATCAGGATCTGCGCGAGCAGTACGCGCCGCTGGTTAAGCATCTCGAAGAGTTGCATAACCTCTATAAAGTGCTGGATAAAGCCCGTGAAGAACGCGGTGGGATCTCATTTGAGAGTGAAGAAGCGAAGTTCATTTTCAACGCTGAACGCCGTATTGAGCGTATCGAACAGACCCAACGTAACGACGCACACAAGTTAATTGAAGAGTGTATGATTCTGGCGAATATCTCGGCGGCGCGTTTCGTTGAGAAAGCCAAAGAACCGGCATTGTTCCGTATTCACGATAAGCCGAGCACCGAAGCGATAACTTCTTTCCGTTCAGTGCTGGCGGAGCTGGGGCTGGAACTGCCGGGCGGTAACAAGCCGGAACCGCGTGACTACGCGGAGCTGCTGGAGTCGGTTGCTGATCGTCCTGATGCAGAAATGCTGCAAACCATGCTGCTGCGCTCGATGAAACAGGCGATTTACGATCCAGAAAACCGTGGTCACTTCGGTCTGGCATTGCAGTCCTATGCGCACTTTACTTCGCCGATTCGTCGTTATCCTGACCTGACGCTGCATCGCGCCATTAAGTATCTGCTGGCGAAAGAGCAGGGGCATCAGGGCAACACCACTGAAACCGGCGGCTACCATTATTCGATGGAAGAGATGCTGCAACTGGGTCAGCACTGTTCCATGGCGGAACGTCGTGCCGACGAAGCAACGCGCGATGTGGCTGACTGGCTGAAGTGTGATTTCATGCTCGACCAGGTGGGCAACGTCTTTAAAGGCGTTATTGCCAGCGTCACCGGCTTTGGCTTCTTTGTTCGACTCGACGACCTGTTCATTGATGGTCTGGTCCATGTCTCTTCGCTGGACAATGACTACTATCGCTTTGACCAGGTAGGGCAACGCCTGATGGGTGAATCCAGCGGCCAGACTTATCGCCTGGGCGATCGCGTGGAAGTTCGCGTCGAAGCGGTTAATATGGACGAGCGCAAAATCGACTTTAGCCTGATCTCCAGCGAACGCGCTCCGCGCAACGTCGGTAAAACGGCGCGCGAGAAAGCGAAAAAAGGCGATGCAGGCAAAAAAGGCGGCAAGCGTCGTCAGGTCGGTAAAAAGGTAAACTTTGAGCCAGACAGTGCCTTCCGCGGCGAGAAAAAACCGAAGCCGAAAGCGGCGAAGAAAGACGCGAGAAAAGCGAAAAAGCCATCGGCGAAAACGCAGAAAATAGCCGCAGCGACCAAAGCGAAGCGTGCGGCGAAGAAAAAAGTGGCAGAGTGATCATTACCCTCTTCAAACAGAAGAGGGTTAGATTGCTGACAAAATGCGCTTTGTTCATGCCGGATGCGGCGTGAACGCCTTATCCGGCCTACATAATCACGCAAATTCAATATATTGCAGGGATCATGTAGGCCGGATAAACGTAGTGCATCAGGCAAAACGTAAACAACGAGTACATTAATGAGCGAAATGATTTACGGCATCCACGCAGTGCAGGCCCTGCTGGAGCGCGCCCCTGAACGTTTTCAGGAAGTCTTTATTTTAAAAGGCCGTGAAGATAAACGTCTGTTACCGCTGATTCACGCCCTTGAGTCCCAGGGCGTGGTTATCCAGCTGGCAAACCGCCAATATCTCGATGAGAAAAGCGACGGTGCCGTGCATCAGGGCATTATCGCCCGTGTGAAACCAGGACGGCAGTATCAGGAAAACGATCTGCCGGATCTGATCGCTTCGCTCGATCAACCATTCCTGCTGATCCTCGACGGTGTAACCGATCCGCACAACCTCGGCGCGTGCCTGCGTAGCGCGGACGCCGCTGGCGTTCATGCGGTGATTGTGCCGAAAGATCGCTCCGCACAGCTCAACGCCACGGCGAAAAAAGTAGCCTGTGGCGCGGCAGAAAGCGTTCCGCTGATTCGGGTGACTAACCTTGCGCGCACCATGCGTATGTTACAGGAAGAGAACATCTGGATCGTCGGTACGGCAGGTGAGGCGGATCACACGCTCTATCAGAGCAAAATGACCGGGCGCCTGGCGCTGGTGATGGGCGCTGAAGGTGAAGGCATGCGTCGCCTGACCCGTGAACATTGCGATGAGTTGATCAGCATCCCAATGGCAGGAAGTGTTTCTTCGCTGAACGTTTCGGTTGCGACCGGAATTTGCTTATTTGAAGCGGTTCGCCAGCGCAGCTAGTTCCTCTGAATTATGAAAAGCCATCCAGATTTGGATGGTTTTTTTTTGTCTATAGCTGGTAAGATAATTACGTATTGCAAATATTCATTTTATTAATATTTAAACTTAATCTATATGGAATAATATATGACATGGAATCCGTTGGCGCTGGCGACGGCGCTGCAAACTGTACCTGAACAAAATATTGATGTAACAAATAGCGAGAACGCATTAATTATTAAAATGAATGATTATGGCGATTTGCAAATCAATATTCTTTTTACTTCCCGCCAAATGATTATCGAAACCTTTATTTGTCCGGTAAGTAGTATCAGCAATCCAGATGAATTTAATACCTTCTTATTAAGAAATCAGAAGATGATGCCGTTGTCATCGGTAGGAATCTCCAGCGTGCAACAGGAAGAGTATTACATTGTTTTCGGGGCGTTATCGCTTAAATCTTCTCTTGAAGATATCCTGCTTGAGATAACCTCGCTGGTAGATAACGCATTGGATCTGGCTGAAATTACAGAAGAATATTCACACTAATTACAAGGACGGGTATTTATGGGAATTTTAAAAAGTTTATTTACGCTGGGGAAATCGTTTATCTCCCAGGCGGAAGAATCCATTGAAGAAACCCAGGGTGTGCGCATGCTGGAACAACATATTCGGGACGCCAAAGCTGAACTGGATAAAGCCGGAAAATCTCGCGTCGATCTGCTGGCGCGGGTGAAATTAAGTAACGATAAGCTGAAAGATTTACGCGAGCGTAAAACCAGTCTGGAAGCCCGTGCGCTGGAAGCATTAAGTAAGAACGTTAACCCATCGTTAATTAACGAAGTCGCCGAAGAAATTGCGCGCCTTGAGAATCTTATTACCGCTGAAGAACAGGTGTTGTCGAATCTGGAAGTCTCCCGCGATGGTGTGGAAAAAGCCGTTACGGCAACGGCACAGCGTATTTCCCAGTTTGAACAACAAATGGAAGTCGTTAAGGCCACTGAAGCTATGCAACGTGCGCAGCAGGCTGTGACGACATCTACAGTCGGCGCATCTTCCAGCGTTTCGACAGCGGCAGAGTCATTAAAACGCCTGCAAACGCGTCAGGCTGAACGTCAGGCTCGACTGGATGCTGCCGCACAGCTGGAGAAAGTCGCAGACGGTCGCGACCTTGACGAAAAGCTGGCGGAAGCCGGAATTGGCGGCACCAATAAAAGTAGCGCCCAGGATGTACTGGCGAGACTGCAACGCCAACAGGGCGAGTAATTTTTTGCCAGCCTCACTAAAAGGCTGGCAACTATTTTAAGGATAAAATATGTCTGGTTTTTTCCAGCGTCTGTTTGGTCAGGATGATAAGCCTGTTATCGTTCGCGGTCCGCTGGGACTTCATCTCAATAGTGGCTTTACGCTCGACTCGTTAGCGTTTCGTTTGCTGGAAGATGAATTGCTGATTGCGCTGCCGGGTGAGGAATTTACGGTAGCCGCCGTCAGCCACATCGATCTGGGGGGCGGTAGCCAGATTTTCCGCTACTACACTTCGGGCGATGAATTTCTGCAAATCAATACTACTGGCGGCGAAGATATTGATGACATTGATGATATCAAGCTCTTTGTCTACGAAGAGAGCTACGGCATCAGCAAAGAGAGTTACTGGCGCGAGGCGATCAACGCCAAAGCGATGGGGGCGGTGACCTTAAACTGGCAGGAAAAATGCTGGCAGAGATTTTTTAACAGCGAAGAACCGGGAAATATTGAACCCGTCTACATGCTGGAAAAAGTAGAAAATCAAAACCATGCCAAATGGGAAGTGCATAATTTTACCATGGGCTACCAACGGCAAGTGACCGAAGATACTTACGAATATTTGCTTTTAAATGGTGAGGAATCTTTTAACGATCTCGGCGAGCCGGAGTGGCTATTTTCGCGCGCTCTGGGTGTCGATATCCCACTGACATCACTTCATATTATTGGTTAATTACAGGGACGTTTATAATGCATATACTGGATTCACTCCTTGCTTTTAGCGCCTATTTTTTTATCGGCGTGGCGATGGTAATTGTTTTTCTTTTTATCTATTCCAAAATTACTCCGCATAATGAATGGCAGTTGATCAAGAATAATAACACTGCGGCGTCGCTGGCGTTCAGCGGTACATTGTTGGGCTACGTGATCCCGTTATCCAGTGCGGCAATCAATGCAGTGAGTATTCCAGATTATTTTGCCTGGGGCGGAATCGCACTGGTGATTCAGTTACTCGTTTTTGCTGGCGTCAGACTTTATATGCCGGCATTAAGCGATAAAATTATTAATCACAACACTGCGGCAGGAATGTTTATGGGAACCGCCGCGCTGGCTGGCGGTATTTTTAACGCAGCTTGTATGACATGGTAATGGACGATCATGGCCAGAAAACGCAAATCAAGAAATAACAGTAAAATTGGTCACGGAGCGATCAGTCGCATTGGTAGACCCAATAATCCTTTTGAGCCGCGTCGCAATCGCTACGCACAAAAATATCTGACCCTGGCGATTATGGGCGGCGCAGTTTTTTTAGTGATCAAAGGATGGAGTGAAAGTAGCGATGTCGATAACGACGGTGACGGAACGTTTTATTCGACAGTGCAGGATTGTATTGATGACGGTAATAATGCAGACATTTGCGCGCGTGGCTGGAATAACGCCAAAGCGGCATTTTATGCCGATGTTCCGAAGAATATGACTCAGCAGAATTGTCAGTCTAAGTACGAAAATTGCTACTACGACAATGTTGAACAGAGTTGGATCCCGGTAATATCTGGATTTTTGTTAAGCCGGGTTATTCGTAAAGATCGCGATGAGCAGTTTGTTTATAACAGCGGTGGATCCTCATTTGCTTCCCGCCCCGTCTGGCGCAACACTTCCGGTGATTACTCCTGGCGCTCCGGTTCTGGCAAAAAAGAGTCTTATTCCACGGGCGGCTTTACCACCAAAAAAGCGTCTACCGTTTCGCGCGGCGGCTATGGTCGTTCTTCCAGCGCCCGTGGGCATTGGGGAGGCTAATCATGCTGAGACACAACGTTCCTGTGCGGCGGGATCTGGACCGGATTGCCGCCGATAACGGATTTGACTTTCATATCATCGACAATGAAATCTATTGGGATGAGAGTCGGGCTTACCGTTTTACTCTGCGCCAGATTGAAGAGCAGATCGAAAAACCGACTGCGGAACTGCATCAGATGTGCCTTGAGGTGGTGGATCGCGCGGTTAAAGATGAAGAGATCCTGACGCAATTGGCGATCCCGCCGTTGTACTGGGATGTGATCGCTGAAAGCTGGCGCTCCCGCGATCCTTCGCTGTATGGGCGGATGGATTTTGCCTGGTGTGGCAATGCGCCGGTGAAGCTGCTGGAATACAACGCTGATACGCCGACCTCGTTGTATGAGTCGGCTTATTTCCAGTGGCTGTGGCTGGAGGATGCCCGGCGCAGCGGCGTTATTCCACGTGACGCCGATCAGTACAATGCCATTCAGGAGCGCCTGATTTCACGCTTTAGCGAGCTTTATAGCCGGGAGCCGTTTTATTTTTGCTGCTGTCAGGACACCGACGAAGACAGGAGTACCGTGCTGTACTTGCAGGACTGCGCTCAGCAGGCAGGACAGGAGTCGCGGTTTATCTACATTGAAGATCTCGGTTTGGGCGTCGGCGGTGTACTGACCGATCTTGATGATAATATCATCCAGCGTGCATTTAAGCTGTACCCGCTGGAGTGGATGATGCGTGACGATAACGGTCCGCTGCTGCGCAAGCGTCGTGAGCAGTGGGTGGAGCCGTTATGGAAAAGTATCTTGAGTAACAAAGGGCTAATGCCGCTGCTTTGGCGCTTCTTTCCTGGTCATCCTAATCTTCTGGCGTCCTGGTTTGAGGGCGAAAAACCGCAGATCGCCGCTGGCGAAAGCTATGTGCGTAAACCGATCTACTCACGCGAGGGCGGTAACGTCACCATTTTCGACGGTCAGAATAACGTCGTTGACCACGCTGACGGTGATTACGCCGATGAACCGATGATCTATCAGGCGTTTCAACCGCTACCGCGATTTGGCGATAGTTACACGCTGATTGGTAGCTGGATTGTCGATGATGAAGCGTGTGGTATGGGGATTCGTGAAGATAACACGCTGATCACTAAAGACACTTCGCGTTTTGTTCCGCACTACATTGCGGGTTAAGAATGTTTTAGCAATCTCTTTCTGTCAGGAATCCGTGGCAGTGACCATACTAATGGTGACTGCCATTGATGGAGGGAGACACAGTGCACTGGCAAACTCACACTGTTTTTAATCAACCTATACCCTTAAATAACAGCAATTTATACCTGTCTGATGGCGCGCTCTGCGAAGCGGTAACGCGCGAAGGCGCTGGTTGGGATAGCGATTTTCTCGCCAGTATTGGTCAGCAACTCGGAACGGCAGAATCCCTTGAACTGGGGCGGCTGGCGAATGTAAACCCACCTGAACTGTTGCGCTACGATGCCCAGGGGCGACGTCTGGACGATGTCCGTTTCCATCCCGCATGGCACCTGCTGATGCAGGCGTTATGTACCAATCGGGTACACAACCTGGCCTGGGAAGAAGATGCTCGTTCTGGCGCATTTGTGGCGCGGGCGGCGCGTTTTATGTTGCACGCGCAGGTCGAGGCCGGGTCGTTATGCCCGATAACCATGACCTTTGCCGCCACGCCATTGCTGTTACAGATGTTACCCGCGCCGTTTCAGGACTGGACCACGCCGCTGTTGAGCGATCGCTACGATTCCCACTTATTGCCTGGCGGGCAAAAACGCGGTTTGTTGATTGGCATGGGAATGACGGAAAAGCAGGGCGGTTCCGATGTCATGAGCAACACCACCCGTGCAGAGCGTCTGGAAGATGGCTCTTATCGGCTGGTGGGGCATAAATGGTTTTTCTCGGTGCCACAAAGCGACGCGCATCTGGTGCTGGCGCAGACCGCGGGCGGTTTGTCCTGCTTTTTTGTGCCGCGATTTTTGCCTGACGGACAACGCAACGCGATTCGGCTGGAGCGTCTGAAAGATAAGTTGGGTAATCGTTCCAATGCCAGTTGCGAAGTGGAGTTTCAGGATGCCATTGGCTGGTTGTTGGGTCAGGAAGGGGAAGGGATTCGCCTGATCCTGAAAATGGGCGGGATGACGCGTTTTGATTGTGCTCTGGGTAGCCACTCCATGATGCGTCGTGCGTTCTCGCTGGCGATATATCACGCTCATCAACGCCATGTATTTGGTAATCCGTTAATCGAACAGCCCCTTATGCGCCATGTCTTAAGTCGCATGGCGCTTCAGCTTGAAGGGCAAACAGCGTTGTTGTTTCGTTTGGCGCGGGCGTGGGATCGGCGTGCCGATGCCAAAGAAGCCCTGTGGGCGCGTTTATTTACGCCAGCAGCGAAATTTGTGATCTGCAAACGTGGCATTCCGTTTGTGGCTGAAGCGATGGAGGTGCTGGGCGGTATTGGCTATTGCGAAGAGAGCGAACTACCGCGACTTTATCGGGAGATGCCAGTGAACAGCATCTGGGAAGGCTCTGGCAATATTATGTGCCTCGATGTGCTGCGCGTTCTTAATAAGCAAGCGGGCGTCTACGATTTGCTGTCGGAAGCGTTTATGGAAGTGAAAGGGCAAGATCGTTATTTTGATCGCGCGGTTCGTCGCTTACAACAGCAACTGCGCAAACCGGCTGAAGAATTGGGACGGGAGATAACACATCAATTATTTTTGCTGGGCTGCGGCGCGCAAATGTTGAAATATGCTTCTCCGCCAATGGCGCAGGCGTGGTGTCAGGTGATGTTAAATACGCGCGGTGGCGTGCGGTTGTCAGAGCAGATCCAGAATGATTTATTGCTGCGGGCGACGGGGGGAGTGTGTTTGTAAGCGTATACGACGGATGCGACGCTGGTTTCGATTAACTAAATGAAATATGTGAAAATTGTAGGCCGGACAAGGCGCTCGCGCCGTATCCGGCATTGTTCATTCGCTGCAGATGACACTCACGCATACAGTATCGCCTGTACACGCCAGTTATCGGGCTGTTGGTCTTCGTACATGGTAATAATGCGGTACCATGACGCACCTTGTTCATCGGCCTTTAACGCCACGATACGTTCCACGTCCTGCGGATCCCCTGAAATATTGCTAACCGAGATCTGACCTATTTCATTCAGGCCCGTCACGCAGTCAGCACTGGCGAATTCTGCAGACTGTGCCGTGGCGCTCGCAGGGCAAGTCACTAATTGCAGCGAGGGTGAGGCAAGTAATTGTTTCATCGTCAGCTCCATTTTTCGTTTCCCCACATGTGGCAGGGCATTCCATCGCGGTAATAAACGCCCGAGCTTCCCGCCGGTAATTTATTGTGCACAGGTAAACGCATAGGGACGCAAAGCAATGTAAAGCTGACTATGTAAGTTGTCTGATTTATTTACGGTACAAAATGGCTTGTGAATACCACTGTCCTGTCACGATGGTTTCATCCACCATTACGACAACGTAATAATCAGCTTTTGCAGCGACAGCTTTCGCTCTGATTTCTGCTAATGCGTCATCCGGAGAGCCCCGTACCATCGTGCTTACACTACCTATTCGCTGTAACCCTTGTGTCTGGTCACGGCGAATCTCTTGCGGATGGTCCGTTACTGGCGGTGCTGGCTGTGGCGTACCTTGCAGTGCGCTACAGGCGCTTAGCATCAACACCAATAATAAACTGGCAAACCGATAAATAACGCTATTACGTTTCCTGCTAACCATAGTGTAGTGCCTTATTTATTTAACTTGAGGGGAATGTTCCCGAATTGTTACCTGGTACGCGATTTTCGAATGAAAACGTTGTGAAAGCGTAATCCACATCTCAACATTATGAACTAATACGGTCAGCAGAAACTTGTGCTAAGGATTTCTTCATGTCATACCAGACTCAAAGGAGAAAAAGATGATTGAATTAGAATCACGCGTGCTGGCTGATATTCCCGTTCTTCACGCTTATCCCATAGGGCAAAAAGAACCCCCATTACCGTGTGTGATTTTTTATCACGGATTTACTTCATCCAGCCTGGTTTATAGCTATTTTGCCGTCGCGCTGGCGCAGGCTGGTTTCCGGGTGATCATGCCGGATGCGCCCAATCACGGTAGCCGTTTTAGTGGCGACGCAGCGAGGCGTTTAAATCAATTCTGGCAAATCTTGCTACAAAGTATGCAGGAATTCACTACTTTACGTGCGGCAATAGCCGAAGAAAACTGGCTGCGTGATGAACGCCTGGCGGTTGGTGGCGCGTCGATGGGCGCAATGACCGCGTTGGGGATTACCGCTCGCCACCCCACGGTGAAATGTACCGCCAGCATGATGGGGTCTGGCTATTTCACATCGCTTGCCCGTTCACTGTTTCCACCGTTGAAGCCTGAAACGCCAGCACAGCAAAACGAATTTAATAACATTATTGCTCCACTGGCAGAGTGGGAAGCGACAAACCACCTGGACGAACTGGGAAGCAGGCCACTGCTGTTGTGGCATGGCCTTGACGATGATGTTGTGCCTGCCGAGGAATCACTACGTTTGCAGCAGGCATTAAGAGAAACGGGACGAGATAAACAGTTAACCTGTTTATGGCAGCCTGGCGTGCGCCACCGTATTACACCCGAGGCGTTAGATGCTGCGGTGACATTTTTCCACCAGCATCTTTAAACACGCAGAATGCTGACCCCTTGCGCTTCCAGCTGTTGCAGGATCTCTGGGTTAGCATTTTTGCCGGTGATCAGCATATCGATTTGATCGGCGCGGCTAAAGAGCATCCCCGCGCGTTCACCAATCTTACTGCTATCGACCAGCACTACCAGTTTCCCCACCACACTCAGCATCTTCTGCTCTGCCATCGCCGTCAGCATATCGGTTTTATATAACCCTTCTGCGGTCAGCCCTTTGCCGCTGGTAAACATCCAGTGCCCGGCATAGAGACTGTTTTCGCTGCCCTGTGGGCTTAAGGTGATGGACTGACTTTTGTTGTACTGCCCGCCCATGATGATCACGCTGTCATGTTCCTGATCGATCAGATAGTTTGCCAGCGGGAGATAATTAGTGATGATTTGCACCGGTTTGCCACACATTTCCCGGCCGAGCAGAAATGCGGTAGAGCCGCAGTTGATGACCACGCTTTCGCCCGGATTAACCAACTGCGAGGCCGCTTTAGCGATACGTACTTTTTCATCGTGATTCTGCGCCTGATGCAGATTCATCGGCGTCCATCGCGGGCGCTGCTGGGTAATCGCTTCAGCGCCGTTGCGCACTTTCTTCAGTTTGCCGCTTTCGTCGAGTTTATTGATATCGCGTCGCGCAGTGGCAGGCGAAATTCCCAGACGCTCAACGACTTTCTCAACGGTCACAAAGCCCAATTGTGCGAGCATTTCCAGGAGGATTTGATGTCTTTGTGCTTCAGTCATGAGCTATTCCGATAAAATTTGATTTTTTTAGATGATATTTGAAATAGCCAGGAAATACTACGCCGGATAGCGCGAACAGATCCACGCTATCCGGTATAAACGATAGATTACAGGAATGACTTGAACGGCAGATCCGGTTCAATGGTGAAGCAATCGTCAAAACCACGCGGATAGTGATACTCGAAGTTATCTTTATCCAACGGCCAGGTAAACTTGCCACCGACCTGCCAGATAAACGGCTTAAAGCCATACTTCAGACGATCTTTTTTCATCTCCCACAGTACGCGGATTTCCTGCGGATCGGCCTGGAAGTTTGACCAGATATCGTGGTGGAACGGGATTACCACTTTCGCATTCAGGGCTTCACCCATACGCAGCATATCGGCGCTGGTCATTTTGTCGGTAATACCGCGTGGATTCTCACCGTACGATCCTAACGCCACGTCGATCTGATGCTCGTTGCCATGTTTTGCATAGTAGTTAGAGTAGTGGGAATCGCCGCTGTGATACAGGGAACCGCCCGGTGTTTTGAACAGATAGTTTACTGCGCGATCGTCCATGCCGTCTGGCAGTACGCCAGCCGCTTTTTGATCCGCTGGTAGGGTGATCAGTGCAGTACGGTCGAACGCGTCAAGGGCATGAATTTCAATGTCTTTCACTTTTACCACATCGCCTGGTTTGACCACGATGCAGCGCTCTTTCGGTACTCCCCAGCCAATCCATAAATCCACGCAGGTTTTCGGTCCGATAAACGGTACGTCATCAGCACAGTTCTGCATCACGGCAGCAGCGACGTTGACGTCGATATGATCGTTGTGATCGTGAGTTGCCAGTACCGCGTCGATCTGGCGAATCGCAAACGGATCAAGAACAAACGGGGTGGTACGCAGGTTTGGCTGCAGTTTTTTCACGCCAGCCATGCGCTGCATCTGGTGACCCTGTTTCATCAGCGGGTTACCGTGACTTTGTTTGCCTGTACCGCACCAGAAATCAACGCAAACGTTGGTGCCACCTTCCGATTTCAGCCAGATCCCAGTACAACCGAGCCACCACATCGCGAATGTACCAGGAGCTACCTGCTCTTGTTCAATTTCTTCATTCAGCCAGCTACCCCACTCCGGGAAAGTGCTCAGGATCCAGGATTCACGGGTGATACTTTTCACTTTACTCATCGCCATTTACCTTCATGATGTTCAATTTGAATCAATATTTGATTGGTTTTGATTAATCCTGACACTATTTTTTCAGGAAGGCAATGACCATTTTTTGACTTTTTGCCAGGGGAGTTGTTGTGGATTTTGAGTGTGGAAAGATTTAACGGAATGTGTAATTCATTTAACTAAATGAATTTAAATGAGTAATTGTTTCGTTGCATGAATCCCACTCTATCCATGTGGAATTATTTGCGTGCCGCGTCACATTTAATCATAAATAATCTTGTTGTGATTACTTTTGAAAATTAGAGTGAATACACAACATTCCGGGTGTGCGGAATACCCGGTTACCTCTTCTTCAGGAGATCGTTATGGATATCCTCTACAACATCTTTACCGTCTTTTTTAATCAGGTAATGACCAATGCCCCGCTGTTACTGGGTATCGTGACCTGCCTGGGCTACATCCTGCTGCGTAAAAGCGTCAGCGTGATTATCAAAGGCACCATCAAAACGATTATCGGTTTTATGCTGTTGCAGGCCGGGTCCGGCATCCTGACCAGCACCTTCAAACCGGTGGTGGCGAAAATGTCGGAAGTTTATGGCATCAACGGTGCGATTTCAGATACTTACGCTTCGATGATGGCCACTATCGAGCGCATGGGCGATGCCTATAGCTGGGTAGGGTACGCGGTGCTGCTGGCACTGGCGCTGAACATTTGTTACGTGCTGCTGCGTCGTATTACCGGTATTCGCACCATCATGCTGACTGGCCACATTATGTTTCAGCAGGCGGGGCTGATTGCCGTCACGCTGTTCATCTTTGGCTACTCCATGTGGACCACCATTATCTGCACGGCGATTCTGGTTTCGCTCTACTGGGGCATTACCTCCAACATGATGTACAAGCCGACTCAGGAAGTGACGGATGGCTGTGGTTTCTCCATCGGTCACCAGCAGCAGTTTGCATCATGGATTGCTTATAAAGTCGCGCCGTTCCTGGGCAAAAAAGAGGAGAGCGTTGAAGACCTCAAACTGCCTGGCTGGCTGAACATTTTCCACGACAACATCGTCTCCACGGCGATTGTCATGACCATCTTCTTTGGCGCCATTCTGCTCTCCTTCGGTATCGACACCGTGCAGGCGATGGCAGGCAAAGTGAACTGGACGGTCTACATCCTGCAAACCGGTTTCTCTTTTGCGGTGGCGATCTTCATCATCACTCAGGGCGTGCGCATGTTTGTGGCGGAACTCTCTGAAGCGTTTAACGGTATCTCCCAGCGCCTGATCCCGGGTGCGGTTCTGGCGATTGACTGTGCGGCTATCTATAGCTTCGCGCCGAACGCCGTGGTCTGGGGCTTTATGTGGGGCACCATCGGTCAGCTGATTGCGGTTGGCATTCTGGTCGCCTGCGGCTCTTCCATTCTGATTATTCCAGGCTTTATTCCGATGTTCTTCTCCAACGCCACTATCGGCGTATTCGCTAACCACTTCGGCGGCTGGCGTGCGGCACTCAAAATTTGTCTGGTGATGGGGATGATTGAAATCTTCGGCTGCGTCTGGGCGGTGAAACTCACCGGTATGAGTGCCTGGATGGGCATGGCGGACTGGTCGATTCTGGCACCGCCGATGATGCAGGGCTTCTTCTCCATCGGTATCGCCTTTATGGCCGTCATCATTGTAATTGCACTGGCTTATATGTTCTTCGCTGGCCGCGCGCTGCGCGCAGAAGAAGATGCAGAAAAACAACTGGCAGAACAGTCTGCTTAATAAGGAGTTTTGATTATGACCGTACGTATTCTGGCTGTGTGTGGCAACGGACAAGGCAGTTCCATGATCATGAAGATGAAAGTGGACCAGTTTTTAACCCAGTCGAACATCGACCACACGGTAAATAGCTGCGCGGTTGGCGAATATAAAAGTGAGTTGAGCGGCGCGGATATCATCATCGCTTCTACGCACATTGCGGGCGAAATCACCGTGACCGGCAACAAATACGTGGTTGGCGTGCGCAACATGCTCTCTCCTGCCGACTTTGGCCCGAAATTGCTGGAAGTGATCAAAGAACATTTCCCGCAGGATGTGAAGTAAGGACGCACCATGAAATTACGTGATTCGCTGGCGGAGAATAAATCCATCCGCCTGCAGGCTGAAGCTGAGACATGGCAGGACGCAGTAAAAATCGGCGTTGACCTGCTGGTGGCGGCGGATGTTGTCGAGCCGCGTTACTACCAGGCGATTCTGGATGCGGTTGAACAGCACGGCCCGTATTTTGTGCTCGCACCAGGTCTGGCAATGCCGCACGGTCGCCCGGAAGAGGGCGTTAAGAAAACCGGTTTTGCGCTGGTGACGCTGAAAAAGCCGCTGGAGTTCAACCACGAAGATAACGACCCGGTGGATATCCTCATCACCATGGCGGCCGTCGATGCCAACACTCACCAGGAAGTGGGCATCATGCAGATCGTCAACCTGTTTGAAGATGAAGAGAATTTCGACCGTTTACGTGCCTGCCGTACCGAGCAGGAAGTACTGGATCTCATTGACCGCACCAACGCGGCAGCTTAAGAAGGAATTGAAGATGTCATTACCGATGTTGCAAGTCGCGCTGGACAACCAGACTATGGATAGCGCCTACGAAACCACTCGCCTGATTGCCGAAGAAGTCGACATTATCGAAGTGGGCACCATTCTGTGCGTGGGTGAAGGCGTGCGTGCGGTTCGTGACCTGAAAGCACTCTACCCGCACAAAATCGTGCTGGCAGACGCCAAA
This sequence comes from Escherichia sp. E14V7, assembly GCF_004212225.1. Taxonomy (NCBI): domain Bacteria; kingdom Pseudomonadati; phylum Pseudomonadota; class Gammaproteobacteria; order Enterobacterales; family Enterobacteriaceae; genus Escherichia; species Escherichia sp. E14V7. Next base: position 216,387 of record NZ_RHJJ01000006.1, read on the forward strand.
ATTGCCGATGCGGGCAAAATCCTTTCTCGTATGTGCTTCGAAGCCAACGCTGACTGGGTGACCGTGATTTGCTGTGCGGATATCAACACCGCCAAAGGTGCGCTGGACGTAGCAAAAGAGTTTAACGGCGACGTGCAGATCGAACTGACCGGTTACTGGACCTGGGAACAGGCGCAACAGTGGCGTGACGCAGGCATTCAGCAGGTGGTTTATCACCGCAGCCGTGACGCGCAGGCCGCAGGCGTGGCGTGGAGCGAAGCAGATATCACCGCGATCAAACGTCTTTCCGATATGGGCTTTAAAGTCACCGTCACTGGTGGCCTGGCGCTGGAAGATCTGCCGCTGTTCAAAGGTATTCCGATTCATGTGTTTATCGCGGGTCGCAGCATCCGTGATGCCGCTTCTCCAGTGGAAGCCGCGCGTCAGTTCAAACGTTCCATCGCCGAACTGTGGGGCTAAGGAGCGGATATGTTGTCCAAACAAATCCCGCTTGGCATCTATGAGAAAGCGCTCCCCGCCGGGGAGTGCTGGCTGGAACGGCTGCAACTGGCAAAAACGCTGGGCTTCGATTTTGTCGAGATGTCGGTAGATGAAACGGACGATCGTCTGTCGCGCCTCGACTGGAGCCGCGAGCAGCGTCTGGCGCTGGTGAATGCGATTGTTGAAACCGGCGTGCGCGTGCCGTCCATGTGCCTTTCGGCCCATCGTCGTTTCCCGCTGGGCAGCGAAGATGACGCGGTGCGGGCGCAGGGGCTGGAGATTATGCGCAAAGCTATCCAGTTCGCCCAGGACGTTGGCATTCGCGTGATCCAGCTGGCGGGCTATGACGTTTACTATCAGGAAGCCAATAACGAAACGCGTCGTCGTTTCCGTGACGGGCTGAAAGAGAGCGTTGAGATGGCGAGCCGCGCGCAGGTGACGCTGGCAATGGAGATCATGGATTACCCATTGATGAACTCCATCAGCAAGGCGCTGGGCTACGCGCACTATCTCAACAACCCGTGGTTCCAGCTCTACCCGGATATCGGCAACCTGTCGGCGTGGGACAACGATGTGCAGATGGAATTGCAGGCCGGAATCGGGCATATCGTCGCGGTGCATGTGAAAGACACCAAACCAGGCGTCTTCAAAAACGTGCCTTTTGGTGAAGGCGTAGTGGATTTCGAACGTTGCTTCGAAACGCTCAAACAAAGTGGCTATTGCGGGCCGTACCTGATTGAGATGTGGAGCGAAACGGCGGAAGACCCGGCGGCAGAAGTGGCGAAAGCGCGCGATTGGGTGAAAGCGCGCATGGCCAAAGCAGGCATGGTGGAGGCGGCATAATGCAAAAGCTGAAACAGCAGGTGTTTGAAGCCAATATGGATCTGCCGCGCTACGGGCTGGTGACCTTTACCTGGGGCAACGTCAGCGCCATTGACCGCGAACGCGGGCTGGTGGTGATCAAGCCCAGCGGCGTCGCCTACGAAACCATGAAAGCAGCCGATATGGTGGTGGTTGATATGAGCGGCAAGGTGGTGGAAGGGGCGTATCGTCCGTCTTCCGACACTGCGACGCATCTCGAACTCTACCGTCGTTATCCGTCGCTTGGCGGCATTGTCCATACCCACTCCACTCATGCCACCGCATGGGCGCAGGCGGGGCTGGCGATCCCGGCGTTAGGTACCACGCACGCTGACTACTTCTTTGGCGACATCCCGTGTACGCGCGGATTAAGCGAAGAAGAGGTGCAGGGCGAGTACGAACAGAACACTGGCAAAGTGATTATTGAAACGCTGGGCAACGCTGAGCCGCTGCATACGCCGGGAATTGTGGTGTATCAGCACGGACCGTTCGCCTGGGGGAAAGATGCCCACGACGCGGTGCATAACGCGGTGGTGATGGAAGAAGTGGCGAAAATGGCGTGGATTGCGCGCAGTATTAACCCACAACTCAATCACATCGATAGCTTCCTGATGAATAAACACTTCATGCGTAAGCACGGTCCCAACGCCTATTACGGGCAGAAGTAAAACACGCGCTGCGGAAATTTCCTTCTTCGGGAGATAACTGGTCTGATTCCGCAGCCGTTTTTCAAAAAAATGCCCCCGGAGAAGGGGGCAAAGCAAACTATGGCAATGTTTCGTTGGTTATACCTGGTGCTAGCGATAAATATCCGCGCTGGCGTGCATATTGCCGTTACTCCCCGGTTCTCGCATCAGAATCACGTGGTAGTACGTTGCGCCTTGCGCATCTGTCTCTTCATTCAGTGCCTGGCGAGCTTCACTTTCAGTGGCGAAGTTATGGTTGATATAAATCACGCCTAAGCTCTGTACGTCGTCCATATTTCTGGCCTGGTGGTTATTAATTTCAATGGCTGCCCATGTATTTGCACTTAGCAAAAGCACAGCCAGAAGGGCTAAAACACGACTGAACATAGATTCCTCCTCGACGGCTGACTTTGTGTGCTCTCCTCTGTGATGATCTTCTGATTTAATTTTAATCAATGATAAAGAAGTTGATGGTGACCATTTCTGATGCAGTTGTTCGAAAAAACACTGTGACGGAATGTGATGAACTTCAAATCAGCGAGTTAGTTCTTTTGCGCGAAAGATGAGATTTATTTGTCGGCTGGCCTTGAGTTTAGCGGGGCATACAAGTACTATAACGCGTCATTTTTCAGCCGACCTTTAACACGTTCCTTGCCTCCCCGGGATTCGGCTGACCCAGACAGGAGGCTGAATAATCCGTAAGGAGCAATTCGATGCGTCATTACGAAATCGTTTTTATGGTCCATCCTGACCAGAGCGAACAGGTTCCGGGCATGATCGAGCGCTACACTGCTGCCATCACTGGTGCAGAAGGCAAGATCCACCGTCTGGAAGACTGGGGCCGCCGTCAGCTGGCTTACCCGATCAACAAACTGCACAAAGCACACTACGTTCTGATGAACGTTGAAGCTCCGCAGGAAGTGATCGATGAGCTGGAAACTACCTTCCGCTTCAACGATGCCGTTATCCGCAGCATGGTTATGCGTACCAAGCACGCTGTTACCGAAGCATCTCCGATGGTTAAAGCGAAAGACGAGCGCCGTGAGCGTCGCGATGATTTCGCAAACGAAACCGCAGATGATGCTGAAGCTGGGGATTCTGAAGAGTAATTTCTGATGACCAACCGTCTGGTGTTGTCCGGCACCGTGTGCAGGACTCCCCTTCGAAAGGTCAGTCCATCAGGAATTCCTCACTGCCAGTTCGTGCTTGAGCATCGTTCTGTGCAGGAGGAAGCCGGTTTTCACCGGCAGGCGTGGTGCCAAATGCCCGTTATTGTTAGCGGACACGAAAACCAGGCCATTACTCACAGTATAACGGTCGGCAGTCGCATAACCGTTCAGGGGTTCATTTCATGCCACAAGGCAAAGAACGGACTGAGCAAAATGGTTTTGCATGCCGAGCAGATTGAATTGATAGATTCTGGAGACTAGCCATATGGCACGTTATTTCCGTCGTCGCAAGTTCTGCCGTTTCACCGCGGAAGGCGTTCAAGAGATCGACTATAAAGATATCGCTACGCTGAAAAACTACATCACCGAAAGCGGTAAGATTGTCCCAAGCCGTATCACCGGTACCCGTGCAAAATACCAGCGTCAGCTGGCTCGCGCTATCAAACGCGCTCGCTACCTGTCCCTGCTGCCGTACACTGATCGCCATCAGTAATCGGTCACGGTCCATTAATACGACTTTGAGAGGATAAGGTAATGCAAGTTATTCTGCTTGATAAAGTAGCAAACCTGGGTAGCCTGGGTGATCAGGTAAACGTTAAAGCGGGCTATGCTCGTAACTTCCTGGTACCGCAGGGTAAAGCTGTTCCAGCTACCAAGAAAAACATTGAATTCTTCGAAGCACGTCGCGCTGAACTGGAAGCTAAACTGGCTGAAGTTCTGGCAGCAGCTAATGCTCGCGCTGAGAAAATCAATGCACTGGAAACTGTTACCATCGCGTCTAAAGCTGGCGACGAAGGTAAACTGTTCGGTTCCATCGGTACTCGCGACATCGCTGACGCTGTAACTGCAGCTGGCGTTGAAGTGGCTAAGAGCGAAGTTCGTCTGCCGAACGGCGTTCTGCGTACCACTGGCGAACACGAAGTGAGCTTCCAGGTTCACAGCGAAGTATTCGCGAAAGTGATCGTAAACGTAGTAGCTGAATAATTCGTTATTCAACGAGACGTAAAAACGCCGACCTTGTGTCGGCGTTTTGCTTTTGTAGCGAGCACTTGCAGATATCGATAAGGGCCACAATAAGCAGCCCCATGAAGATAATTACTTAGCCGCCTGAATGTCAGCCAGCATTGGGGCAAGGGCAGGGTTATCCTTAGCAAAGGCTGCGTACATCGGCTGCACTTTCTCGATAAACGGTGCCTTATCAACCTGATAGACTTTCACGCCCATTTTATCCAGTTTAGCGAATTCTTTTTTCTCTTCCTCGCTCCACAAGTCTTTCATGTAGCTCATTGATTCTTTCGCTGCTTTTAATATAACTGACTGATTTTCTGGGCTAAGTTTATCAAACGCAGCATTGCTCATCAGAACCACATCGGGAACCATAGTGTGTTCGTCAAGGCTGAAGGATTTTGCCACTTCACCGTGACGCATGGTGGTCAGCGCCATCACACTGTTTTCTGCCATATCAACCACACCTTGCTGTAAGGCTGTATACAGCTCGCCGTAATCCAGTGGCGTCGGGTTACCGCCCATGACTTTGATCATTTCAACTGCGCCAGGACTTGGCTGAACACGGACTTTCATGCCTTTCAGATCGTCTGGTTTCAGTACCGGTTTATTGCCGTAGAAGCTGCGGGCGCCTCCATCATAGAACGTCAGACCGAAATAACCTTTGTTTTTTGTTGAGTCGAGGATTTTCCTTCCGATATCGCCCTGCATGACCTGATAATAATGATCACGATCGCGGAACAAATAAGGCAGGCTAAATAATTTATAAGAATTTTCAAATGCTTCCATTTCTGCCGCATTGGTTTTTACCAGTGGAATTGCGCCAGAACGAATCAGCTCCATTGTTTCTCGTTGAGTACCCAATGTTCCATTTGGATAAATACGAATAGTAATATCACCGTTAGAGTACTCTTTGCTCTTTTTCGCAAAGAACTCCATCGCTTTATGAACAGGGTGAGACTTATCCTGATTATGGCTAAGTTTTAATGTCATTGCCCAGGACTGGCTTGCGGATAACATAAGAACAGCACCGATAATGCCAGCGGATACTTTTATTTTCATAGATGTTCCTTTTCTAATAAATATGGCGGCAGGTGCCGCCAGTGAATGCATATCAGTAGCCCAGTGCTCTTGGCAATGCCATACTGATTTGCGGAATATAGGTCACCATTGCCAGCACTAATACCATCACGGCATAGAAGGGCAGCATAGGTTTGATAATTTTGTTGATTGGTAATTTAGATACACTACAGCCAACAAACAGCACACTGCCTACTGGTGGAGTACAAATACCGATACACATGTTCAGTACCATGACAATACCAAAGTGAATCGGGTCCATGCCCAACTCGGTGACGACGGGTAAAAATATCGGGGTGAAAATCAGTACCGCTGGCGTCATATCCATAAATGTGCCAATGATCAACAAGATAATATTGATAATAAGCAGGATTACTATTGGATTATCAGAAATGGTATTGAGCAAATCGAGGATCAGGAAGGGTACGTCAGCGTTGGACATAGCCCATGACATGCCCATTGAAGAGCCGATCAATAACAAAACAATTGCTGTGGTAATCACTGATTCCAGAAATATTTTAGGTAAATCCTTAACTGATATTTCACGATAGAGAACCAGCGCGAGGAAAAGAGTATAAATTACCGCAATTGCCGAAGCTTCGGTTGGGGTAAAAATACCGCTTAGTACGCCACCCATAATTAACACAATCAGGAAAATGCTGGGGATCGCCATCCATATAGCCACTCCAGCCTGGCGCAAAGTCGGACGTTCTGGTTTTGGATAACCGCGACGTACCGCGATAATACCGGCGACGACCATCAGCGCCAGGCCCAGTAAAATTCCCGGAACATACCCTGCCAGGAACAGTGCAGCAATAGACGTACCGCCGCTGACCAGTGAATAGACGATCAACGTATTGCTTGGTGGAATAAGTAAACCAGTAGGAGCAGAAGCAACGTTAACCGCAGTGCTGAATGCCGGGTCGTAGCCTTCTTTAACCTGTTGCGGATGCATGACACCGCCCATCGCCGCCGCCGAAGCAACGGCTGAACCAGAAATTGCCCCGAACAGCATATTGGCAAGAATATTACAGTGAGCAAGTGAGCCTGGCAGACGACCGCCAAGAATTCGCGCAAAGTTAATTAGCCTTCGTGCTATTCCTCCATGATTCATAATGTTGCCAGACAAGATAAAAAATGGGATTGCCAACAACGTAAAACTATCTAACCCGGAGGCTAACTTTTGGGAAACCACACTCAATGCTGAGTTGAAATCGAGTTGTGTGGAAATTGATGCCAGTGTCGATAAACCAATGGCATAAACAATAGGTACACCTAATGCCAACATAAAAAAGAAGGCACCAAATAACACAATAATAGGTAACCAGTAATCCATAATTTCTCCATTCCTACTATGGTTGGTTGTTGTTTGTTATCTTTAGAGTGGCTGTTTAAGTTCGGTTAAAACCATATCTATGGTGTATATGATAATAAGTACACCACTAATCGGGATGCTCATATAGATATATCCCATCTGCCAGCCTAAAGCGGGTGAGGTTTGACCTGAATCGAATGTGTCCATCGTTAATAGCCCACCACCATATACCATAATGATGGTAGCGAAGATAATAACGATAATCTGAATACACAAAAATAAATGACGTCGGGCTTTTCCTTTCAGCATCATAGGTAGCAGGTCAATCGCCAGATGCCGGTTTTGCCCTGCGGTGTACGCACCACCAAAAAGTCCAAGACAAATAAAGAGCAAACGGCTGAGTTCATCTGTAAAAATACTGGGACTATTAAATATAAATCGTGCAGCCACCTGCCATGTCACACATGCCACAATGATCGCCAAAATGGTAATATTCAATGTTGCAAGCAGAGCATTAATAGATCTAATTATATTTCGCATAGTGATTAACCTTTGCAATATCATTCATCCTGTGGCTGGTAAATTGTCCCATTAAGAAAGTCAGGCCAATTTTTTTCAAACCAGATGCTGTGGATAATGGGAAACTCACGAACAGTAGTATTTCTGACTTGAAATGCACCGTTGCAATAATGAATGAGTAACTTATTCTTTTTATCCTTTATACGCTCTGAACGAAAGCGCCATGCATCACAAAAACCATTTCGTGTTTGTGGGATAGAATTACCGGCTTCATCCATAACCATCCGCGCCCCGCGACTACCGCCACCTGCATCAATATAATGCGTCAACTGTGTCAATACCGCGGCAGAGGTCAGTGCCATATGCCGCCACATAAATAGCTCGGCAATTTCGCCTACGTGGTTGATGGTCAAACCGTGTTGCTGCACAAATTCACTCAACAGCAGGGCGTCGCGGGTGGCGTGGCGAACTTTATCGGCATGACAAATAAATCCAGCATAATCAGACATTCGTGCCTGGATTTTTTCTTTCGCCGTTGTCAGCGTCATTCCGTTCTCGTTAGCCAGCGCCTGAGTGATGAGCTCTCTAACAGTAGACAACGGCGAGGCTGCCAGCTTTGCAATATCTCCATTAACAGACCGCTTTTGGGAGCAACCAATAAAACGCGCCAGGCGCACGGCAAAAACCTGTCCGGCATTCAGTGCCGCGCCGCCAGGCCGGGTAACGCCGTGAGTTCCGGCAACTTCTCCCACCGCGAAGCAACCGGGCAGGGAGGTTTGCCCCCAGATATCCACTTCTATACCGCCATTCATATGCTGATTATTCATGGCAAACTGCAGAGGCTGCGCGGTGAGATCGTAACCGTGCATCTTATACAGCGAGATAGAGAGCGGATTCATCCGTTGCAGACGTTCGATGGGCGATTGCGCCAGGGCGCCATTATTTTCCAGATACGCATGAACGTCGGCATCCAGCCGCTCTAATGAGAACGGCAAATCACCAGGTACGGCTTCAGGATTGCGATTGAAATCCATAAATACCTGGCGACCTGATTGCTGTTCCTGCGCCACCGCCATATCCAGCAAGCTTGAACCAAAATCCATCACCCGCGTGGCATGGAACGGCCACTGATAGCCCTTACGGAAGATGTTTGAAGCCAGTTCCTGGGTAGTGCGATAGTAATCTGCAAGGAAGTTATACTCGTTGCCCTCAGCATCCACAGAATAGATATACGGGATCACCTGTACATAGGTGCCAGACAAATTCCACGGAAAGGTGCAGCGTGGCGTGCCAATACCAAACTGGCTTTCTGTCAGATTGGTTAGCGTCAAACCTTCTTCCAGCGCCAGCCCCAGTGAGCCGAAGCATTTATGTGGATAAACACTGTCGCGATAAAGTTCGCCCGGTCCGCCCGTTGCCAGTACCACATTGGGCGCAGTCACAATTGCCAGCCCCCAGGGGTTATGGGCGCGGGAACCGGTTGCGAGAATAGCCCCCGCAACGCGATCTTCGCCATTCTCTCCGCACTGATGCAGGAGCTTAATCACCGTTGCACTGGTCAACATTGGGATGGCGAGGCGCTGCACTTCCTCCAGCAATACTTTCACCATCAGGCGAGAAGTGCGCGGTCCACAGGAGGTTGCGCGTCCGGCTTCGTCATGGTCGGTTTGATAACGGAGAATTGCGCCATAGCGATCTTCCGGTAATTCCAGACCAAGATATTGCAGACCGCCGAGGGTATGCAGAGAACCGACCGCCTCGACATAAGCGGTGTCGTGATCCATTGCGCCACCGCTCGCCAGTGCTTCCGCCAGTTTGGCGAAATTGTCGCCGTTGCCCGCAGTGGCAGCGGTAAACAGTGTTTGTTTATCGGAACCAGAGCACGCTGACGTTCCCATATATAACCCGGCGGTGGCGATCAGCACATTTTACTGACGACGTTTTAGCTCAACTGCCGCACGTAATCCTGCTGCGCCGCTACCAACGACCAGCGCATCAACTTGCCAGATCGGGTAATCAACATCCTCAACGGTGACAATTGACGTTGGTTCTGCTGACACAAACCCCTTCGGGAAAGTGACGTGCGTCAGCGCATCGAGGATGGTGTCATCAAGCTGACTCATGCATCCTCCATTGGCGTAAACAGGCTGCTTTCCATCAGACGTGGTTGCCTGATAATCGGGCGGAAGGCCATGAACGGCAGAATGTCGCGCTCAATCTCCACACCCGGCGCGATCTCAATTAATTCAACGCCTTCTGCCGTTAACTGGAATACCGCGCGTTCAGTGATATACAGCACCTCCTGACCGCTTTGCTGTGCGTACGCGGCGCTAAAGGTAATTTTTTCTACCCGGGTAACCAGTTTAGGGATTTGACCTGACTGGGCGATATGCAAGCCATCTGGCGTTACATCGATTTTGCTGCCTTTGGCGTCGAACGTGCCGCAGAACACCACTTTACGGGCGTTTTGCGCAATTTCGAGAAATCCGCCGGGGCCAATGAGATTGCCATTGAGATGCGAGACGTTGACGTTACCGTGCTGATCCATCTCTCCCATGCCGAGGAAGGTGATATCGATCCCGCCGCCACTGTAGAACTCAAATTGATCGAGTGATGGAATAATGGCATCGGCGTTGCGGGCGCAGCCGAAAAACGCATCATCCAGCATCATACCGTTATGCACGCCTTGCTCGACGCTCAGCCATAAACTTTGGTAAGGAACGCCTTCGCGCAGCGCAACCCCAGGAATGCCGCCGGGAATGCCAAAGCCAAAGTTGGTTGAAGCGCCAGCCACCAGTTCGCGAGCTGCCCGACGGGCAATCAGGCGACGTACCGGATGACTAACCAGTTCAATAGCGTCGTTAGAACTCAGACGGCGATGTTGACCGCTGATCGTCAGGTCGTAACCGCCAAGATAGGTTTGCGGTTGTTCGCGGTGTTCAACGATGCCATCAACCAGAATCCCCGGTAGCTTGACCCGACGTGGTTCAAGTGCGCCTGCTTCCAGTACGTCGCGCACCTGTACGAACACTTTGCCGCCGCTGTTGTGTGCTGCCAGCGCCATCGAATAGCTATCCATATCAATCGCCTCTTCTTCAAGGCTGACGTTGCCACGCGGATCGGCATAAGTGCCGCGCAAAATGGCATAGTCCACTTTGAAAGGGCGATAGCGGAGTTTGGTTTCACCATCAATTTCAATCAGTTCTACCAGATCGTCGGTGGTGCAAGCGTTCGACTTTCCGCCGCCATTGCGCGGATCAACAAACGATCCCAACCCTACGTGGGTAAAAAGTCCCGGACGTCCGGCACCGATCTCCCGTAGCAACGCCTGAATCACGCCACCAGGAAAGCAGTAGGCTTCAATGGCATTGTTTTTCACCAGTTCCTGCATTTTGGGCGACCAGGTAAAGTGTCCGGCAATTATGCGTTTGAGCATTTCGGCATGAGCGAAGCGATTGGTTCCTTTGCTGTCGCGATCGCCAATACCCAGCGAGTGGATTAGTGTCAGATCGCGCGGGTGTCCGGTTTGCAGAAAACGAGCTTCAATGGCTGCCATAATATGGTCGGCTTCCACCATGCCGCCGCCGTTACCGCTAATGGCAATGGTTGCGCCGTCCTGAATTTGCGCCGCCAGTGCCTCGGCGGTTGTTATCTTACGCATACAATTTCCTTATTGATTGTGGAAGCTCACGCTACTTTTTTCGGCAAACGCGCGCGTCGCCTGCTGGCAATCCTGAGTAGCAGACATTAACCCTGCCAGTAACTGGTGCGAGTAATCGGCATGTTTATTTTCCAGTGCCAGAATCAGCTGCTTAATATGCGCCAGCGCCACCGGGCCACATTTTTCCAGCTGCGCTAGCTGATTCGCCATCCAGCTTTCTACCTGTTCTTTTTCTACCACTTCATCAATTAAATTCGCCGCCTGGGCTTCATGTGCCGTCAGACGTTTACCCAGCATCAGCATCTGGCGACCGACCACCGGACCGACCTGATTAAGCACGCGTTCAATGCCCATCCAGCCAGGCACCATACCGAGCATCACTTCCGGGTTAGAGAATTTCGCGCTGGGGCGAGCAATACGAATATCGCAGCACAAAGCAAGTTCAATCCCACCGCCGATGGTATGACCGTTGAGATTCGCAACGGTTAATTGGGGTAAATTGCGCAGACGATTAAAAACGTCATTACCGCGTTTAATCCATTTTCTGCCCATATCTAATGGCGAATAGGCTGACCACGATTTAATATCGCCGCCCGCACAAAAGAATTTATCACCTGTAGCAGTTAATTCGACTAATCGTAATGTGGTGTCGTTTTCAATTTCATTTAAATAATGATCGAGAGATTCGATCATTTCTTCGTTAATAGCATGACATTTATCTTCTCGATTCAATGTCAGGCGGCAGGAAGCTGCCGCTCTGCTGAACAGAACGGGTTGGTCACTCATGATCATTCCTTAACAATAATGCGCGATGCGATCGACGCTAATATCCAACGTGCTGTTAATATCTTGCTGCCACCAGTAGGGGGAGAATATTTCCAGTTCAATAGCGCCATTAAATCCGGCGTTTTCAACCAGCCGACGGATTGACGGAATATTGATGACGCCATCTCCCGGCATTCCACGGTCATTGACCAGATCAGTGGTCGGCACTAACCAGTCGGAAACATGAAACGCGAGGATGCGTTTTCCGGCACGCAGGATCTGACTGGCGAGATCCGGATCCCACCAGACGTGATAAACATCCACCGCGACACCGAGGCCAAATTCGCCATCGGGATCGAGTTCATCACACCAGTCCAGCGCCTGGCGTAACGTGCACAAACAGGAACGATCGGCTGCGGTCATTGGGTGCAGTGGCTCCAGCGCAATCGGCACGCCGACCTCTTTCGAATGTGGCAGTAACTGGCGAATCCCTTGTTTCACCTGTTCCCGCGCCTCATACAGATCTTTTGTGCCTGTTGGCAGACCGCCAACCACCTGCATATAACAGGCGGCGTTAAGCACGGCGGCGTCGTCCAGCGCCCGGCGGTTATCATCAATCGCTAGTTTGCGTTCCGCCAGCGTCGGTGCGGTGTAGTAAGTGCTACGGCACAAACCGGAAACGCTCATGTTACTGGCGGCGAGTTGGCGGGCGATCTGCTGGAGATCTTCGCCCTGCAATTCTCTGCGCCAGGGGGCGATTGCGCCAATACCGCGCGCGGCGCAAGCGTCAATAATGGCGGGCAGCGGCGTTTTATAACCCAGCGTCGCGGTATTAATGCTGAATAAATCAGGGCGTTGTAACAGATCTCTCATAGTTCAGCCTCAGAAGCGCGGCATACTTAAGCCGCCGTCGATGGCGACCGCCTGACCACAGGTGTAAATCAGTTTGCCTTCCGCCATCGCGCGGACAGTGGAGGCGATATCAGCCGGATAACCCCAACGTCCCCACGGCACCAGACCTTTGGCAATCAATTCGTCGTAATAGGCGGTTGCCGGAATGGTCATATCGGTTTTGATTAGGCCAGGGCGCACTTCATAAACGCCAATTTGTTCATTGCAAAGGCGAGCAGCAAACAGACGAGCAGCGGCAGAAACGGCGGTTTTGGCAATGGTGTATTCGCCGCGATTCATCGCCAGCATGATGGCGTTGATTGAACTGACGAAAATAATCGAGCGGTGCGGCAGCTCCGCTTCCGGCTTCGGCTGTGCGAGCAGACGTTTACTGAATGCCTGAGCGAGGAAGAACGGCGCGCGGGTATTGATGGCAATGTTTTGGTCGAAACTGTCTGGTTCGAGATCGAGGAGGTCACCGCGCTTTTTCACTGAAATCCCTGCGTTGTTGAGCAGACAGTCCAGACGCCCCCACTGGTTTTGCGCCGCGTCGAGCATCTCTTCATGCAGGGAGAGATCGCCAACATCGGCAGGGAAGCAAATGACTTCCACGCCTTCTGCCATACATTCTTGTTGTGTGATATGCAGTTTTTCTACGCTGTCGGCATCGGGACGATCGTTAATCAGCAGGTTAAACCCGCCACGAGCAAGTTCCAGCGCACAACCCTTTCCAATACCACGTGCAGCGCCAGTGATGACAGCAACAGGACGAGTGGATTTCATAGGTTAATCCTCTTTTTCTGAATATTGTTTCCTTAAGTGATGGTTAGCTTGCGACTAGTCAGTAAAAAGATCAACCATCTGGTTGGTTGATCTGCGATAATGATCACAGGACATTTGATAACTCGATGAAAGACAATGTTTTGCCTTTTTGCTGTCGCTGAGATCAAATACGGTTATGATAGCCATCACGAAGAAGACGTGGGGAAGCGTTATGTATCTTGATACCAGCAACGTACAAAGCCTGAAGGAAAAGCTGCTGTTATGCGCGGTTAATGAATTTGCCGAATATGGTTACGAAGGCGCCAGGGTCGATAATATTGTTAAGGCTGCGGGGTGTAGTAAGCAGACGGTTTATCACCACTTTGGTAATAAAGAAAATTTATTTATCGAAGTGCTGGAATATACCTGGAACGATATTCGACAAAAAGAAAAGGCCCTTGATTTCTCAGGTCTTCCGCCACAAAAAGCGATTGAAAAAATCATTGATTTTACTTGGGACTATTATGTTTCTAACCCTTGGTTTTTAAAAATTGTGCATAGTGAAAACCAAAGTAAAGGTGTGCATTATGCAAAATCACAACGTCTCTTAGAAATTAACCATGCGCATTTGCAGTTAATGGAATCTTTATTGGATGAAGGGAAAAAGCTCAATATATTTAAGCCAGATATCGACCCGTTGCAGGTGAATATTAATATTGCTGCGCTTGGGGGATATTATTTGATCAACCAGCATACGCTTGGTCTGGTTTATCACATCAGTATGGTTTCACCGCAGGCACTGGAAGCCAGACGTAAGGTCATCAAAGATACGATCCTTAGCTGGCTTCTGGTTGAACGGTCATCTACCGCGCGCGAATAAAACTGCCATCCGGCTGGCGGGTAAACAAGACTTGTTGATTATTCCCCGTATCAATGGTTAAGCCCGTCACCACGCCGCTGGCGTTCTGGCGGATTTTCACCATCTGCCCATTTTGCAAATTACTTAATGGTTTACCTGCGCCTTCTACCTGCGCCATTGCGTATACATCGGTAGGAGGCAGACCGTGGTCGCGGAACAGTTGTGCCATCGTTTTGCCGGCTTCGACACGATAAGAGCGCCATTGATTGTCAATGCCGCTATCTGGCTGGAAAGGTTGCGTTTGCGTAGCTTGCGGCGGCTCTTCCGGTTGACCTTCCTGTATTGGTTCTGGAGCGACCGGGGCAACTTGATCCGGATCGTTTTGCGGCGTAACTAGCTGCGCCCGAAGTTGTTCTTCTGTCGGCGGCTGAGATTGCGACTGAATATCCAGCTGCGCTTCACGCGTCACGACGGGGGAGTCGGGCGCATCCTCAGACGGAAGCAGAAAACCGACCACCAAAATAATGGCGGCAATAATAATCCCCCGACGATGCATCGGAGGTAGCGGATCCATGAAGCGAAAGTTGTCCGGCGCGTGCCAGACCTTCTCCAGGGTTGGTTTTAGTTCAAAGCGCCCGGGCATGGTTTCCTCCTGCTCCGCGTCTTGTTCCTCAATCATAGCCTATGAATAAGCTAACGCTATGATGTCCGTGGTAAACCCGCCTTCATTATATTCATACGGGATATTGCTATTGTTTCTTTTTCCCCGGGATTTGTCATCACTCTCGCGACAAAGTTTTACCCAAGGAAGTGTGGCTGATATGCTGCCCGTTACTTTATACCCTGAGGAAGGAAATACGATGACCACCCCAACTTTTGACACCATCGAAGCGCAAGCAAGCTACGGCATTGGTTTGCAGGTAGGGCAACAACTGAGTGAATCTGGTCTGGAAGGGCTGCTGCCAGAAGCGCTGGTTGCAGGTATTGCCGACGCGCTGGAAGGCAAACATCCGGCAGTTCCGGTTGATGTGGTGCACCGCGCGCTGCGTGAAATCCATGAACGTGCCGATGCTGTTCGTCGTCAGCGTTTCCAGTCGATGGCTGCTGAAGGTGTGAAATATCTTGAAGAAAACGCTAAAAAAGAAGGCGTGAACAGCACCGAATCCGGCCTGCAATTCCGCGTGATCAACCAGGGCGAAGGCGCAATTCCTGCCCGTACCGACCGCGTTCGCGTTCATTACACTGGTAAATTGATCGACGGCACTGTATTTGACAGCTCTGTTGCTCGTGGCGAACCGGCTGAATTCCCGGTGAACGGCGTGATCCCTGGCTGGATTGAAGCACTGACTCTGATGCCAGTAGGTTCTAAGTGGGAACTGACTATCCCGCAGGAACTGGCCTATGGCGAGCGCGGCGCTGGCGCGTCCATCCCTCCGTTCAGCACCCTGGTGTTTGAAGTCGAGCTGCTGGAAATCCTCTAAGCAGCGTATTCTGTTCCCCTCGAGCCAGAGGGGAGCAGGCATTTAGCAATAAACCCTTCAGTTTGCCAATCGGCGATATTTTGTGTTGCAAACGCTCCGTAAGCGTGTATTTTTGTGAGCTGTTTCGCGTTATCACCGTGATATGACACTCACTTTAAACATAAAATTAACATTAGATCTAAATCTTAGTATTCATCCCACGTATTGTTTCCTAATATCGATGAGTCCCGATACAGATTCGTCGTATCATAGACTGACTAAAGGCCGCAGAGCCTGAACAACACAGACAGGAAGAAAAAACATGGTAGATCAGGTAAAAGTCGTTGCCGATGATCAGGCTCCGGCTGAACAGTCGCTACGGCGCAATCTCACAAACCGGCATATTCAGCTTATTGCCATTGGCGGCGCCATTGGTACGGGGTTGTTTATGGGATCCGGTAAAACAATCAGTCTTGCCGGGCCGTCGATCATTTTCGTTTATATGATCATCGGTTTTATGCTCTTTTTCGTGATGCGGGCAATGGGGGAATTGCTGCTTTCGAATCTGGAATACAAATCTTTTAGTGACTTCGCTTCCGATTTATTAGGGCCGTGGGCAGGATATTTCACTGGCTGGACTTATTGGTTCTGCTGGGTGGTTACCGGTATGGCGGACGTGGTTGCCATCACGGCTTATGCGCAGTTCTGGTTTCCAGGGCTATCTGACTGGGTCGCCTCGCTGGCGGTGATAGTGCTGTTGCTGACCCTGAACCTCGCCACCGTGAAAATGTTCGGTGAGATGGAGTTCTGGTTTGCGATGATCAAAATCGTCGCCATTGTGTCGCTGATTGTCGTCGGCCTGGTCATGGTGGCGATGCACTTTCAGTCACCGACTGGTGTGGAAGCGTCATTCGCGCATTTGTGGAACGATGGCGGCTGGTTCCCGAAAGGTTTAAGTGGCTTCTTTGCCGGATTCCAGATAGCGGTTTTCGCTTTCGTGGGGATTGAGCTGGTAGGTACTACTGCTGCGGAAACCAAAGATCCAGAGAAATCACTGCCGCGTGCAATTAACTCTATTCCGATCCGCATCATTATGTTCTACGTCTTCGCGCTGATTGTGATTATGTCCGTGACGCCGTGGAGTTCGGTAGTCCCGGATAAAAGCCCGTTTGTTGAACTGTTCGTGTTGGTGGGTCTGCCTGCTGCTGCCAGCGTGATCAACTTTGTGGTGCTGACGTCTGCGGCTTCTTCCGCTAACAGTGGCGTCTTCTCTACCAGTCGCATGCTGTTTGGTCTGGCGCAGGAAGGTGTTGCGCCGAAAGCGTTCGCTAAACTCTCTAAACGCGCAGTACCCGCGAAAGGGCTGACCTTCTCTTGTATCTGTCTGCTCGGCGGCGTGGTGATGTTGTACGTGAATCCAAGCGTGATTGGCGCGTTCACGATGATCACGACGGTTTCCGCAATTCTGTTTATGTTCGTCTGGACGATTATCCTTTGTTCGTACCTGGTGTATCGCAAACAGCGCCCGCACCTGCATGAGAAGTCAATCTACAAGATGCCGCTCGGCAAGCTGATGTGCTGGGTATGTATGGCGTTCTTTGTGTTCGTCATCGTGCTGCTGACGCTGGAAGATGACACCCGCCAGGCGCTGCTGGTTACCCCACTGTGGTTTATCGCGCTGGGGCTGGGCTGGCTGTTTATTGGTAAAAAACGCATGGCGAAGTAATGCCGCTAAGGCACCTGCGGGTGCCTTTCAGGCTGCAAAATTGCCTGATGCGCTACGCTTATCAGGCCTACAGAACCTCTGCAATATATTGAATTTGCGTGCTTTTGTAGGCCGGATAAGGCGTTTACGTCGCATCCGGCATGAACAAAGCACACTTTGTCAGCAATCTCCTTTGTCTTTATACATTCCTAAAAATACTTCCCGTCATCGACAGCTCTCAGGCGCGGGCTTACCGTGGATCTTTGCCACTCATTGCAGAGTTCACTATGGCTAAGCACAGTTGGTTATTAATCGCCGCATTACCTCTCTCCATTTCACCTTCCTGGGGCGCAGATTTTTATTACCGCCAGCAGGAGAAAAGCACGGTTTATGTTGCCGAACAGAAGGGAGAAAAAGATGAGATCCTCTCCGAACTGCCGGACGTTAATTATTCCCGGCTCTGGCGCATTGCCAATTTAGCCAATAAACAAGAAACCCGCTTACTGTCCGATTTTAATCCCGATAAGTTCGACTGCGATGATCGGAATAATTGCCAGCATACCTGGCTCACCGATGGACGCTCTGTTCTTTGGTCTGGCAAAGTCCTGAAAAATCCATCCGGTGAACCTAAAGTCGACGCCGCCAGTTTTCAGGCATTCGGTGCTTTCGCTGCTGATAAACGCAGTATCTATTTTGATGGTCAGCGTACCGATGATAATAGCGGCGATAAGCAGGTGGATATGTCAACGCTGGAAGAGACGGACATCTGGAATTTACTGCGTGATAAAAATAGCCTCTGGCATAAAGGTCGCTGGCTGGGTCATGCCGATGGATTTCAAATCATGCGGCATGATTCAGCTCTGCAATTTGTTGTGCTGACAAATTCGCAGGTGATTGTTAATGGCAAGCCGCTGCCTGCCGATCGCAAAACCTTTCAGATTAAACGTTGGATGCCTGGCGAACGCTTAGTTTATCGCGATAAAAGCGGCGAGCGTGACTATGAGCTTGAGGATATCGGTCACAGCTGTGCGTCATTTAAAATTGGTTTGAAGAATGTGTCCTGGCTTAAACAAGAAGCAACGCCAGCGGGGAGTGATTGTGTTTATGAAACGCTGGCGGGGGTAGATCCGGAAAAATTTACCTTATTAACCTGGTCGGTAGGCTATTACAAAGCTCAATTCTATAAGGTTAAAACCAATACATTAGGTGAAGGTGAACTGATAATGCCCAGGCCAGAGGATGTTTCTGAACTATTGGAGAGGGGAAGCATGGTAACTGGCTACATGTATATCACCACAGACGGGCAACTCTACAGTCACCAACTTGGTGGATTAACCACAATTGACGGAAAACACTACGAGCAAACTAAATGGCTGCGTTACAACCCCATTTCAGCAGAATGGTCAACGGTGAAGCAACCTCCGAGCGGTCTGAAACCCTTATTTAAATAACCTCTTACACGCTAACAGCTTCAGGATGATGCTATGTTGCCAATTAAACCCGTTTGTCTCGCACTGGCTTTATTTTCAACCGCTTCAATAGCCTGCTCCGGCGTGCCTTATGCCGCTTTTTACTACCAGCCGTGGGACCAGGGCACAAAATATATCGTTGAAGATAGTGACGGTTACGGTATCGATTTTCCGGATATTCATTTGCCGCAGGTGAAGTTCAAACAGTTACGCCGCGTAGCTGACGGCACTGATGGAGAATATGATTCTCCAGATGATATCAATAATGATTTTGTGCGGGTGGCTCCCTTTTCTGGCTATCGGTCAAATGGCGGCTGGCGTTTCGACTGGTTGACTGATGGCCGCCATATTTTATGGGCTGGGAAAATAGTCCAGAACCCGCCGGGAACACCGAAAGTCGATGCCGCAACATTCCGCGCATGGGGGCGTTTTGCTGCCGATAAAGACAGCCTCTATTTTGATGGCGAACGCACGGATGATAATCACGGCGAAAAGCAGGTCGATATGGATTCGCTGCAACAGGTGGGAGGGATAATTTACGCAGGTGATTCCGCAGATGTATTGAAAGACCGTCGCAATATTTACTTTCAGGGGCGCTGGCTGGGCAGTGCGCAAGGGTATTCTATTCTTGGCGTTAAATCCTGGACACGTCGTCCCATTATTTATTCCCCCAATAGCTGCGAAAGCAAAAGTAATCCAGGACCGTGGGATACCATCTGGCGGACCAAATCGCAGGTCTTTGTCAACGGAGATGCCATCAACGCCGATCCGGATACCTTTCAGATTGTGCGCTGGAGAGCCGGTTCCCTGCTGATTTATCGCGATAAAGACGGGGAAAAACGTTATTCGTTCGGAAAGGATTGCCGGAGTACGTTTGACCTACAGCGGGATAAAGTAACCTGGATGACCCGAGATGCTTCCAGGCGTGCCAATGACTGCCGGGTTGCGACCATTCCTGATGTTGATCCGGAATATTTTCGCCACCTGACGGATAATGTGGCGCAATATAAAGATTCGCTCTATCTGGTGAAGTATGTTTCTGGGGTCGAAAAAACGCTTTCGGTTATTCATTTACCCGACCCGAAACAAGAATTACAGGAAGGCGTTAATATTGTAGGGAATAAAGTTTATTTCATCGCGAGCGATGACGTGACTATTTTTGATATTAATGGACAATGGCAGTGGTTTAAAAGCCCCGATGGCACACCATTAAATTATTTAGCACATGACGATCGCTATACGTATTTTATTGATGAAGACACGGTTGAGTATTTTGAACTGAAAGGTCAATGGACGTGGTTTAAAGACGCCAATGGTCAATTATCAGATACCTTTGCTCATGATGACCATTATATTTATTACGTAGGCGATGGGCTGGTTCGTGATGCGAAGCGGCGTAATGAGACTCGACAACTCAATGCGGCGCATCTTGATAAAAATGGCAGTCTGCTTACCGTTGAAGGCAGATACACCAGTTACAACAATGAATTACTTCCATTGAATGACTGAATCACTTAATAATCAACGATCCTGCTCATGTCAGGATCGTTGATCGAACAAATCACTCACCCGCCAGCGCGCGCGGGAACAGTACATTGTTTTCCAGACTGATGTGCTCCATCAGGTCATCAATCAGTTCATTAATGCCGTTATACATCGCTTTCCAGGTGGTGCAGGCTTCCGGCGGCGGTGTGACGTTATTGGTGGTGTGTTTAATCACTTCCAGCAGTTCACCCGCTTCATCGTGCTCGCTTTCCATCACGCTGATTGGCCCCATTGCCTGGCTGCCCATGCCTTGTTTGATCATCGGGAAGAGGATCTGCTCTTCTTTCATCATGTGGCTGGAAAGCTCTTCATGCAGCATGGTCAGGTATTTTGTCAGCCCTTTTGGCACGCTCGGTTTGTCGGCGTGAACGCGCTCTACTTTGGTCGCTTGCAGGATCAGCTCCGGCAGTTGCTCGCGGTGACGATCGTGGTAGCGCACGATGATATGGTCGATGATTTCCGCCAGTGGGGCGCTACGCCAGTCTTTCTCAATTGGTTGTTCAGCAAGCTTTGCCAGCTCGGCCTCAATGACGTCAACATCCAGCTCTTTACGTGCCGCCGCACGCGCCAGCGTTTGCTTACCGCCACAGCAGTAATCCATATCATATTTACGAAACAGAGCCGAAGCGCGAGGAATAGAGAGCGCCAGTTCACCTAAAGGTTGGTCGCGATAAGCCATAGCTGATACCTCATTCTTAATAAGATAAGATGCATTTTAAATGCATCTTTAAGGCAAAAGCTATAACCCTTACGTAGCAGAGGCTTATTTAACTCACTGCTAGCGTGTCAACTTTCTGAGACAGATTCAGTTAAAGGCTTTTCCGGTTTTGCTCTGACCGCAATAACCACGCCAATCACTAACAGCGCGATACCGCTCAACGTCATCAGCGGCGGCATTTGCTGGCGGAGTAAAAAGGTGTACAGCAAACCTGCCAGCGTTTCGAAAACAATCAGCGGCCCGAGAATCACTGTCGGTAATCGCTGGCTGGCGACGTTCCAGCAGAGTGCACCGACCCATGAGCAAAGCACGGCAATCGCAATCATCAGGCTAATAAAAACCAGCGGACGGGGGCCAAAGGGTAGGGAGAATTGCGGTGTTTGGGTATTCAGCCAGTAACAAGCGACGAGATAGCCGATGAGAGAAACCGGCAGCGTGACCAGCGCCTGCGCCGTCGCCCACATCATCGGATGTTTGTCGGGGTTTTCCCGCAGCCAGCGGGCGTTGCGCAGGGCATACCACGCCCAACAGACTACAGAGACTGACGCCAGCACGATGCCTGAGGTATAACGTGCCCAGTCAAAATCGGGGAGTCCGTGGTTTAACTCAGCAATATTCACACACGCCAGGCCGATGCCAATACAAACCAGCGCCGGGGCGAGTTTCCCCCATGCGAGTTTGCCGTCGCGCTGGCTGTACAGCAGATTGGCGAAGACGGGAATCACCACCGGCAGAGTGCCGATAATCATCGTGGAAACAGGTGCGCCGGTACGCTGAATGGCGCTGGCGAGACAGAAGTAATAGATAAGGTTGCCCATCATGGTGAGCATCAAGGCGGTAAGCCAGTCGCGACGCGCCAACTGACGCAGACGCACGCGCCCCAGCCAGGCAATGGGCAGCGCAATTAATCCTAACGCCAGATAACGCCCCATCGACTGCAACATCGCCGGGTATTCCGGTACGATCAACGGCCCGACAAAAATAAGCCCCCACATCAACCCTGCTAACAGGGCGTACAGCACGCCGCTAATCATTACTGGCATCCATTGATCTGTCAGAAGAAATATTCAGGGAACAGACGTGGTCGTTCCCGGCATCCCGTCATTATCAGAGAGGATGCGGGAGGATGCCACTTTAATTAACTAGTTATTAACATTAACCGGACGTCGCGAGTAACGCCGCTGGGCGAGCAGGTGAGCGAAAAGGTTGCTGTACTGGCGGACTGGATTGAGTTGAATTTGCCCGAGGTGTTGGCGGTGCGAGATGAACGAGCGACATAACTGCCGGATGCGCTGCGCTTATCCGGCCTACGGTACATGGTTTGTAGGGCGGATAAGATGCGCCAGCATCGCATCCGCCAATAAATGCCGGATGCGCTGCGCTTATCCGGCCTACGGTTCATGGCTTGTAGGGCGGATAAGATGCGTCAGCATCGCATCCGCCAGGAAGAGCCGGATGCGCTGCGCTTATCCGGCCTACGGTTCATAGCTTGTAGGGCGGATAAGATGCGCCAGCAGCGCATCCGCCAATAAATGCCGGATGCGCTGCGCTTATCCGGCCTACGGTTCATGATTTGTAGGGCGGATAAGATGCGCCAGCATCGCATCCGCCAATAAATGCCGGATGCGGTTGATGATTTGTAGGCCGAAAATGAAGTGTTTTACTTACTCAAATCCACCTGATAAATCGCAAAGCCGATATCATCGGTCGCGACTTTATTCATCGGATACTGCCCTTTCTCTTTAATAAATGCTGCGGCTTTATCTGACGGGGAAGTTTCGAAACGGATATCCAGTTTCTTATCGCCAGCAATCGGCGCTAGGCGCCAGTTGTTATCTGCCGCCGGGTGGATTTCTCCCGCACGTTTAGACTCTTCAGCAATCCACGCTGCCAGTACCGAGCGGTTCTCATCCGGTGAAGCAAAGGCAATATGGCTATCACCTGTTCCGGCAAATTTGCCGCCGTAAGCGCGATAGTTATTGGTGGCAACGAGGAACATGGCGTTCGGATCAATGGGTTTACCGTTAAAGGTCAGGTTCTTAATCCGCTCTGCATTGGCATTAACCACCTGACATTCACCGTCATAGCGGGCGGGCTGGGTAACATCAATCTGATAATTCACACCATCAATCACATCAAAGTTATAGGTGCGGAAACCATCCCAGTTGATCAACGACTGTGGTTGAGTGCTGTTAGGATCAATCTGGTTAAACTGCCCGGCGGAGCACTCCAGCCACTCTTTCACCTCTTTACCACTGGCTTTCACCACGATAAGCGTATTGGGATAGAGATAGAGATCGGCGGCATTACGGAAGGTCAACTGGCCTTTTTCCACTTCGACATAGCTGGCAGGGTCGTTCTTACGCCCACCGACTTTAAACGGCGCGGCAGCAGAGAGCACGGGCAGTTTTGCCAGGTCCGGCTCGCCCTGGATGTAATGTTCGACATACGCTTTTTGCGCGTTGTTCACCACCTGAACGGTCGGATCATCCTGCACCAGCGCCAGATAGCTATACATATTGTCGGCAGATTTACCGATCGGTTTGCTGACAAACTGGCGTGTGGCGTCGTGATCGGCCTTTAGCGTTTCTACCAGTTGGCTGTCTTCTGCGGCGAGAGATTTTTTATTGGTGATATCGTAAATAGGCCGTGCTTCGGCTTTGGCCTGCGTCACCTGCCATTTCCCGCTGTCATTATTGAGTTGCAGATCAACCACGCCCAGATGATCGCCCCACATGCCAGGCATTACCGCCGGAACACCGTTCAGCGTACCTTTGGCAATATCCGCGCCTTTAATATCGGCAAAATCTTTACTCGGGAAGACGGCGTGAGCATGGCCAAATATAATGGCGTCAACGCCCGGAATTTCACTGAGATAATAAACCGAGTTTTCCGCCATCACTTTATACGGATCGGCAGACAAACCAGAATGAGCCAGAACGACAACAATATCGGCCCCTTTCTCGCGCATTTCTGGTACGTACTTGCGCACTGTTTCAGTAATATCGTTAACGGTGACTTTGCCGGATAAATTGGCTTTATCCCAGCTCATAATCTGCGGTGGCACGACGCCGATGTAGCCAATCTTCAGCGTCTGTTTTTTCCCGTCTTTATCGACCACTTCGGTGTCGTTAATTAAATACGGCGTAAACATGGGCTGTTTGGTCTTAGCGTCAATGACGTTGGCGTTTATATAAGGGAATTTCGCCCCTGCCAGCGCATTTTTCAGGTAATCCAGACCGTAGTTAAATTCATGATTGCCGAGTGTGCCGACCGTATAATCCAGCGTATTCAGCGCCTTATAAACCGGATGAATATCACCTGCTTTTAATCCTTTCGCCGACATGTAATCTGCCAGCGGACTCCCCTGAATCAAATCGCCGTTATCGACCAGCACGCTGTTTTTCACTTCATTACGCGCGTCATTAATCAGACTCGCAGTACGAACCAGTCCGAATTTTTCTGTGGCGGAGTCTTTGTAATAATCGAAATCCATCATATTGCTATGCAAATCAGAGGTTTCCATTATGCGGAGATCGACTGTTGCTGCATTCACACTGGCGGCAATCAGCGTAGCAAGGAGCGTTGCACTAAACTTAACCATCTGGGCATCCTTTTATGAATGAGTAGATGAAACGTCTTTCATACAGAGCGTTGAAGGATGCCATAAATAATAAATCAGGAAACGATGACGCCATCACAGTTGGCGGATTCTTTAACGATAGGGTATAAGTAAAACAACGAGTTAACACCACTGAAACAAAAGAGGTGGAGAATGTTAGAACAAGTATGTCAACTCGCACGGATTGCGGGCGATGCCATTATGCAGGTCTACGACGGGACGAAACCGATGGACGTCGTCAGCAAAGCGGATAACTCACCGGTGACAGCGGCGGACATTGCCGCGCATACCGTAATCATGGACGGTTTACGTACGCTGACGCCGGATATTCCGGTTCTGTCTGAAGAAGATCCTCCCGGCTGGGAAGTCCGTCAGCACTGGCAACGTTACTGGCTGGTGGACCCGCTGGATGGCACTAAAGAGTTTATTAAACGTAACGGCGAATTCACCGTTAATATTGCGCTCATCGACCACGGAAAACCGATTTTAGGTGTGGTGTATGCGCCAGTAATGAACGTAATGTACAGTGCGGCAGAAGGCAAAGCCTGGAAAGAAGAGTGCGGCGTGCGCAAGCAGATTCAGGTACGCGATGCGCGGCCGCCGCTGGTGGTCATCAGCCGATCCCATGCGGATGCAGAGCTGAAAGAGTATCTGCAACAGCTTGGCGAACATCAGACGACGTCCATTGGCTCTTCGCTGAAATTCTGTCTGGTGGCGGAAGGGCAGGCGCAGCTCTACCCACGTTTCGGACCAACCAATATTTGGGACACTGCCGCCGGCCACGCTGTTGCAGCAGCAGCCGGAGCGCACGTACACGATTGGCAGGGTAAACCGCTGGATTATACCCCGCGTGAATCGTTCCTGAATCCAGGATTCAGAGTTTCTATTTATTGAGCAACTTATGCAGCAAGTCCATCACTTGCTGCACCTCTTCCTGGGTGAGCGCTCCGTCCTTCGCCCATTGCACACGGCCGTCTTTATCGAGCACGGCAATGGCAGAACTCTCTTCATCCAACTGCCAGGCGCCGCGCGCGACGCCGTTGCTATCGACAATAAACTGCGACCACGGATAAAGCTTTTTATTACTTTCCAGACTGCTGCGCACAAACATGCCGGAACCCGGAATTGCGTCATCTGTGTTGACAATGGTGGTGGTCTGGTAGCGATCGTGCGGCAACTTCGCCGATTTAATCGCTTCTATCAGCGTCGCGTTTTTCTCTTTGGCTGACGTACGACCAGCAATATGTTGTAGCACTCGCACTTTTCCCGCTAACTGCGCGCTGTTCCAGGTTTTGTAGCTAAACTGATCTTTATCAAGCACCAACTCGCCACGATCGGTAATGCCAATCGGCGGTACTCGCTGGCCGGTTTCGAACTGATGTGCGGAGGTCATCATCGGCAGCAGCAGGCAGGTGAGGGCCAGAATCTTGCGTAGAGTCATGGTGTTTCCTTCTTATGATATGCAGGTGATCCGACCACTTGGGTCTGACTTTTAATCATATGTGCTATTTATCGAAAATCCCGCAAGTGTGATGCCAGTTTGCGGACAAGCGCACAAATCATATGAAAAATGAATGCTTATACTAAAGATTCTGATTAGGCGAAAAGATAATTCTGAATAATTGTAACGTTACGGTAAAAAAACTCATACAGGCTGGAAACATTACCGCAGTAGTCTATAGTCATTAGGCATTAAAATTTGCGCCTCATAATAGTTGGACCGATTGTGGTACCGCAAAGGCGTAATACTCAGCAGGAGACAACAATGAAAATTTTCCAACGGTACAACCCACTACAAGTGGCGAAGTACGTGAAGATCCTGTTTCGTGGACGGTTATACATCAAGGATGTTGGCGCTTTTGAATTTGATAAGGGTAAAATTCTTATCCCAAAAGTGAAGGATAAACTGCATTTATCAGTGATGTCCGAAGTAAACCGTCAGGTTATGCGTCTGCAAACAGAGATGGCTTAACCAAAGTGCTATGCAGTAATAAGACGGCTCCTGATTCAGGAGCCGTTGATGTTTCTGAGGTTATGCGACGTTTTCTTCTTTATCTTTGTCTTTATCTTTAGCGTCAGTCAGTTTTGGCGAAAGGACGGTGGCTTTGCTGTCGATCCGCGTTACCAGCAGCTGGTCGATGCGGTAGTTATCGATATCCACCACTTCAAATTTGTAGCCGGCGAATTTCACCGAATCAGTGCGTTTGGGGATCTTACGCAGCATAAACATCATAAAGCCGCCAATGGTTTCGTAATTGCCTGACTGCGGGAACTCGTCAATATCCAGTACACGCATCACGTCATCAATCGGTGTTCCGCCATCGATTAGCCATGAGTTCTCATCACGCGCCACAATCTGCTCTTCCAGACCCTGACCAACCAGATCGCCCATCAGTGTGGTCATCACGTCGTTGAGGGTGATTATCCCCACCACCAGCGCGTATTCATTCATGATTACTGCAAAGTCTTCGCCCGCAGTTTTAAAACTTTCCAGCGCCTCAGAAAGGGTCAGCGTGTCTGGCACGATCAGCGTGTTGCGAATTTGGACGCCACTGTTCAGCGCCAGGCTTTGATTGGCCAGCACGCGGTTAAGCAGATCTTTCGAATCCACATAGCCGATGATGTGGTCGATATCTTCAGTACAGACGAGGAATTTTGAGTGCGGATGTTCCGCCACTTTATTCTTCAGACTTTGCTCGTCTTCGTGGAGATCGAACCAGATGACGTTCTCACGCGGAGTCATAGACGACGGGACAGTACGGGATTCAAGTTCGAACACGTTTTCAATCAGTTCATGCTCTTGTTTACGTAATACCCCCGCCAGCGCCCCCGCTTCTACTACCGCGTAAATATCATCGGAAGTGATGTCATCCTTGCGCACCATCGGCAGTTTAAAGATACGGAAGATCATGTTCGCCAGGCCGTTGAAGAACCACACCAGCGGGGTGCAGACGTACAGGCAGAAGCGCATCGGGTTGATGATACGCAAAGCCACAGCTTCTGGCGCAATCATACCGATGCGTTTCGGGGTTAAATCCGCAAACAGGATAAACATGCCAGTCACTAACGAGAAAGAGAGAATAAAGCTCAGTTGCTCAGAGAGCTCTGCCGACATATAGCGGGAGAACAGGCTGTTAAAAGCCGGGGAAAACGCCGCATCACCGACGATACCGCCGAGAATCGCCACTGCGTTCAGACCGATTTGTACCACGGTAAAGAACATGCCGGGATTTTCCTGCATATTCATAACGCGTTGGGCATTTATATTGCCTTCATCAGCCAGCAGTTTAAGTTTGATTTTGCGTGAGGCGGCAAGCGAGATCTCAGACATCGAGAAGAACGCACTTACAGCGATCAAGCAGAGTATGACTAAAATACTGTTTAACATATCTTATCTAACCGTTCAGGTCAGATCCTCGGAAGGGGAAGTTGATTAATTTGTGTGAAATACACATTGAAAGCCGATTCGAAGAGAGTGAACCGGCATTTTCAGAGGCTAGTATAGCGTAAGGTACTGTAAAGTCGCCAGAGGGTTAAATTTTTGTCTCATTTCACTTTGGGGCCAACTTTTAATACTACACTTCAGGCGGCAGACAAACGCCTATTCCACCAATTCCGCAATAGCCATAAGGGTTTTTATGTAGATACTGTTGGTGGTCATCTTCGGCATAATAGAACGGTGTGGCGTTAGCAATCTCGGTGGTTATCTGGCGATCGTCATCGGCGGTGAGCATTGCGGCCTGAAAACGTTCCAGACTGGCGCGGGCGGCGGCATCCTGTTCTGGTGTCAGCGGGTAAATCGCGGAACGGTACTGCGTGCCGTGATCATTACCTTGACGCATCCCTTGTGCAGGATCGTGGTTTTCCCAGAAAACCTGCAACAGTTGTTCATAGCTGATTACCGACGGATCGTAAACCACTCGCACCGCTTCGGCGTGGCCGGTCTCACCGGAACACACTTCCCGATAAGTCGGGTTTGGCGTGTAACCGCCAGTGTAGCCTGCGGCAGTGCTGTAAACACCGGGAAGTTGCCAGAAAAGGCGTTCAACGCCCCAGAAACAGCCCATCGCAAAAATGGCGATCTCCATTCCGTCAGGCACATTTGTCATTGAGTGACCGTTGACCGCATGCAGCGTAGCTACGGGCATCGGGGTATTCCGTCCAGGAAGGGCATCGGTGGGGGAAACCAGATGCTTTTTATCAAATAAACTCATGGTGTCGTTCTCCCGAAAGTCGGTCATAGGGGTTTAGGTTGTAACAAGGGACGTATTTGCACACAATAACCCCCGTGAATGGGTCTAAAGTAAAACATAAGTAATATTTGGGGTTTAGTCTGCTTTTTAATCCATATTGCTGGATTATTGTTAAGCCGTTTAACGGAGTTCCAGGGGCAGGAATAAAGGATATTCAGGAGAAAATGTGCGCTATATCCGACAGTTATGCTGTGTAAGCTTACTCTGCTTTAGTGGTTCTGCCATCGCCGCGAATGTCCGTCTACAGGTGGAAGGGTTATCGGGACAGCTGGAAAAAAACGTTCGTGCACAGCTTTCTACGATTCAAAGTGATGAAGTGACGCCAGACCGGCGCTTTCGCGCACGTGTTGATGATGCCATTCGGGAAGGTCTAAAAGCACTGGGCTATTACCAGCCAACAATTGAATTTGATCTCCAGCCACCTCCAAAGAAAGGACGGCAGGTGCTGGTTGCTAAAGTTACACCGGGTGTACCCGTATTGATTGGCGGCACCGATGTTGTCTTGCGCGGCGGTGCGCGAACCGATAAAGACTATTTGAAGTTGCTGGATACTCGCCCGGCTATAGGTACGGTGCTAAACCAGGGCGATTATGAAAATTTCAAAAAGTCCTTAACCAGTATTGCGCTGCGTAAAGGCTATTTCGATAGCGAATTTACCAAAGCTCAGTTAGGCATAGCGCTTGGCCTGCATAAAGCGTACTGGGATATTGATTACAACAGTGGCGAACGTTACCGCTTTGGGCATGTGACCTTTGAAGGTTCGCAAATTCGCGATGAATACCTGCAAAACCTGGTACCGTTCAAAGAAGGCGATGAATACGAGTCAAAAGATCTGGCGGAACTGAACCGTCGCCTTTCCGCGACTGGCTGGTTTAATTCGGTGGTAGTGGCACCGCAATTTGATAAAGCGCGCGAAACGAAAGTATTACCGTTGACGGGCGTGGTTTCGCCGCGAACAGAAAACACCATCGAAACCGGGGTCGGTTACTCTACGGACGTGGGACCGCGCGTGAAAGCGACGTGGAAAAAGCCGTGGATGAACTCATACGGTCACAGTCTGACTACCAGTACCAGTATTTCCGCGCCGGAACAGACCCTCGACTTCAGCTATAAAATGCCGCTGCTGAAGAATCCGTTGGAACAATATTATTTGGTGCAGGGCGGTTTTAAGCGTACTGACCTGAATGACACAGAATCCGATTCCACTACCCTGGTCGCTTCCCGCTACTGGGATCTTTCCAGCGGCTGGCAGCGCGCCATTAACCTGCGCTGGAGTCTCGACCACTTTACTCAGGGTGAAATTACTAACACCACAATGCTGTTTTATCCAGGTGTGATGATTAGCCGGACGCGATCACGCGGCGGCCTGATGCCGACCTGGGGCGACTCGCAACGCTACTCTATCGACTATTCCAACACGGCCTGGGGATCGGATGTCGATTTCTCCGTTTTCCAGGCACAGAACGTCTGGATCCGCACACTGTACGATCGCCATCGCTTTGTTACGCGCGGCACGTTGGGCTGGATTGAAACCGGTGACTTCGACAAAGTACCGCCGGATCTGCGTTTCTTCGCCGGGGGCGACCGCAGTATTCGCGGCTATAAATACAAATCTATTGCGCCGAAATATGACAATGGTGACCTGAAAGGGGCATCAAAGCTAATTACCGGATCACTGGAGTACCAGTACAACGTGACCGGAAAATGGTGGGGCGCGGTGTTTGTCGATAGCGGTGAAGCGGTGAGTGATATCCGCCGCAGCGACTTCAAAACCGGCACCGGGGTTGGCGTGCGCTGGGAATCGCCGGTCGGGCCGATCAAGCTCGATTTTGCCGTACCGGTCGCGGATAAAGACGAGCACGGGTTACAGTTTTACATCGGTCTGGGGCCAGAATTATGAGTTTATGGAAAAAAATCAGCCTCGGCGCGGTTATCGTCATCTTATTACTGCTGGGCTCGGTGGCATTTCTGGTCGGCACCACCAGCGGCTTGCATCTGGTATTTAAAGCGGCGGATCGCTGGGTGCCAGGGCTGGACATTGGCAAGGTCACTGGCGGCTGGCGTGACCTTACCCTGTCTGACGTTCGTTATGAGCAGCCAGGCGTGGCGGTAAAAGCGGGCAATCTGCATCTGGCCGTTGGGCTGGATTGTCTGTGGAACAGCAGCGTTTGTGTTAACGATCTGGCGCTGAAAGATATTCAGGTCAACATCGACAGCAAAAAAATGCCTCCTTCTGAGCAGGTTGAAGAAGAGGAAGATAGCGGGCCGCTGGATCTCTCCACGCCGTATCCCATCACTCTGACGCGTGTGGCGCTGGATAACGTCAACATCAAAATTGATGACACCACGGTGTCGGTGATGGACTTCACCTCCGGCCTGAACTGGCAGGAGAAAACCCTGACCCTGAAACCGACGTCGCTGAAAGGCTTGCTGATTGCCTTGCCGAAAGTGGCGGACGTGGCGCAGGAAGAAGTGGTCGAACCGAAGATTGAAAATCCGCAGCCGGAGGAAAAACCGCTCGGCGAAACGCTGAAAGATCTCTTTTCTCGCCCGGTATTGCCGGAAATGACCGACGTGCATTTGCCGCTCAACCTGAACATTGAAGAGTTTAAAGGCGAGCAACTGCGCGTGACAGGCGACACGGATATCACCGTGAGCACCATGCTGCTGAAAGTGAGCAGCATCGACGGCAATACCAAACTGGATGCGCTGGATATTGACTCTAACCAGGGGATTGTCAATGCCAGCGGTACGGCACAACTGTCTAACAACTGGCCGGTGGATATCACCCTCAACAGCACTTTGAATGTGGAGCCGTTGAAAGGTGAAAAGGTGAAGCTGAAAGTGGGCGGCGCGCTGCGCGAACAGCTGGAGATAGGCGTTAACCTTTCCGGTCCGGTGGATATGGATTTACGCGCCCAGACGCGGCTGGCGGAAGCTGGACTGCCGCTCAACGTGGAAGTGAACAGCAAACAACTTTACTGGCCGTTCACTGGTGAGAAGCAATATCAGGCGGATGACCTGAAACTGAAACTCACCGGCAAAATGACCGATTACACGCTGTCTATGCGTACGGCGGTGAAAGGGCAGGAGATCCCGCCAGCGACCATTACCCTTGATGCGAAAGGGAATGAACAGCAGGTCAATCTCGATAAACTCACCGTTGCGGCGCTGGAAGGAAAAACCGAGCTGAAGGCGCTGCTCGACTGGCAGCAGGCCATTAGTTGGCGCGGTGAATTGACGTTCAACGGCATTAATACGGCGAAAGAGTTCCCGGATTGGCCATCGAAACTCAATGGTTTGATCAAAACGCGCGGTAGCCTGTACGGCGGCACCTGGCAGATGGACGTGCCGGAGTTGAAGCTGACCGGCAACGTCAAACAGAACAAAGTGAACGTTGAGGGAACGCTGAAAGGCAATAGTTATATGCAGTGGATGATCCCAGGTCTGCATCTGGAACTGGGGCCAAACAGTGCCGAAGTGAAAGGCGAGCTTGGGGTGAAAGATCTCAATCTTGACGCCACGATCAACGCGCCTGGTCTGGATAACGCGCTGCCAGGACTTGGCGGTACAGCGAAAGGGCTGGTGAAAGTTCGCGGTACGGTGGAAGCGCCGCAGTTGCTGGCGGATATCACCGCGCGCGGCTTGCGCTGGCAGGAACTTTCTGTGTCGCAGGTTCGCGTGGAAGGTGACATCAAATCCACCGATCAGATTGCGGGTAAACTCGACGTGCGCGTTGAGCAAATCTCGCAACCGGATGTGAATATCAACCTCGTTACTCTGAATGCGAAAGGCAGCGAAAAGCAGCACGAGTTACAGTTGCGGATTCAGGGCGAACCGGTTTCCGGTCAACTGAACCTGGCGGGTAGCTTTGATCGCAAAGAAGAACGCTGGAAGGGAACGCTTAGCAATACCCGCTTCCAGACGCCGGTCGGCCCGTGGTCGCTGACGCGTGATATCGCGCTGGACTACCGCAATCAGGAGCAAAAAATCAGCATTGGGCCACACTGCTGGCTTAACCCGAATGCGGAACTGTGCGTGCCGCAAACCATTGATGCTGGGGCTGAAGGGCGTGCGGTGGTGAATCTCAACCGCTTCGACCTGGCCATGCTGAAACCATTTATGCCGGAAACTACTCAGGCAAGCGGTATCTTCACGGGTAAAGCGGACGTTGCCTGGGACACCACCAAAGAGGGGCTGCCACAGGGCAGTATCACTCTTTCGGGGCGTAACGTGCAGGTGACGCAAACCGTCAACGATGCGGCGCTACCGGTGGCGTTTCAGACGCTGAACCTATCGGCAGAGCTGCGGAATAATCGCGCTGAGCTGGGCTGGACCATCCGTCTGACCAATAACGGCCAGTTTGATGGTCAGGTGCAGGTGACCGATCCGCAAGGCCGCCGGAATCTTGGCGGCAACGTCAACATCCGCAATTTTAACCTCGCAATGGTGAACCCCATCTTTACGCGTGGTGAAAAAGCCGCGGGGATGGTGAGCGCTAACCTACGTCTGGGCGGTGATGTGCAAAGCCCGCAGCTGTTTGGTCAGCTACAGGTCACGGGCGTGGATATCGACGGCAACTTTATGCCATTTGATATGCAGCCGAGTCAGCTTGCGGTCAATTTTAACGGTATGCGCTCGACGCTTGCGGGGACCGTGAGGACTCAGCAGGGTGACATCTACCTGAACGGTGATGCTGACTGGAGCCAGATTGAAAACTGGCGGGCGCGGGTAACGGCGAAAGGCAGTAAGGTACGGATCACCGTACCACCGATGGTGCGAATGGATGTGTCGCCTGACATCGTATTCGAAGCGACACCAAGCCTGTTTACCCTTGATGGTCGCGTGGATGTACCGTGGGCGCGCATTGTGGTGCACGATCTGCCGGAAAGTGCGGTGGGTGTCTCAAGCGATGTGGTGATGCTCAACGATAACCTGCAACCGGAGGAGACGAAAACCGCGTCAATTCCGATCAACAGTAACCTGATTGTCCACGTCGGCAATAACGTGCGCATTGATGCCTTTGGCCTGAAGGCGCGGCTGACGGGCGATCTCAACGTCGTACAGGACAAACAAGGGCTGGGCCTGAACGGGCAAATTAACATCCCTGAAGGGCGCTTCCATGCATATGGCCAGGATCTGATTGTGCGCAAAGGCGAGCTGCTGTTCTCTGGTCCACCGGATCAACCGTATCTCAATATCGAAGCCATTCGTAACCCGGATGCTACAGAAGATGACGTAATCGCTGGTGTTCGTGTCACCGGGCTGGCGGATGAGCCGAAAGCGGAGATCTTCTCTGACCCGGCGATGTCACAACAGGCTGCATTGTCTTACTTGTTGCGTGGACAAGGGCTGGAGAGCGATCAGAGCGACAGCGCGGCGATGACTTCGATGCTGATTGGTCTGGGGGTTGCGCAAAGTGGCCAGATTGTGGGTAAAATCGGCGAGACATTTGGTGTAAGTAATTTAGCGCTCGACACCGAGGGGGTTGGTGATTCTTCCCAGGTGGTGGTCAGCGGCTATGTATTACCAGGCTTACAAGTGAAATACGGCGTGGGGATATTTGACTCTATAGCAACACTCACGTTACGTTATCGCCTGATGCCGAAGCTATATCTGGAAGCCGTGTCTGGTGTAGATCAGGCACTGGATTTGCTCTATCAGTTCGAGTTTTAGCTATGCGAATATTTGTCTACGGCAGTTTACGTCACAAACAAGGCAACAGCCACTGGATGACAAATGCCCAGTTGCTGGGCGATTTCAGTATCGATAACTACCAGTTGTATAGCCTGGGCCACTATCCAGGCGCAGTTCCGGGAAACGGAACGGTACATGGTGAAGTTTATCGTATTGACAACGCCACGCTGGCCGAACTTGATGCCTTACGCACCAGGGGCGGTGAATACGCGCGCCAGTTGATTCAGACGCCGTACGGGAGTGCATGGATGTACGTTTATCAACGACCCGTCGATGGATTAACGCTGATTGAAAGCGGCGACTGGTTAGACAGGGATCAGTCATAATATAAACACGCCACCTTCGGGTGGCGTTGTTTTTTGCGATGCCCCTCGCAATCAGTTTTGTAACTTTCCCACCAGTTTCTTTTCTCTCCGAGTCGCTTTCCAGATCTGTTAACGCATAAAAATCTCTGCTGGTGTTCACAAATGCGCAGGGGTAAAACGGGGGCACGCTTTGAACGGTGAGTATGAGTGAGGTCGGCTAACTTCCAGCAAGTGGCTATGAACAGCAAAATGGTGGTCGGGTTTGCTTGTTCTTACCGTTCAAGCCTTGCAACCGCTAAGAATAATGATAGGGGAATAGAGAGTTTATTTATCGCGGGCATAAAAAAACCCTTACTAACCGAAGCCCGGCGTTCAGGGTTATTGCGCTATACTCGTCATACTTCAAGTTGCATGTGCTGCGACTTGAATTATTTAGAGTATATAAGAACTTATTTATTCTTTGCGCGCTCGAAGGAGGCAACGATTTCAGCTTTAGCGGCTTCTGCGTTTTCCCAACCTTCAACTTTCACCCACTTGCCTTTTTCGAGGTCTTTGTAGTGCTCGAAGAAGTGAGCGATCTGAGCTTTCAGCAGCTCTGGCAGATCGTTAACGTCTTTGATGTGATCGTATTCTTTGCTCAGTTTGGTGTGCGGAACAGCAACCAGTTTCGCATCTTCACCAGCTTCGTCGGTCATTTTCAGAACGCCAACCGGACGGCAACGGATCACAGAACCCGGCTGCAGCGGGTACGGAGTCGGGACCAGAACGTCAACCGGGTCACCGTCCAGAGACAGAGTGTGGTTGATATAGCCGTAGTTGCACGGATAGAACATCGCGGTGGACATGAAGCGGTCAACGAACAGTGCGCCGCTCTCTTTGTCGATTTCGTATTTGATCGGATCAGCGTTAGCCGGGATTTCGATAACAACGTAGATGTCTTCCGGCAGATCTTTACCCGCAGGGACGTTGAGTAAGCTCATGTCTGTTTCCTTTAAAATATGTGGCAAACAAGTGCCGAGTATTATAGCCAACTCGCGCCGAATGTCTTCGCTTGTTTTCGCCCTCATTTTCCTTTTTCGCCAGTTTTAAGACGGTTCGCAGAGCTGGAAAATCCATAACCGTAGCTGCATTTTTCATAGTGATATGAAAGCGATTACAAACTTGTGATTAACGATGTATTTACTTTTTTGAAGTGTGATGTAACGCAATCTGTTACAGAACCAATTGTCTATAGTTTTTTCGCGAACATCTTTTCACCAATAATAATCACCCCGACGAGGACAACCCTATGTGGAAACGCTTACTTGTAGTCTCTGCAGTCTCGGCAGCCATGTCGTCTATGGCGTTGGCCGCTCCTTTAACCGTAGGATTTTCGCAGGTCGGATCCGAATCCGGCTGGCGCGCAGCAGAAACTAATGTGGCGAAAAGTGAGGCCGAAAAACGCGGTATCACACTGAAAATTGCCGATGGTCAGCAAAAGCAGGAAAACCAGATTAAAGCAGTGCGTTCTTTTGTCGCGCAGGGGGTAGATGCCATCTTTATCGCCCCGGTGGTTGCAACGGGTTGGGAACCTGTTTTGAAAGAAGCAAAGGAAGCCGAAATTCCGGTCTTTTTGCTTGACCGTTCCATCGATGTGAAAGACAAATCTCTCTATATGACCACCGTTACTGCCGACAACATCCTCGAAGGTAAGTTGATCGGTGACTGGCTGGTCAAAGAGGTTAACGGCAAACCGTGTAACGTGGTTGAGTTACAGGGCACCGTTGGGGCCAGCGTCGCCATTGACCGTAAGAAAGGCTTTGCCGAAGCCATTAAGAATGCGCCAAATATTAAAATAATCCGCTCGCAGTCCGGTGACTTCACCCGTAGTAAAGGCAAAGAAGTGATGGAGAGCTTTATCAAAGCGGAAAACAACGGCAAAAACATCTGCATGGTTTACGCCCATAACGACGACATGGTGATTGGCGCAATTCAGGCAATTAAAGAAGCGGGCCTGAAACCGGGCAAAGATATCCTGACAGGCTCTATCGACGGCGTGCCGGACATCTACAAAGCGATGATGGATGGCGAAGCGAACGCCAGCGTTGAACTGACGCCAAACATGGCGGGACCCGCCTTTGACGCGCTGGAGAAATATAAAAAAGACGGCACCATGCCTGAAAAACTGACGCTGACCAAGTCCACCCTTTACCTGCCTGATACCGCAAAAGAAGAGTTAGAGAAGAAGAAAAACATGGGGTATTGAGACGTATCAGGCACCAATGCCTGATACCGACTCGTAGGCCGGATAAGGCGTTTACGCCGCATCCGGCAGTTGTGCGCTGATGCCTGATGCGACGCTGGCGCGTCTTATCATGCCTACGAGCTCGATGCGCAGTGTAGGCCGGATAAGGCGTTTACGCCGCATCCGGCAGTTGTGCACTGGTGGCTGATGCGACGCTGGCGCGTCTTATCATGCCTACGAGCTCGATGCGCAGTGTAGGCCGGATAAGGCGTTTACGCCGCATCCGGCAGTTGTGCGCTGATGCCTGATGCGACGCTGGCGCGCTTATCATGCCTACGAGCTCGATGCGCTGTGTAGGCCGGATAAGGCGTTTACGCCGCATCCGGCGGTTGTGCGCTGATGCCTGATGCGACGCTGGCGCGTCTTATCATGCCTGGCTGGAGCACGCTTTACTTCGGGGGAAACCATGACGACCGACCAACACCAGGAAATCCTCCGCACCGAAGGATTAAGCAAATTTTTCCCTGGCGTCAAAGCGTTAGATAACGTTGATTTCAGCCTGCGCCGTGGTGAAATCATGGCGCTGCTCGGTGAAAACGGGGCGGGAAAATCAACGCTAATCAAAGCATTAACCGGCGTTTACCACGCCGATCGCGGCACCATCTGGCTGGAAGGTCAGGTTATTTCACCGAAAAACACCGCCCACGCACAGCAGCTCGGCATCGGCACTGTCTATCAGGAAGTTAACCTGCTACCCAATATGTCGGTCGCTGATAATCTATTCATAGGCCGCGAACCTAAGCGTTTCGGCCTGCTACGACGTAAAGAGATGGAAAAGCGCGCCACCGAACTGATGGCATCTTACGGTTTCTCCCTCGACGTGCGTGAACCGCTCAACCGCTTTTCAGTCGCGATGCAGCAAATCGTCGCCATTTGTCGGGCCATCGATCTCTCCGCCAAAGTGCTAATCCTCGATGAACCCACCGCCAGTCTCGACACTCAGGAAGTAGAGTTGCTGTTTGGCCTGATGTGCCAGCTGCGCGATCGCGGCGTCAGCCTGATCTTCGTTACTCACTTTCTCGATCAGGTCTATCAGGTCAGCGATCGGATCACCGTCTTACGCAACGGCAGCTTTGTTGGCTGTCGGGAAACCCGCGAGCTGCCACAAATCGAACTGGTGAAAATGATGCTGGGGCGTGAGCTGGATACTCATGCGCTACAGCGTGCCGGAAGAACATTGCTTAGTGACAATCCTGTTGCAGCGTTTAAAGATTACGGCAAGAAAGGAACGATCGCGCCGTTTGATCTGGAAGTACGTCCCGGTGAGATCGTCGGGCTGGCAGGTCTGCTGGGATCAGGGCGGACCGAAACCGCTGAAGTGATCTTCGGCATCAAACCAGCCGATAGCGGCACGGCGTTGATCAAAGGCAAACCGCAAACCCTGCGATCGCCACATCAGGCTTCGGTACTGGGCATCGGCTTTTGCCCGGAAGACAGGAAAACCGATGGCATTATCGCCGCCGCCTCGGTGCGGGAAAATATCATCCTCGCTCTCCAGGCCCAGCGCGGCTGGCTACGGCCGATTTCCCGTAAAGAACAGCAAGAGATTGCCGAACGCTTTATCCGCCAGCTTGGCATTCGTACGCCTTCCAGCGAACAACCGATTGAATTTCTCTCCGGCGGCAATCAGCAAAAAGTGTTGCTCTCACGCTGGCTGCTGACTCGTCCGCAATTTCTGATCCTCGATGAGCCAACGCGTGGCATTGACGTTGGCGCCCATGCCGAGATCATTCGCCTGATTGAAACGCTGTGCGCTGACGGTCTGGCGCTGCTGGTGATCTCCTCCGAACTGGAAGAACTGGTGGGCTATGCCGATCGGGTGATTATCATGCGCGATCGCAAACAGGTGGCGGAGATCCCGCTGGCAGAGCTTTCCGTTCCGGCGATCATGAACGCCATTGCGGCGTAAGGAGAACAGTGTGATGCCTCAATCTCTCCCGGACACCGCGTCGTCGAAAAAGCGCTTTCGCTGGCCGACGGGGATGCCGCAGTTGGTGGCGCTATTGTTGGTGCTGGTGGTCGATAGCCTGGTGGCCCCGCATTTCTGGCAGGTGGTGCTTCAGGATGGGCGTTTGTTCGGTAGCCCTATCGACATTCTTAATCGCGCCGCTCCGGTTGCGCTACTGGCGATTGGTATGACGCTGGTGATTGCTACGGGTGGGATTGATCTCTCTGTGGGGGCGGTGATGGCTATCGCCGGAGCCACAACGGCTGCGATGACGGTCGCGGGGTTCAGCCTGCCAGTTGTTTTGTTAAGCGCCCTGGGGACCGGCATTCTGGCTGGATTGTGGAACGGCATACTGGTGGCGATCCTCAAAATTCAGCCGTTTGTTGCCACTTTGATCCTGATGGTCGCCGGACGTGGTGTTGCGCAATTGATTACCTCCGGGCAGATCGTCACGTTCAACTCGCCGGATCTCTCATGGTTCGGCAGCGGATCGCTATTGTTCCTGCCAACGCCGGTCATTATCGCTGTGCTGACGCTTCTCTTCTTCTGGCTGTTGACCCGCAAAACGGCGCTGGGGATGTTTATTGAAGCCGTTGGCATCAACATTCGTGCGGCAAAAAATGCCGGAGTCAACACACGAATCATCGTCATGTTCACCTACGTATTGAGCGGGCTGTGTGCGGCGATTGCAGGCATTATCGTGGCGGCGGATATTCGCGGTGCCGACGCCAATAACGCCGGGTTATGGCTGGAGCTGGATGCCATTCTTGCGGTGGTCATCGGTGGCGGATCGCTGATGGGCGGGCGCTTTAACCTGCTGCTCTCAGTGGTGGGGGCGCTGATTATTCAGGGAATGAACACCGGAATTTTACTTTCGGGATTCCCGCCGGAGATGAACCAGGTGGTAAAAGCGGTGGTGGTGCTTTGCGTGCTGATTGTCCAGTCGCAACGCTTTATCAGTCTGATTAAAGGAGTGCGTAGCCGTGATAAAACGTAACTTGCCACTGATGATCACCATCGGCGTCTTTGTGCTGGGCTATCTCTACTGCCTGACGCAGTTTCCCGGCTTTGCTTCCACGCGCGTGATCTGCAATATCCTGACCGATAATGCCTTTCTTGGGATCATCGCCGTCGGCATGACCTTTGTGATCCTCTCCGGCGGAATCGATCTCTCCGTCGGTTCGGTGATCGCCTTTACCGGCGTGTTTCTGGCAAAAGTGATTGGCGATTTCGGCCTCTCGCCGCTGCTGGCGTTTCCACTGGTGCTGGTGATGGGCTGTGCCTTCGGCGCATTTATGGGGCTTCTGATCGACGCCCTGAAGATCCCGGCGTTCATCATTACCCTTGCGGGAATGTTCTTTTTGCGCGGCGTCAGCTATCTCGTTTCGGAAGAGTCGATCCCGATAAACCATCCAATTTATGACACGCTTTCAAGCCTGGCGTGGAAAATCCCCGGCGGTGGTCGCTTAAGCGCGATGGGGCTGCTGATGCTGGCGGTGGTGGTTATCGGCATATTCCTCGCGCATCGTACGCGTTTTGGTAATCAGGTATACGCCATTGGCGGCAACGCAACGTCGGCGAACCTGATGGGGATTTCCACTCGCAGCACTACTATTCGCATTTATATGCTCTCTACCGGACTGGCGACACTGGCAGGAATTGTCTTCTCGATTTATACCCAGGCCGGATACGCCCTGGCGGGTGTAGGTGTGGAACTGGACGCTATCGCGTCGGTGGTGATTGGCGGTACACTTTTGAGCGGTGGCGTTGGAACGGTATTAGGGACGCTTTTTGGTGTGGCGATTCAGGGACTGATCCAGACTTACATAAACTTTGACGGCACGCTGAGTTCATGGTGGACGAAAATCGCCATCGGCATTTTGTTATTCATTTTTATTGCCTTACAGCGTGGGTTAACGGTGTTGTGGGAGAATCGTCAGAGTTCGCCAGTAATGAGAGTGAGTCCGGAAATTAGACTAAAAGAATAAATTTAACTGATATATAAGGATATTTTTATGTGGGCAAAGGAAGGCGAGGATTTAAGTACAACATGCAAAAACTGTGGTGTGGCTGTTTTACCACCTGACGATTATTGTAAAAGTTGTGCGGATAAAAAACTTATGGGAATTGGCGGTTGGTTGTATTTACCTGCTATTTCTTTAGTGCTGGTGATTATTTCGAGCATCTATTCTTTTATACAAACATGGGGGCTTGTTCAGGGCAATCAGGAAGAACCGCTCAGAACTCTGCTGTATCTGGAAGTGGTTGGATTTGCCATGGTATTTCTGTTGGTAAGTTATACTACTTTTTTGTTTTTTAAAAAGAAACGCCAGCTTCCGCACTACTATATTGCCCTTCTTCTGTCTCTCTTCGTATTTAATGTTGCTGATATTTGGGGAGCAGTACAGTTTCTTCATGCCACAATTGAGCCTTTAGACGCATGGGGTGTGCTGAAAAATATCATTCATATGGCGATCTGGATTCCCTATTTCCGTGTCTCTAAACGAGTCAAATTCACTTTTGTTAATTAAAACGCAAAAACGCCGGAACCATCCGGCGTTTTTAGACCATTACGCGTCCGGGAACTCACGGATAAAGCGTTCGACATCTTCAACCATATGGTTGTTGCCGACGAAGAACGAACGGCGCTGGTGCAGGGTTTCCGGGATGATATCCAGAATACGCTCTTTGCCATCGCTCGCTTTACCGCCCGCTTGTTCCGCCAGGAATGCCATCGGGTTGCACTCATACAGCAAACGCAGTTTGCCGTCCGGGTGGCTGGCAGTGCTTGGGTAGAGATAAATACCGCCTTTCAGCAGATTACGGTGGAAATCCGCGACCAGCGAGCCGATATAACGTGAGGTATACGGACGGTTGGTAGATTTATCTTCTTCCTGGCAGAATTTAATGTACTTCTTCACCCCGTTCGGAAACTTAATGTAGTTCCCTTCGTTGATAGAGTAGGTTTTTCCTTTCTCCGGGAAGCGCATCCGTTCCTGGCACAGGCAGAAAACGCCGAGCGAAGGATCGTAAGTAAAGGCGTGAACACCGCATCCGGTGGTGTAAACCAGCATGGTAGAGGAGCCGTATACCACGTAACCTGCAGCAACCTGTTTGTTACCAGGCTGGAGGAAATCTTCTTCCGTTACCGGCGTGCCGACCGGTGTAACGCGGCGGTAAATGGAGAAAATGGTACCGACAGAGACGTTAACATCGATGTTGGACGAGCCATCCAGCGGATCCATCAGCACAACGTATTTTGCGTGTTCACAACCTTCAAAGACGACAATCTCATCTTCTTCTTCGGATGCAATGCCCGCAACAATATCGCGTGCTTTCAGTGCGGCTTTCAGTTTTTCATTAGCGAACAAGTCGAGTTTTTGTTGAACCTCGCCCTGCACGTTCTCAGCACCGCTGGCACCCAGGATATCAACCAGTCCAGCTTTGTTGATATCGCGATGAATAATCTTGGCGCCCAGTTTTATTGCCGATAGCAAAGCAGTGAGCTCACCGGTAGCATGAGAAAACTCGTGCTGCTTTTCGACAATAAATTCACCTAACGTTTTCATAAAACTTTCCCTGCAATGTTTATGGAGTAAAGCGACCGCAATAATCTTAACAAATAATCTCAATGTTGCGCTCAGGTGAATCGCGCCAGCAAATTACGGATTATCCTGAAATGCGTTTCTCTGTTGCCCGACATATGCGTAAAATGAACGGTAGATTAAAAAAGGATAGTGACGTATGCGCATTCATATATTAGGAATTTGTGGCACGTTTATGGGCGGTCTGGCGATTCTGGCGCGTCAGTTGGGCCATGAAGTAACGGGGTCGGACGCCAATGTGTATCCGCCGATGAGCACCTTACTTGAGAAGCAAGGCATTGAACTGATTCAGGGTTATGATGCCAACCAGCTCGATCCTCAGCCAGATCTGGTGATTATTGGCAACGCCATGACCCGTGGAAATCCGTGTGTGGAAGCGGTACTGGAAAAAAACATTCCATATATGTCAGGTCCGCAGTGGTTGCACGATTTTGTGCTGCGCGACCGCTGGGTGCTGGCCGTT
This sequence comes from Escherichia sp. E14V7, assembly GCF_004212225.1. Classification (NCBI taxonomy): domain Bacteria; kingdom Pseudomonadati; phylum Pseudomonadota; class Gammaproteobacteria; order Enterobacterales; family Enterobacteriaceae; genus Escherichia; species Escherichia sp. E14V7. The sequence goes on from NZ_RHJJ01000006.1 coordinate 259,514, forward strand.
GCCGGTACACACGGTAAAACCACCACGGCGGGAATGGCGACCTGGATTCTGGAACAGTGCGGCTATAAACCAGGTTTTGTGATCGGTGGAGTACCGGGGAACTTTGACGTTTCTGCACGCCTGGGCGAAAGCGACTTCTTTGTTATCGAAGCAGACGAGTATGACTGCGCCTTCTTCGACAAACGCTCTAAGTTTGTTCATTACTGCCCGCGAACGCTGATCCTCAATAACCTTGAGTTCGACCACGCCGATATCTTCGACGACCTGAAAGCGATTCAGAAACAATTCCACCATCTGGTGCGTATTGTTCCTGGTCAGGGGCGTATTATCTGGCCGGAAAACGACATCAACCTGAAACAAACCCTGGCGATGGGCTGCTGGAGTGAGCAGGAGCTGGTGGGCGAGCAAGGTCACTGGCAGGCGAAAAAGCTGACCACTGACGCTTCCGAATGGGAAGTCTTGCTGGATGGCGAAAAAGTGGGCGAAGTGAAATGGTCGCTGGTGGGCGAACATAATATGCACAATGGTTTGATGGCGATTGCTGCGGCCCGTCATGTTGGCATCGCACCGGCTGATGCTGCTAACGCGCTGGGATTGTTTATCAATGCCCGTCGCCGTCTGGAACTGCGTGGCGAAGCTAACGGCGTGACGGTGTATGACGATTTTGCCCATCACCCAACGGCAATTCTGGCAACGCTGGCGGCGCTGCGCGGCAAAGTTGGCGGTACGGCGCGTATTATTGCCGTGCTTGAGCCGCGTTCCAACACCATGAAGATGGGAGTCTGCAAAGATGATTTGGCACCGTCACTAGGTCGTGCCGATGAAGTCTTCCTGCTGCAACCGTCACATATTCCGTGGCAGGTAGCAGAAGTGGCAGAAGCATGTATTCAGCCTGCGCACTGGAGTGGAGATGTTGATGCGCTGGCAGAAATGGTGGTGAAAACCGCTCAGCCTGGCGACCATATTCTGGTGATGAGCAACGGCGGTTTTGGTGGGATCCATCAGAAACTGCTGGATGGTCTGGCGAAGAAAGCGGAAGCTGCGCAGTAATCCTGAGACGTTTTATCAGGCCTACAGGGGTGTAGGCCGGATAAGGCGTTGACGCCGCATCCGGCATTTGAGCATAGCGCCTGATGCGACGCTTGACGCGTCTTATCAGGCCTACAGATCTGGCGGTGCTCTGCATCCGGCAAACCATACTCACATCAACAACGAAAATTACCCTTCGTTCTCTGCCAGCTCGCGCAGATACTGGAAAATCTGGCGTGCGGATTTCGGCGGCTTATTCCCTTCTTTCTCTTTCTTCGCGTTGCGGATCAGAGTACGCAGCTGCTGACGATCGGCATCGGGCCACAGATTCAATACTTCAGCGATGGCGTCATCACCCTGGTCGATCAGACGATCGCGCAGGTTTTCCAGTTTATGGAACAACACCACCTGCTGGTTGTGGCGGTTTTTCAGCTTATCCAGCGCCTGACGGATAGGCTCTACATCGCGTTGGCGCAGCATCTTACCAATGAGCTGCAACTGGCGGCGGCGACCTTCCATCTTAATACGCTGGGCTAACTCAATAGCCGCACGCAGATCCGCATCTAACGGGATCTTATCCAGCGCGTTTTTCCCCAGATCAACAATTTCTGCGCCCAGGCGTTTTAGCTCCTCGGCGTCACGTTTAATTTCACTTTTACTGACCCAGATAATTTCATCGTCTTCGTCTTCGATGTCATCACCGGGAACGTCGTCGAGCCAGTCTTCGGGCTGCTTAGTCATGTCAGGCTCCTTAAAAAAAAGAGGCTAATGTTACCAGTTAAGATGCGCACTGAAAAACGGTTCTCTGTTAGACTTCAGAGAAACTCTCTACATTATGGCACTTGCAATGAAAGTAATCTCTCAAGTTGAAGCGCAGCGCAAGATTCTGGAAGAAGCAGTTTCGACTGCGCTGGAGTTGGCCTCAGGCAAATCGGACGGTGCGGAAGTTGCCGTCAGCAAGACCACCGGCATTAGCGTTAGCACGCGCTATGGTGAAGTGGAGAATGTCGAATTCAATAGCGATGGCGCGCTGGGGATAACCGTTTATCACCAGAACCGCAAAGGTAGCGCATCATCCACCGATTTAAGCCCGCAGGCCATTGCCCGCACCGTACAGGCGGCGCTGGATATTGCGCGTTACACTTCGCCAGATCCGTATGCAGGCGTGGCAGACAAAGAGCTGCTGGCTTTCGACGCGCCGGATCTTGACTTGTTCCACCCCGCAGAAGTTTCTCCAGACGAAGCCATTGAACTGGCGGCCCGTGCTGAACAGGCGGCATTACAGGCGGATAAACGCATTACCAATACCGAAGGCGGCAGTTTTAACAGCCACTACGGTGTCAAAGTTTTCGGTAATAGCCACGGTATGTTGCAAGGCTACTGCTCAACGCGTCATTCGCTCTCCAGTTGCGTGATTGCCGAAGAAAATGGCGATATGGAGCGTGATTATGCCTACACCATTGGCCGCGCGATGAGCGATCTACAAACGCCAGAGTGGGTCGGGGCCGACTGCGCTCGCCGTACTTTATCGCGCCTGTCACCGCGTAAACTCTCCACCATGAAAGCGCCGGTCATTTTTGCCAATGAAGTGGCAACCGGGCTTTTTGGGCATCTGGTTGGGGCGATAGCGGGTGGATCGGTTTACCGTAAATCCACCTTCCTGCTCGACTCGCTGGGTAAACAAATTCTGCCAGACTGGCTGACCATTGAAGAGCATCCGCATCTGCTGAAAGGGCTGGCATCTACGCCATTCGACAGCGAAGGTGTTCGTACCGAACGTCGCGACATTATTAAAGATGGCATCCTGACTCAGTGGCTGCTGACCAGCTACTCGGCGCGCAAACTGGGGCTGAAAAGCACCGGACATGCGGGCGGTATTCACAACTGGCGCATTGCCGGACAAGGTCTAAGCTTCGAGCAGATGCTCAAAGAGATGGGCACTGGGCTGGTGGTGACGGAATTGATGGGCCAGGGCGTGAGTGCAATTACCGGTGATTATTCCCGTGGTGCGGCGGGCTTCTGGGTAGAAAACGGCGAAATTCAGTATCCGGTTAGCGAAATCACCATCGCAGGTAATTTAAAAGATATGTGGCGCAATATTGTCACCGTCGGTAACGATATTGAAACACGCAGTAATATACAGTGTGGTTCTGTGCTGTTGCCGGAGATGAAAATCGCCGGACAGTAAAAAAACTGGCGCGACCTGCCGCGCTATAAACTAAAAAATTACACAAAATCATTCGCACTGCATCGAGACGGAAAGTGAATGAGGGCCGGGGAGCGTACTCGTAGTACGTGACTCGGGCGAATGAGCGTAGCCGTCGATGAGGCAGTGTGAAGGATGAAGTGTAAATAAAAAAGGAAGTGAGCAATGCGTAAAAGCCTGTTAGCTATTCTTGCAGTCTCCTCGTTGGTATTCAGTTCGGTGTCGTTTGCCGCTGAGCTGGAAGACAATATGGAAACCCTCAACGACAATTTAAAAGTGGTCGAAAAAGCGGATAACGCGGCGCAAGTCAAAGACGCGTTAACCAAAATGCGTGCCGCGGCGCTGGATGCGCAAAAAGCAACGCCGCCGAAGCTGGAAGGAAAATCGCCAGACAGCCCGGAAATGAAAGACTTCCGCCACGGTTTCGACATTCTGGTTGGCCAGATTGACGACGCGCTGAAGCTGGCTAATGAAGGTAAAGTAAAAGAAGCGCAGGCCGCCGCAGAGCAACTGAAAACGACCCGCAATTCATATCACAAGAAGTATCGTTAATTCCTCATTGGGCGGTGAAACGTCGCCGCCCAATGCTCTCTTCTCCCTTCGTAAAATCACCGCCAAATCTCTCTTCACTACGGCATATTTCTGCGTGTCGCCGCCATTTTTGCGAGGCGTTTTCCAGAAATGAATGTAATGCATATGTAATGCTATAATGCATTACACTTTTCATAATTACCGGAGGCATAATGGCCACACTTAACGTCCGCCTGGATGACAAACTGAAAAATGAGGCTTATGCGGTGCTGGAAAAATTAAATATCACGCCTACCGAAGCCGTACGGCTGCTGTTTCAGTACGTTGCGGAAAATGGGCGAATGCCGGTAAAAACGCTTACTGTCAGTGATAGTGAAGAAGCCTTGTTACGCACTGTCAGGGAACGACTGGCCAACCCACAAGAGGCCATTAAGGTCCGACTGGATGAACTATGAGCTGGCCTTTGATCCGCGAGCGCTGAAAGAGTGGCAAAAACTGGGCGTGACAGTCCGGGAACAATTTAAAAAAAGCTTGAGGATGTGCTGAAAAGACCGCGCAATCCATCGGCTAAACTGCGGGATTTACCGGACTGCTACAAAATTAAGCTTCGCACTCTGGGATATCGCCTGGTTTATCAAGTTAACGATAAAGAGTTGCTCGTGTTGGTGATAGCTATTGGTAAGAGAGAGAACTCAGCCGTTTATGAAGATGCGGATAAACGGCTGGAAGAGTGATTAACGCAAATGGTGTACCACCTGGTTGCTGCTGCCGCGCCAGATCAGGGAAGGGTCTTTTAAATCCTGCATAAATTTGCCATCAACCAGCACGTTGATCAAATCAACAACCTGCATTTGTGCAGCGTTGAGTTCGTCGAGTTTATACCCTGTCCACACCCAGATGTCTTTACCCGGACATTCGGCACGGATGCGTTGTACCAGTTTCAGAATATCCGGCACGTTTTGCGGATGCAGCGGATCGCCGCCGGAGAGGGAAATGCCCTGGCGTTTGATGCGAGTGTCGTTCAGATCGTTGATGATCTGGTCTTCCATTTCTTTGGTAAATGGCAGACCGGAATTTACCCGCCAGGTGCTTTTGTTATAGCAACCGGGGCATTCATGAACACACCCGGAGACAAACAGGGTGCAACGAGTGCCGGGGCCGTTGACGATGTCGACAGGATAGTATTGATGGAAGTTCATATTTCGCCTGGCTTATCAGTCCGCGTGTAGGCCGGATAAGGCGTTTACGCCGCATCCGGCAATCAACGCCGGATGCGACGCTTTCACATCACATCCGGCATTTGCTTAACGCAGCGTGGAGATCAACCGATCTGCCCATTTCCTAAATGTTTAACGCGGCGCTTAACTTCTTCCTGCTTGCCGGCGTTAAACGGACGCGCATCCGGACTACCTAAATATCCGCACACGCGGCGAGTTACCGACACACGGGAGGTGTCATGGTTACCACATTTCGGACAAGTGAAGCCTTTGCTGGTGCACTCAAACTCGCCGGTAAAGCCACATTCGTAGCATTCATCGATCGGCGTGTTGGTGCCGTAATACGGCACATGCTGATAGCTGTAATCCCAGACATCTTCCAGCGCCTTCAGGTTGTGCTGAATGTTTGGATACTCGCCGTAGCAAATGAAACCACCGTTCGCCAGCGGCGGGTAAGGCGCTTCAAAGTCGATCTTGTCGTACGGGTTCACCTTCTTCTCCACATCAAGGTGGAAACTGTTGGTGTAGTAACCTTTATCGGTCACGCCCGGCACCACGCCAAACTCGGCGGTATCGAGACGGCAGAAGCGGTCGCACAGGTTCTCACTCGGCGTACTGTAGAGGCTGAAACCGTAGCCGGTTTCTTCTTTCCACTGATCCACCGCCTGACGCAGACGTTCAACAATCGCAATACCTTTCGCACGCAGCTGCTCGTTGTCGTAAACATGCTCGCCGCCGAACAGCGCGTTAATGGTTTCGTGGATACCGATGTAACCCAGCGAGATAGACGCTCGACCATTTTTGAAGATTTCAGACACGTCATCGTCTGCATTCAGACGTACGCCGCAGGCACCTTCCATATAGAGGATCGGCGCTACGCGCGCTTTCACGCCTTCCAGGCGGGCGATACGGGTCATCAGCGCCTTACGTGCCAGCACCAGACGTTCATCCAGCAGCTTCCAGAAGGTGGCTTCATCGCCTTTCGCTTCCAGAGCAATGCGCGGCAGGTTCAGGCTGATCACGCCGAGGTTGTTACGACCATCGTGGATCTGCTCACCGTTTTCGTCTTCCCACACGCCGAGGAAGCTGCGGCAGCCCATCGGGGTTTTAAACGAACCGGTGACTTTCACTACCTGATCGTAGTTCAGGATATCCGGATACATGCGCTTGCTCGCGCACTCCAGCGCCAGTTGTTTGATGTCGTAGTTCGGATCGCCCACTTTATGGTTCAGGCCATCGCGAATTGCGAACACCAGTTTCGGGAACACGGCGGTTTTACGGTTTTTACCCAGGCCCGCGATACGGTTACGCAGGATAGATTCCTGAATCAGGCGCGATTCCCAGCTGGTACCCAGACCAAAGCCAAAGGTCACAAACGGCGTCTGACCGTTGGCGGTGTGCAGGGTATTTACTTCATATTCCAGCGACTGGAATGCGTCGTAGCACTCTTTGATGGTACGAGAGTTAGCGTAACCGTCGACGTCAGGAATGCTCCACTCTTCCGCAGTTTTACGGTGTTTGTTGTAGCTGGCGGTGACAAACGGCGCCAGAACTTCGTCGATACGGTTAATGGTGGTGCCACCATAAATATGGCTGGCGACCTGAGCAATAATTTGCGCAGTTACTGCGGTAGCTGTAGAGATCGACTTCGGTGGTTCAATCTCGGCATTCCCCATCTTAAAGCCTTGCGTCAGCATGCCTTTCAGGTCGATCAACATGCAGTTGAACATTGGGAAGAACGGCGAGTAATCGAGATCGTGGTAGTGGATATCACCACGTTCATGTGCCTGCACCACGTCACGCGGCAGCAGGTGCTGACGTGCATAGTGTTTAGCAACAATCCCGGCCAGCAGGTCACGCTGGGTCGGAATGACTTTACTGTCTTTATTCGCGTTTTCATTGAGCAGCGAGGAATTAGTCTGCTCGACCAGGCCACGGATCTCCTGGTTCAGACGACCGCGTTTTTCACGTTCAATGTCGCGATCGTGACGGTACTCAATATATGCACGGGCCAGTTGTTTGTACGGGCCAGACATCAGTTGGTTTTCAACAGCGGTCTGGATTTCGTTGATATCTACCTGGTTACGCCCCTGCATTTGCTCGCTGACGATAGCGGCAACAGTGGCACAATAATCTGCATCATCGACTTCCGCTGCTTTAGCTGCACGCAGAATAGCTTCTTTGATGCGCTCTGATTTAAACGGCACTTTGCAGCCGTCTCGTTTCATCACATGCGGTGTCATGATCGCTCCATATTTTTAAGAACAGGTTATCCACAGAAAGTTGGGAAGTGCGCCCCGGTTTATTCAGCTCTTGTTACGGGGATTTACTGCAATCCCAATTCGCTTTATCCACAATTGTGTCGGCTTCGTTGACGTGTATCTTGTTGCAAGTTTAGACGATGGATACAACATATTGGGTTGAGATGCATTCTAAAGTCTATATATAGTGCTTTGCATTAAGGATGTTTGCGTTTTTTTTGATTTAGCTCAAAGTAAAAAGCAGAGAGTACGGATGGCGGGCGCTAGAGCGATGTGTAAATTTTTTGATGATTTTCTGGTTATAAAATCAACAAAAACAATATACTACCCGGTAAGTCCCCGGAAATACTCGCTTTAGCATGGTCTGGAGAAGGATTATCTCTGAAACCACCAGACAACCTCAAAAGACCGTAATGTCGTGGCACAGAGTTGTGGTTAGGTTTCTTCAAAGCTATACATCAGAAGCTGCCAGTAGTGTTCTGAACACTCTTTGGATAAATCTGGTAGAAGGTAACTCTCAGGAAAGGGCTGCTGGGATGACGATTTGTTGAGGTTCGCTGCGTCCGTTTACCTGTTCGATCAACTGGCTGGCAGCCTGACGTCCGGCTTCGGCGTAGCCTGGATCAACGGTGACGATCTCCGGATGGAGAAACTTCATTAACGGCGTATTACCAACGCTCGCCAGTTGCAGGGTGTCGATGTGTTGCTCTTGCAGGTACTTACATGCCCCGAGCGCCAGCGTGTCGGTTGCGCACAGCAACGCAGTGGTTTCTGGCGTAATCACTTTTGCCACGTTCTCGTAACCTTGCTTCATGGCCAGGCCGGGCAGGGCGGCGACGGGATGTAGTTTATGTGCTTTGCAGAATGCCAGATAAGCCTCATGACGCCGCTTACCAGTGGTAATGTCGCTGTGCGGTACGCCAAGATAACTAATATTGCGATGCCCCCGATCGTAGAGGCATTGCATCAGAATCTTAATCGCCCCTTCGTCGTCATAACAGACCGAAGCAAAACCTTTTGCGTCATGCGCCAGCAGTACCAGAGATGATTGCCAGTGAGCTAACATTTCTTCCGTTATGCCGGTAAAACCGAACAGTACCACTCCGTCAATATTGCGACGTTTCAGAACGCCTAAATGTTCAGTAACCAGCTGTGGCGAAAACTGGCTTTCCATCATGATCGGATCGTAACCCTGTTCATAGAATGCCGGCAGCATCGTCTGAACGGCGAGATTTTCTGATAACGAATCCAGACGGGTGACGATAATAGCAACCACTTTATCGCTTTGCCCACGCATAGCACGCGCGGATCGGGAAGGGGAAAATCTATGCTGATTCATCACTGCTTCCACGCGCTCGCGCGTGTGCTGACTCACGCCACTTTCGTTATTCAGCACTCGGGAAACCGTGGATTTTCCCACGCCGCTTAAACGAGCAATGTCTTTGATGGTCAGCCGATTTTGCATCCTGTTGTCCCGTAATTTGCGTTTAATTATTTGAGCCTAACTTTACCCACGCATTCAGCAATGGGTAAAGTCTGGTTTATCGTTGGTTTAGTTGCTTGCGGATATTATATCGGCATAAATGCTACGAATATTATTGGATTCTCCTTATTATTTGCGGCGCTTTTTTCACTTACCGGAGGTTATATGGAACCAGATCCCACGCCTCTCCCTCGACGGAGATTAAAACTTTTCCGGTAAGCCTGTCTTTTCACGGCATTACCGGATGTGTAAGGCCGTGACGTTTTAACGTCCCAGCTCATGTTTATTACCTTCAGGTAAGGCTTTGCGACGCCTGAAGATATTTTCTGCACCATGCTTACAGGGTGCGGAGGGACTTCCTATGTTTAAAGAAATTTTTACCCGGCTCATTCGCCATTTACCTTCTCGTCTGGTCCATCGCGATCCGTTGCCTGGCGCGCAACAGACAGCGAATATTCCGATCCCGCCTTCCTTAAGCGCGCATTGCCTGAAAATGGCGGTGATGCCAGAAAAGGAATTATGGAAAAACTTCGGCACGCATCCAGAAGGGTTAAATCAGGCGGAAGTGGAATTAGCCCGCGAACAACACGGTGAAAATAAACTACCCGCGCAACAACCGTCGCCGTGGTGGGTACATTTGTGGGTCTGTTATCGCAACCCTTTTAATATTTTGCTCACGATCCTCGGCGGCATTTCTTACGCCACGGAAGATTTATTTGCCGCGGGCGTTATTGCGTTAATGGTCGCTATTTCTACGTTGCTGAACTTTATTCAGGAAGCGCGCTCCACCAAAGCAGCAGATGTCCTGAAAGCGATGGTCAGTAATACCGCGACGGTGCTGCGCGTAATTAACGACAAAGGCGAAAATGGCTGGCTGGAGATCCCGATCGACCAGCTGGTGCCTGGCGATATTATTAAATTGGCGGCGGGGGATATGATCCCGGCAGATTTACGTATTTTGCAGGCGCGGGATCTGTTCGTCGCTCAGGCGTCATTAACCGGTGAGTCTCTGCCCGTGGAAAAAGCCGCAACCACTCGCCAGCCAGAGCACAGCAATCCGCTGGAGTGCGATACCCTGTGTTTTATGGGCACCACCGTGTTGAGCGGTACGGCACAAGCAATGGTGATTGCCACAGGTGCCAACACCTGGTTTGGTCAACTGGCGGGGCGTGTCAGCGAGCAGGAAAGCGAGCCGAATGCCTTTCAGCAAGGGATCAGCCGCGTCAGTATGCTGCTGATTCGCTTTATGCTGGTGATGGCGCCCGTAGTGCTGTTGATCAACGGTTACACCAAAGGCGACTGGTGGGAAGCTGCGCTATTCGCGCTTTCGGTAGCGGTGGGCTTAACGCCGGAAATGTTGCCGATGATTGTCACCTCGACGCTGGCGCGTGGTGCGGTAAAACTGTCGAAACAGAAAGTGATCGTCAAACATCTGGATGCGATTCAGAACTTTGGTGCAATGGATATTCTGTGCACTGATAAAACAGGCACCCTGACGCAAGATAAAATTGTGCTGGAGAATCATACCGATATCTCCGGTAAAACCAGTGAGCGCGTGCTGCATAGCGCGTGGTTGAACAGCCATTACCAGACCGGACTTAAAAACCTGCTTGATACAGCGGTGCTCGAAGGTACGGATGAAGAGTCAGCGCGCTCGCTGGCCAGTCGTTGGCAAAAAATTGATGAGATTCCGTTTGATTTTGAGCGTCGTCGGATGTCGGTGGTAGTGGCAGAAAATGCCGAACACCATCAACTGGTGTGCAAAGGCGCATTGCAGGAAATCCTCAATGTGTGTTCGCAGGTGCGTCACAATGGCGCGATTGTTCCGCTCGATGACACCATGCTGCGTAAGATTAAGCGGGTTACTGATACGCTGAATCGTCAGGGGCTGCGTGTGGTTGCGGTGGCGACGAAATACCTGTCAGCGCGTGAAGGAGATTACCAGCGGGCGGATGAATCCGACCTGATCCTCGAAGGATATATTGCTTTCCTTGATCCGCCAAAAGAGACAACCGCTCCGGCACTGAAGGCATTAAAAGCGAGTGGAATTACCGTCAAAATCCTTACTGGCGACAGTGAATTAGTGGCGGCGAAAGTGTGCCATGAAGTGGGACTAGATGCGGGAGAGGTGGTAATTGGTAGTGATATTGAAACGCTATCTGACGACGAACTGGCAAATCTCGCGCAGCGTACCACGTTGTTTGCCCGCCTGACGCCGATGCATAAAGAACGCATTGTGACCTTACTGAAGCGCGAAGGGCATGTGGTTGGCTTTATGGGCGATGGTATTAATGACGCGCCAGCGTTACGTGCGGCGGATATCGGCATTTCTGTGGACGGGGCGGTAGATATTGCCCGTGAAGCGGCTGATATCATTCTGCTGGAAAAAAGCCTGATGGTACTGGAAGAGGGGGTTATTGAAGGACGCCGAACTTTTGCCAACATGCTGAAATACATCAAAATGACGGCAAGTTCTAACTTCGGTAATGTGTTCAGCGTGCTGGTGGCGAGTGCTTTCTTGCCCTTCCTGCCGATGTTGCCGTTACACTTGCTTATTCAAAACCTGCTGTACGATGTGTCACAGGTGGCGATCCCGTTTGATAACGTTGATGACGAGCAAATTCAAAAGCCGCAGCGTTGGAATCCGGCGGATCTTGGCCGCTTTATGATCTTCTTCGGACCGATCAGCTCGATCTTCGATATTCTGACGTTTTGCCTGATGTGGTGGGTATTTCATGCGAATACGCCGGAAACGCAAACGCTGTTCCAGTCGGGCTGGTTTGTGGTGGGATTACTGTCGCAAACGCTGGTTGTGCATATGATCCGCACCCGCCGTGTGCCGTTTATTCAGAGTTGTGCGTCGTGGCCATTAATGGCGATGACCGCGATCGTGATAGTCGTGGGGATCGCGTTGCCGTTTTCACCGCTGGCTGATTATCTGCAACTGCAGGCACTGCCGTTAAGTTACTTCCCGTGGCTGATTGCGATTCTGGCAGGGTATATGGTGTTAACGCAGTTGGTTAAAGGGGTTTATAGTCGTCGTTACGGCTGGCAGTAAAGAATTAACTGGGCATGGTGGCCAGGATTCAGATTGCAGACAAAGTGAGCTTTGTTCATGCCGGATGCGGCGTAAACGCCTTATCCGGCCTACAAATTCAATAAATTGCAGGAATCACGTAGGCCTGATAAGCGTAGCGCATCAGGCGATTTTGCTTTTGTCATCAGACTTAATCCGGGCATGATAGCCCGGATTTCCCTCAAGATTAGCGACGAACAGCGATCGCTTCGATCTCAATCTTCACGTCTTTCGGCAGACGTGCAACTTCAACGCAAGAACGTGCCGGGAAGGTGGCATTGTGCTCGGTGAAGAACGCTTCGTAAGTGGCGTTTACGGTTGCGAAATCGTTCAAATCTTTCACAAACACGGTGGTTTTAACGATATCGCCCACTTTCAGACCTGCCGCTTCCACGATCGCTTTTACGTTATCCAGCGACTGACGCGCCTGTGCAGCGACGTCTGCCGGTACTTCGCCAGTTTTCGGGTTTACCGGGATCTGACCGGAAGTGATGATCATACTGCCCAGATCAACGCCCTGAACATACGGACCGATAGCTGCGGGTGCATTTTCCGTCGCGATAGTTTTGCTCATGATTTCTCCTTTATTACAGCGGTAAAAAGTCTGGCTCATTATAGGGAGCCTGACATTTATTACCAACCGCAATTAATTGGCCAGCACCACATTATGCGAAAACTCTTTTTCACAATATTTGCATTTGAGCGCAATATCATTGGCGCGTTTTCTCACGGCAAAGCTGGAAGAAACCGGTTCTGCATGGCTGATACAGTTGCTGTTCGGGCAGACCAGCACATTATCAATACGTTCCGGCAGGCTGGGGCGTGATTTGCCGACCACTTCATAGTTGTCGATACGGTTTACCGTGGCTTGCGGCGCATACAGTGCCAGTTGGTCTACTTGATCTTCATTTAAAAAGGTATTTTCGATTTTGATCAGATCCTTGCGGCCCATCTCGCCGGAAGGTAGGTTCAGACCGATGGTGATGCGCTGATCGGTTTCGGTTAACTTGAACAAGCTCAACAGCTTAAAACCGATCTGGGCGGGGATATGGTCAATTACCGTGCCGCGTTTAATAGCTTCAACCTGCAATTTATTATCGTGTGTCATCTCTATTTCCCCTTACAGTACCAGATCGCGATTCAGAACCAGTGCCAGTAACGCCTGGCGAGCGAAAATCCCATTGCCTGCTTGCTGGAAGTACCAGGCGTGCGGCGTTTTATCGACATCCGTCGCAATTTCATCAATACGCGGCAGCGGATGCAGCACTTTCATATTGGCTTTGGCGTTGTGGAGATCGCTGGCGCGCAGGACAAACTGCGCTTTTACGTTGGCGTATTCGGACGGGTCCAGACGCTCTTTTTGCACGCGAGTCATATACAGAATGTCCACTTCCGCCATCACTTCTTCAATGGAACTATGCAGACTCCAGGCGATACCTTTTTCATCGAGCATATCCAGAATGTACTGCGGCATTGCCAGCGCATCCGGGGCGATGAAGTAAAAACGGTTGCCGTCGAACTTCGCCAGCGCCTGGGTCAGGGAGTGAACGGTGCGACCATATTTCAGGTCGCCGACCATTGCGACGCGAAGATTGTCAAGACGTCCCTGAGTTTCCTGAATGGTGAACAGATCCAGCAAGGTTTGCGTCGGATGTTGGTTGGAGCCATCACCGGCATTCAGTACCGGTACATTGCCGGAAAATTCGGTGGCCAGGCGTGCTGCACCTTCCTGTGGATGGCGCATCACAATCGCATCGACGTAAGTGCTGATAACCGAGATGGTATCAGCCAGCGTTTCCCCTTTTTTTCCCAGTGAGGTGTTTGCGCTGTCAGAGAATCCCACCACGCTAGCGCCCAGGCGGTGCATCGAGGTTTCGAAAGAGAGGCGGGTGCGGGTTGATGCTTCGAAGAAGCAACTGGCAATCACTTTATGTTTCAACAGTTCTGGTTGCGGGTTCGCTTTCAGTTTCGCCGCTGTCGCCAGCACCAGATTAAGGTCATCGCGACTAAGGTCGTTTATGGAAATGATATGTTTCTGATATAGCGGATTAGCCATCTTTTATCTCCTGACGCCTGGGCAAAAAAAAGCCCCTCGATTGAGGGGCTGGGAATAGGTGAACAACGGGAAGAAAAACGGCAGGCCAGCGTCTTTTTTCAGACGCGGTAAGACAAAATGTCGAACACACTGAACCATACATCCTCCCGGCAAATTGTCCGGCATTATACTCAGCCAGAAAGTGGGATCAAGCGATTAATGCAAAAAATTACGCAGGTAAACGATTGTAGTGAATTTATATGCTTTAAAATTGAGTTTTTAACAATGCTTGTTTTTGTGGTAAGCGGGCAGGAAAACATGCTTTGGCGCAATCGGACAGCAAAAAATGCTGGTATGGCAGTAAGGAATTACGTATAACGAGAGAAATGAAACATTGTTTTAATTGAGGAGTGAAAAGATGATCATCGGAAATATTCATAATCTCCAGCCGTGGTTGCCAGAAGAGTTACGCCAGGCCATTGAACATATCAAAATGCACGTTACGGCAGAAACGCCAAAAGGTAAGCATGATATCGAAGGCAACCGTCTGTTTTATCTTATCTCTGAAGATATGACTGAGCCGTATGAAGCGCGTCGCGCGGAGTATCATGCCCGCTATCTCGACATCCAGATTGTGTTAAAAGGGCAGGAAGGAATGACTTTTAGCACACAGCCTGCGGGTACGCCGGATACTGACTGGTTAGCTGATAAAGACATCGCCTTTTTGCCTGAAGGTATTGAAGAGAAAACAGTTATCCTTAATGAAGGCGATTTTGTTGTGTTTTATCCGGGTGAAGTGCATAAACCGCTGTGCGCAGTGGGTGAGCCTGCTCAGGTTCGCAAAGCGGTTGTTAAGATGCTGATGGCTTAAGCGAGTACCTGCCGGTGGCGACGTAAAGCCGCCTCCGGTACTGAAATTATTTGGCAAGCGTAGCGACCATTACCGCTTTGATAGTATGCATACGGTTTTCCGCCTGATCAAAAACAATGCTGGCGGGAGATTCGAAAACCTCGTCCGTTACTTCCATCCCACCATGTAGGCCAAATTCTTCAGCCATCTTTTTGCCAAGCGTTGTTTGGTCATCATGAAACGCGGGCAGGCAGTGGAGGAATTTGACCTCCGGGTTACCAGTTAACTGCATCATCTTACAATTCACCTGATAACCACGCAGCAATGCAATCCTTTCAGCCCATTTCTCTTTTGCTTCACCCATCGACACCCATACATCGGTATAGATAAAGTCAGCACCTTTAACGCCAGTCGCGACATCTTCTGTCAGGGTAATATTCCCGCCATTTTGTTGTGCCAGGGCGCGGCATTCCATAACCAGCGAAGATTCCGGCCAGCAGGCCTGTGGCGCGACCAGACGCAAATCCAGACCAGTAAGCGCCGCAGCTTCGAGCATCGAATTGCCCATGTTATTGCGGGCATCTCCGGCGTAGACCAGCGTCATCTCATTAAACGCTTTACCCGGTAAATGTTCTTGCATGGTCAGCAGATCTGCCAGCAGTTGCGTGGGGTGGAACTCATTGGTCAGCCCATTCCATACCGGGACGCCAGCGTATTCCGCCAGTGTTTCGACAATCTCCTGACCATAGCCGCGATACTGAATACCGTCATACATGCGGCCAAGCACGCGGGCGGTATCTTTAATTGACTCTTTATGGCCAATCTGGCTGCCGCTTGGGCCGAGATAAGTGACGCGAGCGCCCTGGTCATATGCGGCAACTTCGAAAGAGCATCGGGTACGGGTTGAGTCTTTTTCGAAGATGAGCGCGATGTTTTTACCGGTGAGTCTGGCTTTTTCTTTACCGCTTTTTTTATCTGCTTTTAGTTTAGCGGCTAGCTGGAGCAGGGTGTTGAGTTCAGCTGGCGTGAAATCAAGTAATTTCAGGAAATGCTTATGATAAAACCCGGACATAGATCCCTCCTGTGGCTTACGCCATAATGAATTAAAATTCAATTTATATGTATGAATATTCATTTGCAAGCCTAAAGCATAAAACTTTGTCACAAAGGTGGAGGCAATGTCAGTGGTGTGTGACAATAAGAGTATCAGCAGGACATTAAGAGGAATAAGTCATGGCAAACCCGGAACAACTCGAAGAACAGCGTGAAGAAACACGTTTGATTATTGAAGAATTACTGGAAGATGGCAGCGATCCGGACGCGCTGTACACCATCGAACATCACCTTTCCGCAGACGATCTGGAAACCCTGGAAAAAGCAGCGGTTGAAGCGTTTAAACTCGGTTACGAAGTGACCGATCCGGAAGAGCTGGAAGTGGAAGATGGGGATATCGTAATTTGCTGTGACATCGTCAGCGAATGCGCGTTGAATGCCGATCTGATCGATGCCCAGGTTGAGCAATTGATGAACCTGGCAGAGAAATTCGACGTTGAATACGACGGTTGGGGGACTTATTTTGAAGATCCTAACGGCGAAGATGGCGACGATGAAGATTATGTCGACGAAGACGATGACGGTGTTCGCCATTAATTAATTGATTAAAATGCCCGATAGCACACACTAGCGGGCATTTTTTTAGAGTTCGCGCAACATCCGCACTTCACAATCAACATGGCCCGTGCAGCCAAGTGCATAGTCGATATGTTGAAAACCTAAATGTTCATACAAACCAATCGCTTCTTTCAAAAAAGCAGTCGTTTCCAGATAGCAGCGTTTGAAGCCCATTTCTCGTGCCTGCTCCATCGCCATTAAGGCCAGTTTTTTCGCCAGCCCTTTGCCGCGAATAGCAGGAAGAAAATACATTTTCTGCAGTTCGCAAATGTCCGATTCACTACCTGCTAATGGCGCAATCCCGCCGCCGCCCACCACTTCGCCATTGTGCTCAACTACCCAATAGGCATGACCGGGCTGACTATACACTTGATACAATTCGTCGAGATTGGGATCGGCGACGGTATAGCCTTTATCAGCGGTAAGACCGTACTCTGCGGACACCTGGCGGATGACGCTGGCGATGGCGGGATTATCGGCGGCGGTAAGTTTGCGCAAACGGAGCGCGGGGGAAACGACAACATTCATAGCATAGCTCAATTTCAAATGTATGATTTATAGTTCCCTTTAATACCACCCTCGCTTTGGTGGTGCAAGAAGAAGATAAATCAGAAAATATTAAGCATATATCGCTTAGATAAAGCGTATTCTAGATGGTCCAGTATCAATTGACTGGAATTATTATCTATATGAATGGAATTTATTTTAGGGATATAGTTCATGAATGGTGTAAACGTCGGGAAAGATAATCCTCGTCACGCATTTGTTTTTACAGGCAAGGGTGGTGAGTATTTTCTTATTTGTCTTGTGAATTTTTTACTGACAATTATTACTCTGGGAATATATGGGCCGTGGGCATTAGTGAAATGCCGTCGTTATATTTATCAGCATGTTACACTCAAGGGGCAACCATTTAGTTATAAGGGAACAGGTGGTGCCATTTTTGTTAGCATGTTGCTTATTATGATCGTTTATTTTTTCAGTATTTCTTGTTTTGCAGGCCAACACTTTGTTCTTGCTTTTCTCCTGTTTGCTCTCTTGATCTGCGGTATTCCTTGCATGGCAGTGAAGAGTCTGCAGTATCAGGCGAACATGACCTCGCTGAATGGTATTCGCTTTGGCTTTAACTGCTCAATGCTCCGTGCATGGTGGGTTATGTTAGGTCTGCCTGTTCTGTTGGCATTAGCTTTTTGGCTCGTACTGTACCTTATTGCGCAAGTGACGACATCGATAGGTGGGTTATTCTTTAACTTAGTGGTCTTAAGTTTGCTTTCCGTCATCGGACTGGGTGTTATCAACGGTATTACCTATAGCAAGTGGATGCCATTACTGGGTAATAACGCGACTTTTGGTGTCCATCAATTTTCCATTAAGGTCAACGTAAAAGAATGCATTAAAGGTTGTATGCTCGCAATATTAACCATGGTTCCTTTCATCATTGTGATTGGTATTATGATTGCGCCAGTATTTCAGCAGTTAATGATGATGACCATGTTGGGTAGGTCTGATGCGGGCAGTGAGCTAGTATTGCAATATTACCCGCAGATTACGGCTTCTTATTTCCTGTATTTTGTCGCGATTCTTGTTTTTGCCAGTTATCTCTATGTCACGTTACGCAATCTGTTTTTGAATAACCTGACGCTGGCAAATGGCACTATTCGTTTTCATTCATCTGTTACCGCGATCGGTATGCTTCTGCGCATGTTGGCGGTATTAATGGGGTCCTCAATTACCTGTGGTCTGGCTTATCCCTGGCTGAAAATGTGGATGGTTAGCTGGATTGCTAACAATACCCATGTCCAGGGCGACCTTGATTCGCTGGAGTTAACCAATGATGACAAACCGCAGGATAGCGGTCCGTTAATGTGGATATCTCGCGGTATTATGCCGTATGTTCCGTTTATCTAAATAAAAAGGCCGGAGCATGCTCCGGCCTTCGTTTTCTTCACTGTGTTGATTACAGCGCGGCGATAACTGCCTGCTGTTCAATCAGCTTCGCTTTCGCTTCCGCATAACCTTCCAGCTTCTCACGCTCTTTCGCGATGACCGCTTCCGGTGCGCGCGCTACAAAGCCTTCGTTCGCCAGCTTATTCTCGATGCGGCTGATTTCACCTTCAATCTTCGCCACTTCTTTCGCCAGACGCGCCAGCTCATCTTCTTTGTTAATGAGGCCAGCCATCGGGATCAGCAGCTCTGCACCGTCGACGATCTTAGTAACGGACACCGGACCTTTGTCATCGGCAGGCAGCACGGTGATACTTTCCAGACGCGCCAGCGTTTGCAGGAAGCCACGGTTTTCATTTACGCGACGTTCTGCATCCGCGCTGCAACCACGCAGCAGCAGCTCCAGCGGTTTGCCCGGGGCGATGTTCATTTCTGCACGGATGTTACGTACCGCCACGATCGCCTGCTTCAGCCACTCGGTGTCGGCCAGTGCTGCTTCATCGACCTGAGACGCATCGTACTGCGGGAACGGCTGCAGCATGATGGTGTCGGCAGTGATGCCGCAAAGTACTTTCACACGCTGCCAGATGGTTTCGGTGATGAACGGAATGATCGGATGCGCGAGGCGCAGCAGACCTTCCAGCACGGTCACCAGCGTATGGCGAGTACCACGCAGTTCGGCTTCGGTGCCACCGTTCATTACCGGCTTGGTCAGCTCCAGATACCAGTCGCAGAACTGGTTCCAGGTGAATTCATACAGAATGCCTGCGGCGATATCGAAGCGGAAGCTGTCCAGCGCTTCGCGGTACGCTTTGATGGTCTGGTTGAACTCAGCCAGAATCCAGCGATCCGCCAGCGACAGCGTCATTTCGCCGCCGTTGAAGCCGCAATCCTGACCTTCCGTGTTCATCAGCACAAAGCGGCTGGCGTTCCACAGCTTGTTACAGAAGTTACGGTAGCCTTCCAGACGCTTCATATCCCAGTTGATGTCACGACCGGTAGAAGCCAGCGCCGCCAGGGTGAAGCGCAGCGCGTCAGTACCGTGCGGCTCAATGCCGTTCGGGAACTGCTTCTCGGTGCGCTTACGGATTTTGTCTGCCAGCTGCGGCTGCATCATATTGCCGGTACGTTTTTCCAGCAGTTCTGGCAGCGAAATACCGTCAACCATATCCAGCGGGTCAATAACGTTACCCTTGGATTTGGACATCTTCTGACCTTCGTCATCACGAATCAGACCAGTCATGTAAACGGTGTGGAACGGCACCTGCGGTTTGCCATTTTCATCTTTGATGAAGTGCATGGTCATCATGATCATGCGGGCAATCCAGAAGAAGATGATGTCGAAACCAGATACCATCACGCTGGTTGGGTGGAACTGACGCAGGGCGTCGGTGTTTTCCGGCCAGCCAAGGGTAGAGAATGTCCACAGCGCAGAAGAGAACCAGGTGTCGAGAACGTCTTCGTCCTGACGCAGAGCAACATCAGCACCGAGGTTATTTTCTTTACGCACTTCATCTTCGTTGCGGCCAACATAAACATTACCCGCTTCGTCGTACCATGCCGGAATGCGGTGACCCCACCACAGCTGACGAGAGATACACCAGTCCTGAATATCGCGCATCCAGGAGAAATACATGTTTTCGTACTGCTTCGGTACGAACTGAATGTCGCCGTTCTCAACCGCTTCAACCGCCGGTTTCGCCAGTACATCGGCACGCACGTACCACTGGTCGGTCAGCATCGGTTCGATAACTACGCCGCCACGGTCGCCGTAAGGAACGGTCAGATCGTGCGGTTTAATTTCTTCCAGCAGGCCGAGCGCGTCAACCGCAGCAACGACGGCTTTACGTGCAGCAAAACGCTCCAGTTTCTGGAACTCTGCCGGGATCTCGCTGGAATAAACGTCAGATTCGTTACCTTTGGTATCGAATACCTGGGCGCTTTCACGGATATCACCGTCAAAGGTCAGGATGTTGATCATCGGCAGGGCGTGACGTTTACCGACTTCATAGTCGTTAAAGTCGTGCGCCGGAGTGATCTTCACGCAGCCGGTGCCTTTTTCCATGTCGGCGTGTTCGTCGCCAACGATCGGAATACGACGGTTAACCAGCGGCAGAATGACATATTTGCCAATCAGATCTTTGTAACGCGGATCTTCCGGGTTAACGGCTACGCCGGTATCGCCCAGCAGGGTTTCCGGACGGGTAGTCGCAACCACCAGATAATCTTTACCGTCTGCGGTTTTCGCGCCGTCAGCCAGCGGATAGCGGATGTGCCACATCGAACCTTTCGATTCGCGGTTTTCCACTTCCAGGTCAGAGATAGCGGTACGCAGTTTCGGGTCCCAGTTTACCAGGCGCTTGCCACGGTAAATCAGGTCTTCTTTATACAGACGAACGAAAACTTCTTTCACCGCATTGGACAGGCCTTCGTCCATGGTGAAGCGTTCACGCTCCCAGTCGACGGAGTTGCCGAGACGGCGCATCTGACGGGTAATGGTGCCACCGGATTCCGCTTTCCATTCCCAGATTTTGTCGATGAAAGCTTCGCGGCCGTAATCGTGACGGGTTTTACCTTCTTCTGCGGCAATCTTGCGCTCAACGACCATCTGGGTAGCGATCCCGGCGTGGTCAGTACCGACCTGCCACAGGGTGTTTTTGCCCTGCATGCGCTGATAGCGGATCATGGTATCCATGATGGTTTGCTGGAAGGCGTGACCCATATGCAAACTGCCGGTGACATTCGGCGGCGGGATCATGATGCAGAAACTTTCCTGGCTTTCATCGCCATTAGGCTTAAAGTAGCCCTGCTTTTCCCAGTGCTCGTAAAGCGGCTGTTCGATATCTTGTGGGTTATATGTCTTTTCCATTATTTCCAGGTTGCCGTATTCAGGTTGAAACCAGCCACGCGGTAGGCTTTATAGCGTTCGCGCGCCAGTTGTTTCAGAGAATCTTCATAAGGGACGAAGTCTACCACTTCTGTGAAAGCGGTGGCAAAATCTGCAAAGCTTGTTCGCAGACTAATCAATATATCGCGCGGGCTGCTGCTACGTTTTTGCGGCCAGGCGATCTCCACCGGCGCACCGCCGCGCGGTCCTTCTCCCGCTAAATTATGCGGAACAAAGCTTTCTGCCGGACGCGCCCACAGGGCTTCATCCAGCCGGTAAGCCTGCTTTTCATCTTCACAGGCGATGAGCACGCGCTTACCGCTGCGCCAACGTTCTGCGGCAATTTCACACACCAACTGCTCAACGGCGCTTAAGCCATCGACGGTGGTGTCATTGTCCAGAAGGTAGAACGTTGCGTTTTTCATATATGGGGCTTCTTGTGGTGGATTTAAATATGCATCTGGTAATACACAGCATTGCCTGATGCGACGCTGCCGCGTCTTATCAGGCCTACAAGTTCAGTGCTGTGTGTAGGTCGGATAAGGCGTCACGCCGCATCCGACAATAATAGCGTTGCCTGATGCGACGCTGCCGCGTCTTATCAGGCCTACGAGTTCAGTGCTGTGTAGGTCGGATAAGGCGTTCACGCCGCATCCGACAATAACAACTTTGCCTGATGCAATTACTCTTCGCCGTTAAACCCGGCGCGATTCAACAGGAACTGTGCCAGCAACGCCACCGGACGACCGGTTGCGCCTTTTGCTTTACCAGAACGCCAGGCTGTTCCTGCAATATCCAGGTGCGCCCAGTTGTACTTGCGGGTAAAGCGCGACAGGAAGCAACCTGCGGTAATTGCCCCACCAGGACGACCGCCAATGTTCGCCATATCGGCAAAATTGGACTCCAGCTGTTCCTGATACTCGTCACCCAGCGGTAAACGCCATGCGCGGTCACCGGATTGTTCAGACGCGGCAATCAGTTCATGGGCCAGCGGATTGTGGTTCGCCATCAGACCAGTAATATGATGACCCAGCGCGATCACGCAGGCACCGGTCAGCGTCGCCACGTCAATCACCGCTTCCGGCTCAAAACGCTCAACGTAAGTTAACACATCGCACAATACCAGGCGGCCTTCGGCGTCGGTATTCAGCACTTCTACGGTTTGACCGGACATGGTGGTTAACACATCGCCCGGACGATAGGCACGTCCGCCAGGCATGTTTTCGCAGCCTGCCAGCACGCCGATAACGTTAATCGGCAGTTGTAGCTCTGCGACCATCCGCATCACGCCGTAAACCGCTGCCGCGCCGCACATATCGTACTTCATCTCATCCATGCCTTCGGAAGGCTTGATGGAGATACCGCCGGAGTCGAAGGTTAAACCTTTACCCACCAGCACGATTGGGCGTGCATCTTCCGACGCGTTGCCTTTGTACTCAATCACCGACATCAGCGATTCGTTTTGCGAACCCTGACCGACCGCCAGATAAGAGTGCATCCCCAGCTCTTTCATCTGCTGTTCGCCGATAACGCGGGTGATAACATTCTTGCTGTAGCTGTCTGCCAGCTGGCGCGCCTGAGAGGCGAGGTAAGCGGCGTTACAGATATTCGGCGGCATATTGCCGAGATCTTTCGCGGCTTTAATCCCGGCGGCAATCGCCAGACCGTGCTGGATCGCGCGCTCACCGCTGGTCAGTTCACGGCGGGTCGGCACGTTGAACACCATTTTACGCAGCGGACGACGCGGTTCGCTCTTGTTCGTTTTCAGCTGATCGAAACTGTAGAGCGTCTCTTTTGCCGTCTCGACAGCCTGGCGCACTTTCCAGTAGTTGTTACGGCCTTTAACGTGCAGCTCGGTCAGGAAGCAGACCGCTTCCATCGAGCCAGTATCATTCAGCGTATTAATGGTTTTCTGAATCACCTGCTTATACTGGCGCTCATCCAGCTCACGTTCTTTACCGCAACCAATAAGAAGGATGCGCTCAGAAAGCACGTTCGGCACATGGTGGAGCAACAATGTCTGCCCCGGTTTTCCTTCCAGTTCGCCCCGGCGCAGCAGGGCGCTGATGTACCCATCGCTGATTTTATCGAGCTGTTCTGCAATCGGAGAAAGGCGACGTGGTTCGAAGACGCCCACGACGATGCAGGCACTCCGCTGTTTCTCCGGGCTACCGCTTTTTACACTAAACTCCATGCACTACGCTCCTGAATCTTAAAGACAACGGCGGTGGCTACAGATAGAATTGCAAGCTTTCGTAACTCATGTCCGCTGTTGCGATGACTTCGTGTTAATCTTAACGTTATTACGGCATTGGCACGTCAGAACAAAATCTGAGAGGTGAATCCGTTGAGTATAATTATCTTAGCGACGATTTCGACGACTCAAGAGAATAAATGACGTTTAAGCCATGAAACAAGCTAAAATCCTGCAAAAGACGAGTTTTTACGGGCGTATTTAAAGTGATAATCATAAGATATCTGGTGCGGGAGACGCTCAAAAGCCAGCTGGCGATACTCTTCATCTTGCTTTTGATCTTCTTCTGTCAAAAGTTAGTGAGGATCCTCGGCGCAGCGGTTGACGGCGATATTCCGGCGAATCTGGTGCTCTCCCTGTTGGGGCTGGGCGTGCCGGAAATGGCGCAGCTTATCCTGCCATTAAGCCTGTTCCTCGGGCTGCTGATGACGTTGGGCAAATTGTATACCGAAAGTGAAATTACGGTAATGCATGCCTGCGGCCTGAGCAAAGCGGTTCTGGTGAAAGCGGCGATGGTTCTCGCGGTGTTCACGGCGATTGTCGCGGCGGTTAACGTGATGTGGGCGGGGCCGTGGTCATCGCGCCATCAGGATGAAGTGCTGGCAGAAGCGAAAGCTAACCCAGGCATGGCTGCGCTGGCGCAAGGGCAATTCCAGCAAGCGACCAATGGCAGCTCAGTGCTGTTCATCGAAAGTGTTGATGGCAGCGATTTCAAAGATGTGTTTCTCGCGCAAATTCGACCAAAAGGTAACGCACGTCCTTCTGTGGTGGTGGCCGATTCCGGACATTTAACGCAACTGCGTGACGGCTCCCAGGTCGTTAGCCTCAACCAGGGAACGCGCTTCGAAGGCACCGCACTGTTACGTGATTTCCGCATTACTGACTTCCAGGATTATCAGGCGATCATTGGTCACCAGGCGGTGGCGCTGGATCCGAATGATACCGACCAGATGGACATGCGCACGTTATGGAACACCGATACCGATCGCGCCCGTGCGGAACTAAACTGGCGTATCACGCTGGTATTCACCGTGTTTATGATGGCGCTCATGGTTGTGCCTCTGAGTGTGGTTAACCCGCGTCAGGGGCGTGTCCTGTCGATGCTGCCAGCCATGCTGCTGTATCTGCTTTTCTTCCTGATCCAGACCTCCCTGAAATCGAACGGCGGCAAAGGTAAGCTGGACCCGACGCTATGGATGTGGACCGTTAACCTGATTTATCTGGCTTTGGCGATTGTTCTCAACCTTTGGGATACGGTGCCGGTTCGCCGCCTGCGCGCCAGTTTTTCGCGTAAAGGAGCGGTGTGATGCAACCTTTTGGCGTACTTGACCGCTATATCGGTAAAACTATTTTCACCACCATCATGATGACGCTGTTCATGCTGGTGTCGCTCTCCGGCATTATCAAGTTTGTCGATCAGCTGAAAAAAGCCGGGCAGGGGAGTTACGACGCGTTAGGCGCGGGAATGTATACCCTGTTGAGCGTGCCGAAAGATGTGCAAATCTTCTTCCCGATGGCGGCCCTGCTGGGCGCGTTGCTCGGACTGGGGATGCTGGCACAGCGCAGCGAACTGGTGGTGATGCAGGCTTCTGGTTTTACCCGCATGCAAGTCGCGTTGTCAGTAATGAAAACCGCTATTCCACTGGTTTTGCTGACGATGGCGATTGGCGAATGGGTCGCGCCGCAGGGCGAACAGATGGCGCGTAACTACCGCGCGCAGGCGATGTACGGTGGTTCGTTGCTCTCTACTCAGCAAGGTTTATGGGCCAAAGATGGTGACAACTTTGTCTATATTGAGCGAGTAAAAGGTGACGAAGAGTTAGGTGGTATCAGTATTTATGCCTTTAACGAGAATCGTCGTCTGCAATCCGTTCGCTATGCCGCTTCCGCGAAGTTTGACCCTGAACATAAAGTCTGGCGTCTGTCGCAGGTTGATGAGTCTGACCTGACCAATCCCAAACAGATAACCGGTTCGCAGACGGTGAGCGGCATCTGGAAAACCAACCTCACGCCGGACAAACTGGGCGTGGTGGCGCTGGATCCGGATGCGCTCTCCATCAGTGGTTTGCACAACTACGTGAAGTATCTGAAGTCGAGCGGTCAGGACGCCGGGCGCTACCAGCTTAATATGTGGAGCAAAATCTTCCAGCCGCTATCCGTGGCGGTAATGATGCTGATGGCGCTGTCATTTATCTTCGGCCCGCTGCGCAGCGTGCCGATGGGCGTGCGCGTGGTCACTGGTATTAGCTTCGGTTTTGTGTTCTACGTACTGGACCAGATCTTCGGCCCGCTGACGCTGGTTTACGGCATCCCGCCGATTATCGGCGCACTGTTGCCAAGCGCCAGCTTCTTCTTAATCAGTCTGTGGCTGTTAATGAGAAAATCGTAACCTGATGAACGAATAAAGGGAGCTAAAGCTCCCTTTATTATTGTTAGTAAAGTGGCGTAGGCCTGATAAGCGTAGTGCATCAGGCAAAGGCAAGTTGGTGTGAGAGAACACAAACAGCACCTGACTTACCTTTTTCTTCCCCCCAGCAAACTCCCCAGCACACCGCGTACAATCTGATTCGTCACCTGGCGGGCGGCGCTTTTCGCCATTGTTTGCACCACGCCATCTTTCTTCCCGCCGCGTGGTCCAGTAGTGCCAAACAAAATATCCTTCAACCCACCCAGAATACCGTCATCTTCACTTATCTCTTTCCCTTTGGCCGGAGGGGTATTTTGCTGCTCGGTGCTTGCCTGTACGCCTTTTTGCAACATCTCATAGGCGGATTCCCGGTCCACGTCATCTTCATACTTGCCATACACCGGGGAGTGATTAATCAAGCCATTACGCTCATCTTCTGTCACTGGCCCCATCCGTGAACAAGGCGCGATCACCATCGCACGCTCTACCACAGAAGGACTTCCTTTCGCATCCAGAAAAGAGATCAACGCTTCGCCGGTTCCTAGTTCCTGAATCGCCTTTTCCGTATCAAATGCAGGATTAGGTCGCATGGTTTGCGCTGCCGTCTTCACCGCTTTCTGGTCTTTCGGTGTAAATGCGCGCAGAGCGTGCTGAACGCGATTACCCAACTGCCCAAGCACGTTGTCCGGAATATCAGAAGGGTTTTGCGAAACAAACCAGACGCCCACGCCTTTTGAACGGATAAGCCTTATTACCTGTTCAATCTTATCCAGCAGCACCTGTGGCGCATCGTTAAACAACAGATGCGCTTCGTCGAAGAAAAACACCAGTTTCGGTTTATCCAGATCGCCTGCTTCCGGCAGTTGCTCATACAACTCTGAAAGCATCCACAACAGGCTGGCGGCGTACAGTTTAGGCATCTGGTAGAGTTTTTCGGCGCTAAGGATATTGATAACACCCTTACCGTTGGCATCGGTACGCATCCAGTCTTTGATATCCAGCATCGGCTCACCAAAGAAATGCGTTGCCCCTTGCTGTTCCAGCGTCAGTAATCCGCGCTGGATGGCACCAACCGATGCGCTACTGATATTACCGTACTGATTCTGGAATGATTTGGCGTTATCACCGATGTATTGGGTAATCGCCCGCAAATCTTTAAAGTCGAGAAGCAACAATCCCTGATCGTCAGCAATACGGAAAATGATATTCAGGACGCCAGATTGCACATCGTTGAGATTCAACAAACGCGCCAGCAACAACGGCCCGAGATCCGATACCGTTGCCCGCACTGGATGACCTTTCTCACCAAAAATATCCCATACCACCACTGGATTCGCATGTGGTTGCCAGTCGTTGACGCCGATATTTTTCAATCGAGCGAGCAGTTTTTCCGAGGTAGTACCTTCTGCCGCAACCCCGGTCAAATCACCTTTTACATCGGCCATAAACACCGGAACGCCGATTTCTGACAGAGATTCCGCCAGTTTTTGCAGCGTGACAGTTTTACCTGTCCCCGTTGCGCCAGTAATCAGTCCGTGACGGTTAGCCATAGCGGGTAGTAAAAACAGTTCTGTGTCCGGCGTGCGGGCAATTAAACGTGATTCGCTCATGAGATTTCCTCCAGTTCCCTGTCTGGAGTATAGGCACGGTTAAAAAGTTTTCACCACTAAATTCAGCCGATTGCGAGATATCTTAAAGGCCTGGCAGAAGTGAACCAACAAAGCCTCCGCAATTCATAATTGTAGGCACTGCACCTTGCCAGAAGTTGGTCTGATTATCGCGAATACAGGCGCCGCAGTGACCACGGCTGCGCGGCGCTACCCTGGGCAACCACGCGGCGAATCACCTTATGTTCGGTAAGTAGCGGATATTGCGAGAATCCCTATTCGTTATTGATTATCGACATGCTTTTGTCGTTCACTGGTGTTGCCCGGGAAGTGTAGAGCATGGTAGGGCGGGGCCTGGAGTGTGACAAAGGTTACATATCGCTGAAGACAACGCTGAAATTTTCAGCACTTAGCGAGGATGGCACAAGCTGGCGCTTGCATGGTGGCGCATGACAGGTATAATTCACAACGTTTTCCGCATACCTCTTCAGTGCCGAAGTGGCGAAATCGGTAGACGCAGTTGATTCAAAATCAACCGTAGAAATACGTGCCGGTTCGAGTCCGGCCTTCGGCACCATTAGTACTTCCAAGACCATCCGAAAAAGTCCAATTATCCTTTTAAAATCAATGCTTGCAGCGATTTTTACGTCCTGAGTCGTCCGAGATAGTCCGTTGAAATCCGGATGTCATTGGGGGCATAATTGGGGGCATCTTAACTTCGATTAGGAATGTGCCCCCAAATGAAGCTCAACGCCAGACAGGTCGAGACCGCAAAGCCAAAAGACAAAACCTATAAAATGGCCGATGGCGGAGGTCTGTATCTTGAGGTTTCGGCCA
Source organism: Escherichia sp. E14V7 (assembly GCF_004212225.1). Taxonomy (NCBI): domain Bacteria; kingdom Pseudomonadati; phylum Pseudomonadota; class Gammaproteobacteria; order Enterobacterales; family Enterobacteriaceae; genus Escherichia; species Escherichia sp. E14V7. The sequence goes on from NZ_RHJJ01000006.1 coordinate 287,809, forward strand.
AGGGTTCTAAATACTGGCGCATGAAATACAGACGCCCCTCAGACAAAAAAGAGGATCGCCTCGCTTTTGGTGTTTGGCCTACTGTGACGCTTGCTCAGGCAAGAGCAAAGCGCGACGAAGCTAAAAAGCTTTTAGTGCAGGGCATTGATCCAAAAGCCGAACAGAAAGAAGCTCAGGCCGAGAATTCAGGGGCATATACTTTCGAAACCATTGCTCGTGAATGGCATGCCAGTAACAAGCGATGGAGTGAAGACCATCGATCGCGCGTTCTTCGCTATCTTGAGCTTTATATCTTCCCTCATATCGGTTCGTCCGACATTCGCCAGCTCAAAACCAGCCACCTATTAGCCCCGATTAAAAAAGTTGATGCCAGTGGTAAACACGACGTCGCTCAGCGCCTACAACAGCGCGTCACGGCCATTATGCGGTATGCGGTACAGAACGATTACATCGACTCAAATCCAGCAAGTGACATGGCCGGTGCGTTATCGACAACCAAAGCACGACACTATCCAGCTTTACCCTCTAACCGTTTCCCTGAGTTTCTTGCACGTCTTGCTGCATATCGTGGCCGTTTAATGACACGGATTGCAGTCGAGCTTTCCTTACTAACTTTTGTGCGTTCCAGTGAGTTGCGTTTCGCTCGCTGGGATGAATTCGACTTCGATAAATCTCTTTGGCGTATACCGGCAAAACGAGAAGAAATTAAAGGTGTCCGTTACTCGTACCGTGGGATGAAGATGAAAGAGGAGCATATCGTTCCGCTTAGTCGGCAGGCGATGATTTTGTTAGAGCAGCTTAAGCAGATTAGTGGTGATAAAGAGCTACTGTTTCCGGGAGATCATGACGCAACTAAAGTTATGAGTGAAAACACGGTTAACAGTGCTTTGCGCACAATGGGGTATGACACAAAAACCGAAGTTTGCGGGCATGGATTCAGAACTATGGCGCGCGGTGCTTTGGGCGAATCAGGGTTGTGGAGTGATGACGCGATAGAACGTCAGCTAAGCCACTCTGAGCGTAATAGCGTTAGGGCTGCTTATATTCATACTTCAGAGCATTTGGATGAGCGTCGTTTAATGGTTCAGTGGTGGGCCGATTATCTTGATGCTAACACTCAGGAATATATAACCCCCTACGACTTTGCAAAAAAAACTATCTAGCTTTAAAAATTTTAAAGTAGGGTCAAAGACCCTACTAATTATTTTTTCCATATATTGCAATAGCCTGGAGAATCAGATTCTGGTGGATATATTGGCTTATCTATCTGGATGGTCATAGGAATAGGGAAGTCAACCCCTACAAGAGCAACTTCACCTTGTTTGAGACTTGGTAGAAAAGATGCTGCAGATTTATCAATTTCACCGCATGCACGCTCAACGACTTCTCGATCTCGGTCGTTTGTTAAGCGATGAACCAATAAGGTTCCAATTTGACTAAGCACACCTTCAGTGATATCTCTGGGTCTTTGAGTTGTTAAGCATATATTAAGGCCATATTTCCTGCCTTCTTTTGCAATCATCTCAAAAGCGTCAAGTTTAATTGCATGATCTTCAGAACCAACCCGTTTGCCAAGGAAGTTATGGGCTTCATCAACAATAACTAACAGCGGTCTTGTTCTGAATTTTTCAAGCCTAGCTAAAGTTAAAAGTTTTCTGCCGATTACATTGGCTAAAATTTCTCTAGCATAAAACTCATAGCTAACATCACTTAGGCATAACCTTAGGACTCGTTTATCAGATTGTAAAAAAGTTTCTAATATTTCACCTAGTGTGGATATATCCTCGTTACTATTAAAAACAGACCTTAACGAGTTGGCATACGTTACTGCTTGAATTCTGGTTAACAAAGATGAGCAATAGCTTAAGTCTTGAGTTGCAGCGTTTCCCCAAGTATTATCTCCATTATCGTAACAACATTCTTGTACAATCTGTTTTATAAGTTTTGTTATATCAAATGGTTGTGATGGATTATCAACAAGTTTAGAGTTGTCTCCAGTATTCATTGCGCGTCGATAATCTGTTTTAGGTTGATTGATTTTTTTTAAAATACCATCGGTTGCTATTCTAGGTTCTAAAGCTACTAATCTAAGGCTTTTTATCGCTTCTTTTAGCTTAGGACCCTGTACTTTTCCAGAAGGATCGAACATGGCAATAAAGTCTGACTCAACAAAGTCGGTAGGTGGAATTCTAAATTCTAAAGAATTTATGTTTTTATTTATTGGGGCACCTAAATGGTAATGTAAACAATAATCAGATTTAAACGATCTATACTCACTGGTTGCATCAATTATTATAGTTTTAGAGTTTTCGTAATTCGAACACTCTTCAATTAACTTGGAAGTTGTCCAACTTTTTCCACCGCCTGTAGCTCCTAAGATAGCACAATGACGACCGAAGAGTTTATCAGGTTCAACAGTTACTATACTTGTTGCCCCTCCAGATATAATGCCTAATACAATACCTATTCTTTCTTCCTCGTTATCTTTAATTCCTTTATTAATTAATTCTGGTATTAAAGAAATAAAATCTAAGGGAGCAGAATAAACTCGATCTCCTAATCGAGGATATGATTTGATTCCTGAATCAATTCTAAAATTTGAAGGATCAATAGTTCCAAGAAGTTGTATAATGCCGATAGCATCAACTTTGAAGTTTCCTTGAGACCCGACAGATATTTCACCTCTATCTCGCTCTGGTAATTTAACCTCTATTAAACGGCCAAGAACAATAGATTGTTGTCCTTCTATTAATAATATTTCACCAACTTCTCCTTTTCCATATCTACAACCTTCTATATATGTTCCGCTGAGTTCCCCTGCATAGATTAAATTTGCTCTAACTGTTTGAGCAAAAATTGATGAGACTACTCCAACCTTAAGGTCGCCCCTCAAAATACCAAGCTGTAGTGTTGTATTAATCATAATTGATTGTTAACTCCTACTTGTTTTATTACCTTAGCCAACTGTTCTGCTGGGGTTAATGCTTTAAGATTGGGAACTAATTTAACAAAATCACTGAAAGATGCATTTATGAAGTGAATGTCATAACCTGATAGTGAGAGTTGTTTTAGTAAATCCCAATATTTACTAGAACCGTCCCCCCCTTTATTCCGAATATGAGTTGCACATTTGAAATCTACTATAATCAACCTCATGCTTGGATTGGATTTTATTGCTGAGTAAATTGGTTCAGAAAGATGGTCATCATTGAAACCAAATCCAGATATAACTAAACAGTTATTTCTTTTTCTCAAGAAATCTAACAATCTTGAAAGTAATTCTAAGTGAGGTTGAATAAAGGCTTGCTGATATTTACCTTTCGCTGGATATATTAGACATGCGTTTGTTGCTGTTGGTTGGCTGGATTCATATATTTGCCCATCCTTTCTTATCCAACTTACAGAACCGTGGAGTTTAAATAACTGGAATACGCCCTCTACAAACTCATGCTCGTTTTCATCTCTTTTAACAACATCGTAGTTAAAATATTTACCATCGAATCTGCGAACTCCTGTATATGAAAGACCATCAACTACCATCATTCCTAATTCAGAAGCAGCTGTTTCAAAGGCTAAATCATAGTTAGTTGTGAAAACTTTTAGTCTAGGATCTCTGACTCTCCTCCTCCCCATTTTTTGTAATAAATTGATGTAAGCTGAAAGATCACAGTTGCCATCATCAATAAATGAGCGACATTTGTCTAAAATAATTGTTTTAACTTTATTTAAAAAATTCAACACTTCTTCATCATCATGAAATGCTAAATATGCTTCACAATTAGAAAGAAAGTGTTCTATGTTAGGATACTCTCGCTCTTTATATTTTACTTTATCACAAACAATTTGAGCATCAGGTTTTAATTGACCATCCTCGTTTATAGAAGATTCACTCCACATTGCACACTTCCAGAGATCCCACATGCTTGGTCCTCCAACGTCCCCAAGCGAAGTACCACTCCCAGCGAAGAATGCAAGATTTGGGAATTGTAATGATTTTAGTAATAGTTCGTTTATATATGCCTGATTGTCTTTCAACTCCTTCTTTTCACCATCAGTAAGAGATTGTGCTGGAGAAATAGAATCTCCTGACTCTTCTAAACTTTCATTCGTTATGTAGTCTCGCCAATAAATAAACGATTTACTATCTAATGCTTTCCAGTCGTTACTACCGGGTTTTAAAAATGAGATGTATCCGTCCGGATTTGTAGTCATAATCATTATCCATTGATGTCATTAAGAGTTTGTTCCCAATAATTTACTACACCACGGCTGGAAGAAAAAGTAATCACAATCACTATCTTTGACTACAGTGCGCACAATTATCTTCCCGCCACGCTTGCCCACCTTTAATACACGTGCATGTTTGATCTGAGGTCTTACGATATCTTGTACAGGTAGAGGTTACAAGAGTGAGAACCATGCTCACTAAGGATGACAAATCTATAAATATTACCCGTAGCGCCGCTCAGTTTACGTGTGCTGCATCGATACACTGCAGTTCTTGAATCATTGCGGAGATTTCAGCAACTGCCAGCCAGTATCTCGTCAATCATTGTCACCGCCTGCGCGGCTGAGTTTGCTATTTTCTCCCTTAGCGCGAGCAGCCCCGCCCGCCTGCCCGCTTCGCTTAACAGACTGGTTTTCATGCACCCCGTAAATCGTCTCAGAAGCCACCACACAAGGGCTTTCGCGTCAAAAATGGCGCATGAGACTCATGCGTTTTCATGCGCCATAGATATGCACTCATACGCTCTCAGGCCAGCCAGGGAAAAGGCGTAAAAAATCCCGGTACTGGACCGGGACTTCGTGGTCGTATTTTGCTAATCAGACAGGAATTTGCTGACGGTTTGACAGCTTTGACGCGGAGCCATAGCGATTGAGAGTTTGCTGTTGTTTTTCCGGTATTTTTGCTTTGTCTGATTCCTGTTCATTGCACCGAGGCTTCATAATTATCGTATCCACGCTTTCCAGTGCGGTAAATGTGCAGGAACATTCCAGATTCTGGCACTGATACCATGAGCGTTTAACCGACGGAGCTTCATAGGCGCTGGTTCTGGCGTGAGCGACCGCGCCACATTCAGGACACTTCAGGGCCATATCAGCACACTCCTTTTTCATTAAGTCGGTTAAGGCGGGCCAGGAAAACTTTATGTTGTGCCGGGGTGAAACTGGCTGAAGCATCAGCGCGCATTGATGCATCCACCGTTAATCCGGTTTCGTCGATAATGCTCTTATATGCTGCTGAAATTACCGGAGTACGGACTTCCGTTTGTCGGGCTACAGCGGTTCGTAATATTTTCATTGCCGCCTCAAGCCCGTATGGTGCACAAAGAAAAGGAGCCAGAGCGTCAGTGAGTGCATCACCATGCTCGCTCATGAAGTTTTCAGTTGCGCTTGTAACACAGCTTTCCAGCACAATCTGGTGAGCATAAAGACCATCCCGGGCGGCACAGTTAATCTGCCATTCGAGGAGTGCAAGACGCTCACGAAGATCCTCAAGTTGGCTGGCATATGCTGCGGGTTTTTCTTCAGTATCCAGCAAAGCAGCCAGACGAAGCTGGCTGGTACTTTGCACATTACGTAGTGTCAGCCAGCTTTTTATTGCCGCGCGGTAATCGTTGAGAGCTTCCTGAGTAATGGTTCCGGTATTCATTCCTTCTCGCCCCCTTTAGCCATGTCACGCTGTTTAAGCATCCGGGAACGTGCTGCAGGGCTGGGTGATTGTCTGGCATCCTGTATGGCTTTATCGTCCGCATAAATGCTGATCCCCGGCAGGGCAATATCATCCGTTGAAGATACGTTACAGAACAGTGCCGGAGTGGTGAGTTGCTCGCTGATAAATTGCTTCAGCACACTTTCGGGGTCGTTTACGGTATGAACTACACCGATAACAGAAGATGCGCTTCGGCCCAGAGTCATTTTCAGCAGTCCAAGGATCTGAATAAGTTTCTGGCCGTGTTCCTTCATAAACTCATTCCAGAGCCACACTGCATGAGTTTCAATCAGGTGATTATGTTCGCTGATGTAGCGGTTTGCAGCATCCGCAGTTTTCCATGGCAGGAATTCATTTTCTGCAGCCTGAGCAGCCAGCAAATCTTCGAACTCATCTAGTGTTTCGCGTCCGAGGGCGATTTCTGCCCGCAGTTTTTTCATTCGTGGCGTCATATTCCCCTGATTCTCACGAAACAGGTTTCGCCATTCATCATTAAGCGCCTGCGTCTCCGTTTTTGTATCTTCCTGACGTTTACGGATAGTTTCAGTCATTGCAGCAGCTTCGGTTTGTTTTCGCCGTTCTTCCTGCCAGACAGCTTTTGCTGCCTTAACTTTTTCCACCGCTTCGCGAATTTTCGGCGGGAGGGTGGGGGTAATGTTTGCATCAGAGATCTGGTTAACAGTTGTCATGGCTGCTCCGGTAGTGTTTTGTTGTTGTGTCAATTGTGCCGGGGTCCATACAAGCGCACTACCGAGGAGGATTGTGTCAGTGACTGAACAATGACCTTGTTCTGGCTAGCCAGAGAAAGGTGTCATGTCTGATCTACACGCTTCCTTTAATACATACTATTCACTACTGTTCACTTCAATAAAAATATAGTAAATACATGTGGTTAAGTGGTGTAGTGTTTTAATTAAAGTGATCATCTACTGTTCATGACTGTTCACAGAGATAAAATTAAACATATATTTCTTTTTCATATAAGTCGCGATATTTATTTCAGTTTATTACTGGATCTTTTCTCCTCACCAATATTCACCAGTATTCAATACATATTCTATGTAAAGAATAAAAGATGTCTTATATCTGTTTAATAATTGAACATTCAACCTCCCTGCACTCAGTTGCATTTCAGGAAAATATTCATAAAAATGAATTTGTCTGATGTTCATTAAACACATTCGGATACATGCGGAAGTAAGATGGTAATTTAATTTCTTTAATCATCGGATTTATTGATACATATGGTGAGCTGTTTATTTTTGGCCGTTTTTGGCTCTTTTATTAATCAGGTGTTGTCTTAGTGCTTATGATGTAAAGCCCTGAATGATATGGGCTGGTTCAGATTTGAGCTGTGATCCTGCCTAGTGTAATAGACTTTTTTATTATTGATGCTCCTTATTATATTCCATAAAGGAATTGTTTGTTTTTGTTCGTTTCATACGGTTTTTAGCTGTTTTATTTTTTGAGAAATCAACATTTCACACAAAATAAATAAAGCATGCGCGAGCCGCTTATATAAACATAATAAGGAGCTACCTGAATCCGCATGGAATTGCCCGGACTGTTGTAAACATATTAGAGAGGTAGCCAGATGAATAGTATTTCCGTTTCCACCCCGGCACCAGCTGCTCCGGTGCTCCCGGTTCCGGCTCAGCAGGAGCGCTTCATACGATTACCTGAAGTGATGCACCTTTGCGGGCTATCCCGTTCAACCATCTACGACCTTATCAGCCGCGATGCCTTCCCGCAGCAGATATCCCTGGGTGGAAAAAATGTGGCCTGGGTACAGTCGGAGGTCAGTGCATGGATGGCGGCGCGAATTGCTGCCCGCGAGCAAGGAGGCCATGCGTGAAACTTGCTTTGCAGTCTCATCTCCTTTTTTCTGGCTTGCGTCCTGATATCTTTTCCAGGTATAGTTTTCCCGCTGCCGCAAAATCGGCTGCCGGGCGTAGGAACCCGAGTTACTTATTGGCGACACCAGACGCGCCGTGCGTCTTTTTTTACGTCGTTGCTCAGGCACACCCATTTTTCGGGCTGCGGTGCTTATACCTTAGCCCCTTTCAGATAATGGTGGTCCGGGCGGGGCAGCCTTCGGGCTGGCCGGTTTCCAATAAGGCCGGTATTCCTACCCCCGTTCGGGTCACCACCCATGAGCGTAGGAACTCCGGTGGTGGCATTTACCGCTACTTATTGGAGGTTGCCCTTATGGCTACGATCCTCGCCCCGTCACATCCTCAATTTATATTTGTTTTTGCCGCCGTTCGTCGTGCAGAACGTAAACCACGTATCAGTATGCTGCGTATCATCGCCAGCAATGAGCATCATGCACGTCTTTCACTGGTCCATGAGTATGTGCTTTGTCTTGCTGCTCGCCTGCCTGTCCGGGAGGTGATCTAATGAATCACGCCGCAATCTCTTATGACGATATTCTCCGCCTGAAGCATCTTCGTAACGTGGGAGAGTTTGTCACTGGAATGGCTGTTCTTCAGGATTGCTACGAAAAACCTGCCAGTGCTCAATGTGAACAACTGGTTTCCCTGATTTATCTGATGACAGAGCAGCTTGATGGCGTGGTACAGCGTTGCCAGGATGACCTCATGAACATGGAGGTGGTGCAATGAAATCACGCACTCTTTCCCTTTCACTTCGGGTAGCGTTGTATCGCCGCGCGGTAGCCTGCGCCTGGTTGAGTGCCTGCTATCAGCAAAACCGCCATCTGCAGCTCACTCTGGATGAAATTGAAACCGCTATTGCCCGTGAGCTTGAAGGATTTTATCTGCGACAGCACGGGCAAACAAAAGGCATGGAAATCGCCTGCGCCCTGCTTTCAGACCTGATGGAATACGGCCCTCTAATGTCCTGTCCCGCACTCTCCCAGCTCGGAATAGCCGTAATGGATGAGTTATGCGTCCGTCACATCAAAAAGCCGGTTTTACACTGAGGGAGAACTGCGTCATGTCAGGAATGAAAGTCAGTCAGGCCGTGAAGGCTGCCCGCGGTCACTGGGCTCAGATTCTGCCAGCGCTGGGCGTGAATATATTGAAAAATCGCCATCAGCCTTGCCCGGTCTGTGGCGGTAAAGATCGTTTTCGCTTCGACGATCAGGAAGGACGCGGAACATGGTTCTGCAATCAGTGCGGAGCCGGGGATGGTTTAGCGCTTGTCACCAGGGCACTGAATGTGGATATCAGTGAAGCAGCTGACAGGATACATGGACTGACACATGATCTGTCTATAGTTAATTCCGAGGTCAGGACGTTAACCGCCGATACCGATAGCGGGAAAGATGCAGCGGCAGCACTTGCCGCGCGACTGCTGCAAGCCTCGCGTGAATCTGCCGGAAACACTTATCTTACACATAAAGGTTTCCCGGAGCATATTTGCCATGAGCTGACTTCAGCTCATAAGGCCGGTGGTGTGATGTTCCGCCCCGGTGATTTGATCGTCCCACTCTATAACGCTGACGGGGAGCTGGTGAATATTCAGCTTATCAGTGGCAATGGTAGCAAGTGTTTTCTTAAAGGAGGTCAGGTTAAGGAGGCCTATCATCTGATAGAAGGGGGCGGGAGTTCTGTAAGAAGGATTTGGATTGCGGAAGGTTACGCCACGGCGCTTACCATTCATTATTTGACAGGAGAAGCCGTCATGGTGGCATTTTCGTCGGTCAACTTTCTTTCTCTGAGCAGCGTTGCCCATAATAAGTATCCTGGATATCAGTTAATTATTGCAGCGGACCGCGATCTGAATGGTTCAGGCCAGAACAGGGCTGAAACTGCTGCAAAAGCGAGTCAGTGTGACATTGTGCTGCCACCGGTTTTTGGTGACTGGAATGATGCGCTTACCCAATACGGAGAGGAATCCACCCGGAAGGCAATTCTTGAGGCTTTGAAGCCACATAACGCCAGTCCTTTCGACACAATGAGTGAAGCAGAATTCACAGCGATGAGTGTCAGCGAAAAAGCTCAGAGGGTTCGGGAGCATTACAGGGATGCACTGGCGGTTGATCCGAACGGGCAGCTTTTATCCCGCTACGAGTCTGGAGCGTGGAAAGTTATTTCTCAGTCAGATTTTGCCCGAGATGTCGCAGCCCTTTTCCAGCGCCTCGGGGCACCGTTTTCCTCAGGAAAAATTGCCTCACTGGTGGAAACATTAAAGTTAATTGTTCCGCAGCAGCAAAATCCGTCACGTCATCTGATTGGTTTTCGTAATGGCGTTCTCGATACGCGAACAGGGCTTTTTAGTCCGCACTGTAAAGAGAACTGGCTGCGTACCCTGTGTGAAGTCGATTTCACGCCACCGGTAAAGGGGGAAACGCTTGAAACTCATGCCCCGGCATTCTGGCGTTGGTTGGACCGGGCCGCCGGACACAAGCCAGCAAAACGCGACATTATTCTTGCAGCGTTATTTATGGTGCTGGCGAACCGTTATGACTGGCAGCTCTTTCTGGAAGTGACTGGCCCTGGTGGAAGTGGCAAAAGTATTCTGGCTGAAATTGCGACCATGCTTGCTGGAGAGGATAACGCCACCTCTGCGACCATTGAAACGCTGGAGTCCCCGCGAGAACGTGCGGCTCTGATAGGTTTTTCTCTTATTCGCCTGCCTGATCAGGAGAAGTGGAGCGGCGACGGCGCCGGGCTTAAGGCTATAACTGGTGGCGATGCAGTATCTGTGGACCCCAAATATCAGAATGCTTATTCAACACATATTCCGGCGGTTATCTTGGCCGTAAATAATAATCCTATGCGCTTCACTGATCGCAGTGGTGGTGTGTCCCGCAGGAGAGTTATTCTGCATTTTCCTGAGCAGATAGCACCGGAAGAACGCGATCCGCAGTTGAAAGATAAAATTGCACGAGAACTGGCTGTGATTGTTCGTCAGCTCATGCAGCGTTTCAGCGATCCGATGAGCGCCAGAACATTGCTTCAGTCGCAGCAGAATTCTGATGAGGCTCTCACCATCAAGCGTGATGCTGATCCAGCATTTGATTTTTGTGGCTACCTTGAGGCATTACCTGACACCAACGGCATGTTTATGGGGAACGCCAATATTGTCCCGCGCCAGCCACGTACGTACCTTTACCATGCCTATCTCGTATACATGGAGGCTAATGGCTTTAAAAATACCCTTAGCCTGACAATGTTTGGCAAAGGGCTACCAGTTATGCTGAAGGAATACGGGCTAAATTATGAGAAGCGGCGAACTAATCAGGGAATGCAGACTAACCTCACTTTAAAAGAGGAAAGTAATGCAGACTGGCTTCCCAAGTGTGATGAGCCAACAATCAAATAATTACAACTAACCCGGCTGATGCCGGGTTTCTTATTGGAAACGTACGAATGTAGAGATAGCAGTTCACTCTTCACCTAACTGTTAATACATAACCAATTGATATATAAATTAAAAGTTGCAGAGTGAATAGTGTGCATGGTTTTGCGAAAAAAAAGTATTTTTTGTTGAGTCAAGTCCCGGTTTGGATCCGTTTAACGGAACCTAACTGGATTGACTATTTCTTCGATAATTTTTGGATAAATAATCAACAAAAATCAAAATGTGAACAGCGAATGGAGGGGGCACAAAAGGGGGCATAATTGAATTAATTATTAATAAAATCCATTTTTTACAACAATTTAAATGAATATGCGAGTCCGGCCTTCGCACCAAAAGTATGTAAATAGACCTCAACTGAGGTCTTTTTTTATGCCTGAAATCCGCGCCACGCAAATCTTTTCCGCTGTTTTTTTCAACTAACGTCAACTTGGTTCAATCCATATTAATTCCTTTAAGAATACCGAACCAAGTATGTTTGCGCTTATCTATTAAGGATTCGGCTCTTTCAGAAAATCTAATCCATCCTCCAGGCACAATATTTATTGCGATCGTGCTCGCATCGTGGACAATGTTTAATCATAAGTAATATTTACATCAATGAAATCAATGATTTCTATTATGTCACGGAATGGAAAATGGACAGCAATACATTGGGATTCACTTCATACTGGCGCAACTCCTTAGCTGACGCCGAATCTGGTAAAGGAACGTTTTCACGTAAAGATACAGATTCATTCATTCGATGGATAAATATCACCGCAGGGCAGTTGGATGACGAGACTATTCGGGCATTTTTTGACGGTGAAGGGGAGTCGGTAAAAACCGTTGAAGTCGTGTTACGGCCCCAAGTGTGGAACCGCATAGTAAAGCATGGCAAAGAGCAAATGGCAGGTGCACCCGCAATTATCACGCCACTGGTTACCTCCGCTCTTCTGAATAGGGAAGGTTTTTTGTTTCCTGCCGCTTCAGCCACTATTCCCCGCGATCTGCTTGAACCTCTCCCTTCCGGTCATTTTTCTATTGGTGAGTTGGCGCAATATGACAAATACAAAACCACGCATAACACAGCCACCATTAATGAAGATGAACCAGAACATTACGAAGAAACTGACGAAGAGAAAGCGGAACGCCATGCCAGGTATCGTCAGCATTGGCAAAATTATCTTCAACAGTCAGATAACCTTTTAAGAAACGTCGCTGGAAATTGGGTCGCTACATCTGAGCCATACGAACGGGCTGGATACGGTTATATTGTTAAAGCTAGCCAGCATGTAGGGGCCAGTGTTCATATCCTGCCTATGTATGACCATCTGCTGATGAGCCAGGTTAAGGTTCCGCTATTAACGCGTTTTGCCTCAAATGAAATGCCCCCAGTGGAGTCACTTCTCGCTAAGAATGCGATGTTCTGCGAACGTCTGGGGCATTCCGGCGATAAGTTTCCGCTGGCAGTGGCGCAGCGCGATGCCCTGAGCCATTATCTGACTCAACAGCAGGGTGATATGCTCGCTGTCAACGGTCCTCCGGGAACGGGTAAAACTACGCTGGTGCTTTCTATTATTGCCACCGAATGGACAAGAGCCGCACTTAATCAAACTGAACCTCCTGTAATTATTGCCACATCGACTAACAATCAGGCCGTCACCAATATTATTGAAGCCTTTGGAAAAGATTTCTCTACTGGTTTTGGCGTAATGTCTGGGCGTTGGTTGCCGGAAGTAATAAGCTATGGCGCTTATTTTCCGTCTAAAAGCCGTCAGGTTGAGGCAGCGAAGAAATACCAGACTGAAGATTTTTTTAACCGCGTTGAATCCCTGGAATATCTGGAAAAAGCCCGGGCCTTTTACCTTGAAAAAGCGGAGGCGGCGTTTGGAGCTGGAGAGTGCAATTCGCCAGAGCATGTAGTGACGCTTTTGCATGAACGTTTAACTTCACAGTTTATGCAACTTCAGCAAATCGAACCCGCATGGCGCAGACTCAATGATATCCGCCATGAACAGCGAGTCATCAGTGAGAATCTCGACCAGTATCTTCAGGACAAAAACACACTTCTTCTCAATATTGGCAATGAAATTTCACTTTTAGCCAGAGGTAAAAAGCAGTGGCAGCAATACCGTGCCGATGAGTCGCTTATGTATGCATTTTTGTCATGGCTCCCTGCTGTTCGTGCTAAACGCCATTACCAGATTAACCTCTTCCTGGACTCTACGTTCGGCGCAAGAATGACAGCGTTCCAGGGAAATTGTCCCGAAGATATTGATAAATTTATCGATAGTTTGATCGCTAAAGCGCAACAAGAGCAGGCGGTGTGCCAACAGAATATCAACTTTGCGCAGGACATAGCCCGAAGCGAAATGGAAGCAGCAAAACAATGGCGCGGGTTGACTTATGCTCTGGGCTACAGGGGAGACGATGAGCTGAACCTCGCCGGAGCGGACGAGCTTGCCGATACTCAGATTCGTTTTCCAGCGTTCTTGTTAGCGACTCATTATTGGGAAGGTCGCTGGCTGATGGATATGGCGGCAATTGATAACCTGCAAAAAGAAAAAGGAATTACCGGGACAACTATCGCCGAGGCTCGTTGGCTAAGAAGAATGAAACTTACTCCTTGTGTGGTAATGACCTGCTACATGTTGCCTTACCATATGAACAGGAGAAAATCTTTTGGTGGGGACAGAACATCGGATAATAATTATTTATATAACTTTGCCGATTTACTGATTGTCGATGAAGCAGGGCAGGTACTCCCGGAGGTTGCTGCGGCCTCTTTTGCATTGGCGAAGAAAGCACTGGTGATTGGCGATACGGAGCAAATAGCTCCAATCTGGAATTGTCTACCCGTTACTGATATGGGCAATATGCTTGAGGAGAATATTCTTTCTGGTGGCACTCAGGAAGAGTTAATAAATACATATTCCCATGTGTGTGGGTCTGGAAAAAGTGCAGCATCTGGTAGCGTAATGCAGGTTGCCCAGTTCAACTCCCGCTACCAGTATGATCTCAAGTTCGAGCGCGGAATGTATCTGTATGAGCATCGTCGCTGTTTCAATAACATCATCGGCTACTGTAACTCACTTTGCTATCACGGTAAGTTGCAGCCTAAAAGAGGGATGGAAAAAGGGACGATTTTTCCCGCAATGGGATATCTGCATATTGATGGCCGAGGCATGAAGCCAAATGGGGGGAGCCGTTATAACCCTCTTGAAGCTGAAACAATAGCAGCATGGCTGGCGACACATAAGGATGATATAGAGCGCCATTACGGGGAACCTCTGTACAAAGTTGTTGGTGTTGTGACGCCATTTTCGGCGCAGGTTAATGCCATCAAAACGTCATTGCGTAAGCTGGAGATTAATGACAAAGACGAAGAGGGCTCACTGACAGTGGGGACTGTGCACTCCTTGCAGGGTGCGGAAAGGGCGATTGTTCTCTTTTCCCCAGTCTACTCAAAACATGAAGATGGCAGGTTTCTTGATAGCAACAGCAGTATCCTCAATGTTGCTGTCTCACGCGCTAAGGATAGTTTTCTGGTCTTTGGCGATATGGACCTTATTGAGATGCAGCCCGCATCTTCGCCGCGAGGGTTATTGGCAAAATTTCTGTTTGCTTCAGATAATAATGCGTTGCAATTTGAGTTTCAGAAACGACAGGATTTAATTTCCGCACAGACAAAAATTTCAACGTTGCATGGTGTGGAGCAGCATGATGAATTCTTGAATAATGCTCTGGCCGCAGCTCAACAGAAGATCACGATTATTTCCCCCTGGTTATCCTGGCAAAAAGTGGAGCAAACGGGGTTTCTGACGTCAATGGCTCTGGCCCGCTCCCGAGGTATTGATATTACCGTGGTAACGGATAAAAACTGCAATATTGCGCATATCGATGATGATAAGCGCCAGGAGAAACTGCATCTTCTAAATGATGCAGTCGAAAAGCTCAATAATATGGGCATTGCTACAAAATTGGTGAATCGCGTTCACAGCAAAATTGTGATTAGAGATGAGGAGTTGCTGTGCGTTGGATCTTTTAACTGGTTCAGTGCTGCGCGAGAAGATAAATATCAACGATATGATACGTCTTTGGTGTACCGTGGCGAAGGCGTAAAAAATGAAATAAAGGCGATATATAGCAGTCTGGATCAACGTCAGCTATAAGTGTGATGAACAGTTCACAACACAGGAGTGGTAAGGGATATATTTTAACAATGTGAAAGCGACTTTCAGATTTATTGCGAGTCGCCTTCCTGATTTTCAATCTTATTGTTTACTAATCATTCTCCTTTGCGTAATGCGCCTGGCATTAACGGCAGGGGCTTTTAGGAATGAAAGCGAATGCAAGTAATAACGGAAATCTAAACCGATCATAACGGTCTAATTTTTTCGCCCGGTATTAAGCATATCATGGCTGTTCATGATGCCGAATTGAATCAGATAGAGACGTTAAATCAGCAAAATAAGTATTACCTCACCCCCTAAAAACCTCTTTCCGATGCCACTCCACAAACCCCTCATAAGGGTAATTTTTACGCACCTGTGGCAACGCAATAGTTTTCCCGTCAAAATCCCAGAATAGTTTCTCAACAATACCTCCGCCATTTACCGCATCCGAGACAAGCACCCGCATATTTTCATCCAGGCCAATCGATCCTTTATCAAAGGCTTTATGGTGAATTGCGCAAAGCGCCAGGCCATTAGGGATTTCACAAGGACCGCCGTGCTGTTTCCATTTTATATGCGCAGCTTCCAGCGCGACGGTGGCGTCATCGTGGCGCATATTAAAGCCACATATCGCGCACTGGTAGTTATAAGCACGTAATACATTTTTGCGAAATAACGGGTCGCGCTGTTTACGGATTTGCTGGAGATCAAAACCCAGCTCGTCAGCGATTTCTTCCTGAATACTCTCGGTGAAGTGCGCTTCGAGTATCTGTTGTGCCAGAGTGTTGATGAGTTTTTTATTGCCGGTTACCAGGGCGTAATGCTGTTCATCGAAACCGCCTGCAACGTGGTATTCGGTCAGTTCCTTCACTGGCGGTTGTCGGCTGCTCCCTGCTGTTGAGCAAAGCCCGGCATTGTGTAATTGCCAGAATCCGTCGCCTTGTAATCGCCAGAACGGCATATCAGGTCGGTACTGTGAACGCTGTGGCCCAAAACGTTCCAGTAAACTGTGCAGAGGTTCGTAGATTTCCGAGCCATAATCGAAAAGGCGCGGATGTCCATTCAGGTATCCCGCTAATACGTATAGCAATAACAACGGCTTATGCGGTGCGCGCTGTTCACCCTTGTGCCAGATTTTTATGTTGGCAATTGCCTGCTGTAGCGATTTACTGGAAGCCATTGATATCCCTGGCAGTGAAATAATTGCGATCATGCTCGCAAATTTTCTGTTGTTCAAGCCTGCAAGCGAAGATATATTACCTTGATCTCATTTGTTTTTTTATTTCCTGTGTGCCCTAATTGTCATGCGATGCTGCACCGACGCAAACCACCGTTTACGCCGGAGGAGTTAAAAGCGTTGATGGATGCAAATAAATCAAATTAATGAACGCTCATCTTTCGCGCCAAAACTGCAAAATAGCGTCAACAAATTTGTCTACAATCATCCCCCGACTGAAATGACGGCTTCGTAGCGCCGTCGTCTTGTTCTCAGGAATTCGGTACGCTGAACCGTTATATCCCTTGCTCAAATTATTTGGATTTTCATCAGGCGCGTTTGTCAGTTCTCTTTTAAAGTGATATGGCGGGCGCAGGATGTATCTGCGCAAACCGCGCCAGTTATTTTATTCCGGGATGAACAACATCTTTATTTTCAGGCAATGGAAACCCTGAAAAGTTAGTTTTGCACAGTAACTTTATTATCTTTCACTGAGAGCAACACTGAATCCGCCACCGCTTTACCACCCGCAGTTTCACCGCCAATAATCAATAGACTATTATTCCAGGGCAATGATACTCCGTAGGCCCGACCTTGCGTCAGTTCGCCAGATTTCTCCCATTTCCCGTTATGCCACAGATAAATATCAGCGCTATATGATTTTTTCAGGCCTTCATGCGCATAGTTCTTACCGTTCTGGTAATTTGCCCGCGAGCCTTTAAATCCGGTACCTCCGGCAAATATAAGAAAATCATTGCTTATCCCCGCAAAACCGCCAGCGACGCCATCTGGTGATGAGACGGGAGGAAGCTTATTCCATTTTACGTTATTGCCGGTAAGATCAAGTTCAAATACGGCATCCGTTCGCAATCCTGGTTTAGCTTCGCCATTAATAAGCCAGGTTTTATCACCTTTATTCACAACCGCCGCACCAGCCGTCCCGTACCAGGGCGATTCGCCAGCGTAACTCCATTGCTGTGTTGAGGGATCAAAAGACAACAAAAACTTATTGAAGAAATAATCTTCTGCTTTTTTGTCAAAATAGTGGGCGTTGATTTTATCTATAGTTGCTGAATCTTTTCCAGCCTCGTTGAGATCTTCAAAATAGCCATTGAAGATATTTTGGTTAACACCGCCAGTAACATAAGCTTTGCCGTTGTGAACAAAAGTCACATGACCCGCCATGCCCATCGGTGCGTGTGACATCAATTTAATCCAGGTATTAGTTGCTGGGCTATATTTGTACACATCGTTGAACACCCTGGTTAAACCTTGTTGGTTTTTGCCAATACCGCCAAATACATACAAATCACCATCAATAAATGCGGACGTTGCTTGATCTCTTGCGCCACCGGGGAATTCAGCCAGAGCTTTCCATTTTTTATCTCTGGCCTGTGTGTCCAGCTTGTACCATGCCGTTCCTGCACTACCTAAACCAATGTAGACAGTGTCGTTATCGATTGCTCCGGTACCACTTTTAAATGGTACTGGAATTTCCGGCAATACAGACGCGTTCGCGGCAAATGAGGCCATCATGATAGCAAGCGCCGTTATTGTTTTATTCATTGTGACTGTCTCCTGCCTACCAAGATTTAATCTTCACCAATATGAGGGAAGTTTTAAGTATGAGGCTAACCATAGCATAAACCTTTATACCTATTACACCATAAAAACCAGACAAGCTATGCCATAAACTACTTTTGTAATTTGAGTCACAAATCAGGAAAATTTTATTTATCCTCCGCGAAAGTCTTAACTTTCACGGAGTGTTAGAATTTACAAAGTTGCTGGCGTAAAGGCTCCGGTTTGTATTTCTTTAACCAGCTCACCCACGGTATATATTCTCCATCCTTCGACTTCGGCGGGAGTAAGGTTAACTGCAATTTTAAGACCTGGCCATGCTGCTTCTACGGTTGCAATAATTTCATGTTCTGAGTTTTGAAGATCTAACCCAGGAACAGGAGGTTGAAAGCCTTTATGTTGCATCATATTAATATCACCATGCACTGACGGATCAGTCAGGTCATATATTTCATTCCAGGATTCTGCTTTTAATAAACCTTGTTGGGAACGTAAACGTTGAATGGTAGCCATCTCAGCTTGGGTAACGAATATACCTTCGTGGAGGGGCTGTTTACGATGGCAATCCTTACACAGGACAAGCAGATTTTCATGGTGATTATCATATTTGATGCCATTTTTATGATGGACATGGCACAAGTTTTTGGCGGTTGATAAATTGACACCACAATCATTACAGGTATACTTGGCCTTTTCTCGTATTGATTTAGATATATCTTTCCAGTTTTCGACATACCCACTATTTGTTTTGTCATAGATACCCTTAGGCATATGACGAAAACAGGTACTATAATCTGAAAAAAACTCATTTAATGAGAATGATTTAAAAATCTCTCTTTTTCGTTGTTTATCAATACTTCCTTTATAATTAAGTCGTTCGAGGCAATTCATACATACCCGTAAATCAACATCCTGGCTCCGACCTGAGCCATCATCAATTTCGAATAAACCATCTATGCGGTTAGTTGCATGATACCTTTCAAATCGATTTTTATGCCGCATTTCATCAAGAGTTCTGCACCAGGCAATATGAAAACGTTTTCCTTTTTCGCCATCGACGATAGCCGCATCATAACGCCCTGAATGGTCCCGAATATATAAAAGAACCTGGCGGCCATGATAAGAGATAAGCCCGCTACCAGGGTCAAGATCTTCGATACTAACTTCTTTACCCGTGGATAACTCAATATCTATAGGATCAAAGTCAATAGGGGATTCATCCAGAAAAAAATCGACTCCTTCTGGTAACATTTTCTTCCCTAATTGAATAAGTTCTGAAATGTCGATAGATAATTTCATCTCTTACTCCTGAATAATCTTTCTAATCTGCAACTCAGCATTTGTTACAACTTTGAAGGTGACACGACGAGAGCGATTAGGATCCTCCTTGCCGGTTTTATCAAGAATGGGATGTGCAGATGAATAACCTACTGCGGCAAATTTATTTTTAACCCATTGTTGGTGTGTCGCGATATTTTTTATATCATAAACGTATTGTAATACTGCTCGTGTACGACCTTGTGATAGTGCCATATTATTAAAATAAGCAATATCAGGATTCGTTGTTCCTGTCCAGTCAGTACTTGTGTGACCTTCAATGCGGACTTCAGTAATATGTTCCTGATAATTATCAAGAACTTTTAGGTAGCGAGGAAAGAAGTCGTCAAGAATGAGTTTAAACTTTGGTTTAAGCTCTGTGCTTCCTAAGCCAAATAAAACATCCGGTGATTTAAATCGAACCTCCAGAGTCTGTTTATCGATCTCTGCATCCCAGTCTTGTAAATCCTTTGCAAACTCAATATCCAGAGCATTATAAAGCTGTAACTGAGCATTCTCGTAGGCTACGGCAACTTCTTTAATTTTTTCTTTTTCAATACGTACGTAGTGCATATACGCAATAGATATGAACATGAAAACCATCATCAGCCCTGCCATTAAGTCTGACATGGATACCCAGTGTTCATTATCTTGATCTTTTTTAGGTAATTGTTTCCCTATAATCTTATCCATGATCGATTACCCGCGATGTTTATTAGCAGAAATTAATGCTTGTAACTGCCCCATAACTATTTGGTAATCTTTAATAAGTTTTTCATAGTTACCGACAAAACCTTTGCTGATTGAAAGCAGAGCATTACCTAATGATTGCATTTCACGGTTCATTTCACGTTCAGTTGCTTGCTCAAAAGCATGTAACTGCTCGTTGATGGATAGAGCAAATTTTTCAATTGATTCTCTGACTTGAGAAGTCAGCCCTGCACTTGCCTTATCAAATGATGTCTGGATTGAATCAAACATATTATCGGCATTACTGGATAGTTGATGGTTAATCTTTTCACCAGTCTTACTGAACATATCAATCACATTAGTCGTATTTTGTTCCATATTTCTATGCAATTCTTTCGAGTGCGACTCTAGTGATTTCAGGAATTCTTCACCACTTTGTTTCATTTCAGTAATTGTTTCACCTAACGTGCTGGTTAGGGTTTCGGAGGAATTGCTGACATCATGTGCCATCGAAGCAAATGCTTGTTGTGTTTGGGTAACCGATTGTCTGAATCCTTCGGTACCTTCATCCAGGGCCACGCGCATTGAATCTGCATTAAGAAGTATTTGCTGGCTGGTTTGCTCAAGAGATGCACTAACATTTGCAGCTCCGGATTTCAGCAGTTCACCCACTTCAGCCATTTTGTTTTGTATTTCAGGTAATACGGTTGTAGCTTTATCGCGGATGGCGGCAAAGGTTTCTAAATGGCGGGAGAGTTCGCTGATTTGATGTTGGTTCACCTGAAGCACTTCACGCAGTTCAGACATAGCCAGTGGAATTTCTTTACATTCTTCCCAAATCCCGGCAACCGCAGTTTTTGTTTCAACCAGGGACTCGACACTTTGTTGATATTGTTCTGACATCTGCTCAACTTGCGTTTTATAATTTTCCTGCCACTCAACAAGTTTTTTTACAGAGGCATCAAGTGCTTTAAAGTTTTCACCAAACTGTTCAGTTAAATTTTCATTAAAATCAATAATGACTTGCCGCAAAGCATCAATAATTTGTTCTGTAGCACCTTTTGCCATCAGCTCTGCAAATTGTTCAAGTTGTTCCCAAAGCTTATTACTGAAATGAGTGTGATTAGCTAATTGTGCTTGCGAGGAATCGCTAATCTCAGTACGTAGTAATTTTATTTGAGCAATAAGAGAACCTTCACTATCACCGTTAATACCCGAGACTAATTTAGTCAGAGTCTGGTTCTGCTCTTTTAATTCATGATAGATATGTTCAGGTGTAACAGATTCAGGGTTATTTTCTGCTAACGCGCTTCGTTTATTGGCAAAAAAGAAAGCATCCATTCCATTAAATAAAATGGCAAAAAACATACCTACAATGCTTGTAATGAATGCTGTTTTTAGGCCACCTAATAATACGGGGATGCTGGTATCAATACTTTCGGTATTAAAATTGAGTAACCCAATAATAATACCAATGAAAGTACCCAGAATACCTAATGCCCCCATTAAGGTTGGAGCATATTCTCTAAACTTACTATGTATATTTTTTTTGTCACACCACCACGCTGATAAAAATACGCATATAACAGCCCAGATAAAAATATTGGTGATCAGTGTAGAGTCTATCGATTGAAACAACTGCTCAAAAAGCTGCGCTAACATTTTGATACCTGTGTAAATAATGGATAGTGTAATTGTTTAAAAAACAAACAAAACACGCATAATTTATATGGTTAAGTCCGGTGTAGTGCTCATGATTGTAACAAGTTTTTTCGAGATATAAATGATTTGTCTCATTTTTAGCGAGTTCATCGGGTTGAGCTTTTTTATGATGATAGTAACCTGTTACGAATTGTATCAAAGGAAGGCAGGTTGCTTGTGAAAACTCCAGTTAACCCACTTTTGCAATGGCTTAACATGTTTTTTAGTCGCCGTTCATTATCCGGAGCTGATGGAAGGGCGTTATATGCTTACCGTTGTACTGATACAGAGTACGAAAGTTTGGCAGAACTACTGCGTACTTATGCCCCCCGTAGTTATCCCAGAACGATATTCATTTCCTATAGCGATGTTCTATTTAGCATATATGCCGCAGAGTTTATCCGCCGGACTCATACGGTCGGACACCCTAAATGGGACACAATTTTAGATTCTATTGACTGGAAAGTTCCGTATGTTCATCGACAGAAGCTGGTTAATGATGGCATTCGCTACTGGAAAAGAAAGATAAGAAACCTGGGGCAAGCTTCGGGTTATCTTCATACACTGGCTTGTGAAGGTGGTTTACCTATCCGCATGATTGAAAATGAGAGCGGTTATTTGATTACCTATTTCAGAAGGATATATCAGGCGCTTCGTGGGCAATCATCTCAATATCCTGCCGCTAAAATTGCACAAGAATTAGGCGATACGATTCCTGTCACAATGCAAAACGAACTGGTCTATGAAATAGCCGGTGAATTCTGCGAGACTCTCTGCCGATTACTTAGTGAGCATCCTCCTCAAAGCTGTGATCCCGTTTCTGCATTACGTAAGCTCTCTCCAGACTGGCATCTTCAACTTCCACTCGTTCTCCCCGAAGCGAATGCTGCTGAGATTGTAAGGCGATTACTTTCTCAATCTTCTGAAATACGCAGTGCAAGTAGTCTTCAGGTTGAAAGAATCTGGGTCGATGTTGATGACAGTTGGTATTGCGATGCCCGGTTCCGATTCCCGGCCACAATGCGTACAGAACAGTTAACCTCTTTGTTTGAATGCAATATTCAGCCGGAGCAGACCCGACTCATCATTTCAGGAAAATGGAAAAATGGCGGGGCAAGGTTGGCAATGCTAAGCCGTTATGAGCAGCAAGATTGGCGGGTCGAGTTATTACCTATTGCAATGCAAAAACTCTCTGGTGCAGATGCAATGGCCGAAATCTCATTGTCGCTTCATGAAGGTCCAATTCTGTTAGGCCACACAATTCCAAAAGGCGGTTATGAACTTACTGAAGAACTTCCCTGGGTTTTTGAAGCGATGAATGAGAGTGAATCGCAGCTAAAACTTGTTGGTATGGGGTCTGTGAGTTCCAGGCTAAATGCTCTGTTTATTTCGCTACCGAAAAATAGCCATTTAGATATTAGTGGAGAAGGTGAGTTTGATATCCCAAGGTTGCTGAAAAACAGTGAACGCAGCTTAACTAAAATAAGTGGAGTATTTAGCGTTGTTTTACATGATGGTGCAGTTTGTACAATTCGCACCCAGCAACTTTATGATTCTGCGATTGAATATTATATTAAATCGACAGAAGTTGAACTGGTTAAATCGGATTATCCTGTCCATCGAGCCTGGCCGAAGATCGGTTGGAAAAAGGAGCTGCAATATGGCATTGTACCGGAGAAAGAACTTTTTTGGCGATCCATTCGTTCAGGTAACAATGCCTGGTATTCTGTTGCATCAGAAATGCCAAAAGGGCAGATAGAAGTCCGGCGAATAGTTAACGGTGAGGTTTTATTTAGCGGTAAAGTTGTAGTTTTACCAGCAGACTTCGATATTAAAATTATACCTGAGAGTGCTCAGCAAGGCATTATAATGCTTTCTGGTATAACGGATACTAGAATTGATAAATATTCAAACAATGAAAAGGTAACACTTAAGTCCGATTATTCACAAAACGAGTGTGCTATTTATTGTAATTCATCGCAGATGCTGGAAAGTACCATTAATTTACGGGTTTCCTGGAAAGATGGTTCTAATCTTAAATTATTATTACCTAAGCCGGTTAGTGGTGGCCGATTTGTAACTAATGATGGTTCTGTTTATTTTGATGGTGTGGCATCTATAACACATTTGCATGGAATAGATGCTGAGTTGTTAACCATATCTTGTGCCGGAAAAGGATACCTGAATATCGAGTTGTTGGATGACAATCCAGTAGCTGAAAAATTCCATTATTTACATGCCGACCTTCCTCTTTTATCAGGCCGCAATGACCAATTACAACAAATTTCACTTTATGAGAACTATAATTTGCTAAATGCTATGCTGGCATGTGCATGGAACAGTAATAGTACATTATGTGTTGATTTTTACTCTGACAGATTTGGAAAGGATAAAGCAACACTCAATATTAAACGCTATGATGGTAGTTTTATTGAACACGATAAAGAATTACTGGTAGATATAAAAAACTCTATTGTTTTTCCTCCCAATAGAATAGATGAGCTGGTTGTTGAGGCTATTTCTATTAAGGATCCAGGTTTACACATCTCTCTGCTAAAAAAAGATGAATTTGCTTATGATCTTTCAGGTCTGAATGTTCATGATAGCCCATGGTTAATTGTGGGAAAACTTGATGGTACAGTTCGTATTGCACCAGTAATTGAATGGATGTTACCTGTATTGCAGACAAATGATTTATTACTAAATGCTCTATGCGAAGCAGACACAGAACAGCGCAAAAAAAATTTTAATGAGCTAATTTTTGAAATAGACAACAACCCTTTGCAAAATTATTGCTGTTTATTAATAGAGTATATTAAGAAATACAAAATGAATAATGGCTTATCCTTGCTGGATCTGGATTTGTTCAGAGGTATTTCGAGTAATTACCGCGTGGTTGTTCAGTTGTTAATATCATCATGTCTTTCTGGTGATAGCGATACGATTTATGATATACAGGAAGAATTACCCTTTTCATGGGGATGGATTCCTGTTTCAATCTGGAAAGGTGTTTTTCAAAAGTGTTGGACTTATCTGGAAAAACAGATTAACGATAAAACATTAGCATTACATATATTGCAACCCTTTATTGCTTTTATGAACCATCGTGCACATATCGATCGTCGGCTGGCTCCCATTGCGAATATGTTACTAACATATAGCGAGAGCCTATCAGCCGGTTGTAATGTCTTGCCAACTGTTAGTCGTGAGCAGTTTAATGAAGCTAAACAGATGCTATTAAGGAACCCCGACAGCTTTGGGCGTATCAATATCTTCCCTAAAGAACTTTGGGCTAGTGCTATAACTCCAGAGTTAAAATCTGTTTTTAATAAGCTTTGGATTGAAGATAAATATCACTCACGGCTTGAAAAACGTTTTAATTTGATGTTAGTCGCAGCGCTGTTAACCCAAAAAGATAATAACCTGATACATCAACTGTCTGCGCTTTTTGAATTCCACTATCAGCAAGCCCCGCAGCAATTAGGGGTAATCTATCAATATTATTTTGAACAAGCAGGAGTATGTCATTGATGGACGTTCAGCAACTGCATTATGCGCCACTTCTAAATCAGCTTCATCAGCGTGCGGTGAGGTCGGTGGTAAGTCAGTTGGCATTGCGGAGCAAGTCGTTGACTCATTATCTGGAATCACAATATTTCCAGCCTCCCGGTCAGGAGGGGTCACTGCTTGCAGACCCGGTATTCGAAAGTACATTCGGCTGGATGCCTGCGGATGAAACAATGGAGGATTTGCGGGACAAGCTGATCTCCAGCCCGCTGGTTGATGCATTGAGCAAAGCGCCAGTGCCATTTCGTCATCAACTTACTGCGTGGCGAACGATTCTGGAAGACAAAAAATCCTTGTTAGTGAGCAGCGGTACGGGATCCGGGAAAACAGAATGCTTTATGGTACCGGTTCTGGAAGATCTTATTCGTCAGCAAAAATCGACCCGCCAGTCACTAACAGGGACACAAGCTATTTTCTTGTATCCGTTAAATGCATTAATTAACAGCCAACAGGAGCGACTTCGCGAATGGACGCGCGGATTTAAGGGGAAAATACGCTTCGCGCTATATAATGGCGAAACCCGGCATACCAAATACGAAGTTCAGGAAGATCAGTTGAAAGTACCTGAACAAGCTTTGAGTCGGGAAGCCATTTATGAAGCACCACCTTCCATCATGGTGACGAATACCACCATGCTGGAATATATGCTGATTCGTCGTAAAGATGCCCCAATCATCGAAAAGTCTCAGGGGATGTTAAAGTATATCGTCCTGGATGAAGCCCATAGTTATATTGGTTCTCAGGCTGCTGAGTTAGCGCTGCTTTTACGTCGTGTTATGCAGGCTTTCAATGTTGGACCTGGCACAGATAAACCTGTGCAGATTATCGCGACCTCTGCCACTATTGGTGAAGACTCTCCTGAAGGTAATAAGGAGCTTGCTAAATTTGTCGCTGATCTCGCGGGCGTTACAGAACGTGATGTCAAAGTGGTTCGCGGTTATCGACAAATACCGCGGGTATCGGAGTCGCTGATTCGTCATGAATACCCCACATCTTTAACTTCTCTTAAATCTCTGAGCCCTCAGCATCTTTACCAACAGCTTTGTCATTACCGTGTGGCCCAGCAATTGCGTCAGGCGTTAACTCATCCCGGACGGCAGGCAGTACGTTTGAGTGAGTTGCTCAATGTTGCCAGAAGAACCTGGCCAGATATTAATCACCGTGAGCTACTGCAACTCCTCGATCTAATGGCAAGATCGCGAGAAGGTGAACTGGCTTTTACGCCATTACGTATGCATGGGTTTATCAGAACACTGGCGGGTCTATGGGCATGTTCAAACAAACAATGCTCACATAAAGCACATGAATTAAATCAGAGTGACTGGCCATTTGGTCAGGTATGGTTTGAGCAGCGCCAATATTGTGACTGTGGTGCGCCAGTATTTGAAGTTTTACGTTGCTCCGGGTGTGGTTCAGCTTATTTATCTGCCAAAGAGGAGGTGCGCGGTGATGGAACGAACTGGTTAGTAGCGCAACCCGCCGCTGCCGAAGTGGATGAGTTTGCTCTTGATGTAGATGTTTATTCTGAAGATGAAGACAACGACGAATTAGACAATAACTCTCAATTTGATCGTCTGATTGCGAGCGATGGTGAAAAATATATCATTTCACTGGAAGAAACGACGGCGGGGAAAATTGATAGTGAAGCGCAAAAGCACTATGAAATAAACCTGTTAAGACCGGAATCTCGAGGTGAGGGACGCAATAACTCCTTTGCTTGTGTTTGCTGTGGTGACACTCAACGGAAAAATAATCCTTTATTCCGTCCGCTTCGGCTCGGCGCGCCCTTTTTTTTAAATGAAATTATTCCTACTCTGCTGGAGTTTTCTCCATTACCGCAAACAAGAGAAGAGCAGTTAGGACCGTTTAATGGTCGACGCTTGCTCACCTTTACGGATTCGCGTCAGGGTACCGCTCGCATTTCAGCCCGCTTACAGCAGGATGCCGATAAAGCGACGTTGCGAGCTCTTTGTTACCAGGAGCTGGCAAATATTACAGAGCCTTCAGCAAAACTCAGCCCGGCACACTGTGCACTGTTAGAGAAAGTTATTAGCCAGTTTTCTGTCCTCCCTTTAAAAAATTCCATCGACGCGCTGAAAAAAGCGATGGCTGCGAATGAGGAGCTTAGCCCGGCGGACATTCAGGCACTTAAAATTATTGAGCCGATGGTGAGTTCCTTAAGCCCGGAGCATGCTGAAGCGATGCAAATACTTCAGGCTAACTCTGGCAATCAGCAGAAGAAAACCATGTCATGGCAAACGCTGTCTGAACAGCTGGTTGGCAGTGTGGACCTTGCCGATAGAATGAGAGGCAGTTTTAAAGAATTGTCTGGGCTTGATCTTACTAAACAACAGTTTGCAGATTTTTGTTTATACAGCGAGTTTGGTCGCCGCCCTAAAAATGCCTGGACCCTCGAAAGTCTGGGTCTGGTAGCCATTCACTATCCATTCATTGATAAAGTTACAACCTGCCCGCAGGACTGGAAGACATTATTACCCGATCCCGATAAGCAATTAGCGGAATGGCGTAATTTATTGAAGATTACTCTTGATTTCTTTATCCGTGAAAACAGTGCCGTTTTTTACGAAAACGAGCAATACCCTCGCTGGATGGGGGCACGTTTCCCGGTAAAAATGCTCCAGGGGCCAGATAAAAAAAACAAAGGGCAGAAACGTGATCAACTTTGGCCACAAATACGCGATCGCCATTATAACCGGGTCATTAAGCTATTAATCGCAGTCTTTCCGGCAATACAACCTGAGCAGGCTCACTGGAAATCGTTAGTTAACCACTTAATGATTGAGGTCTGGGATGCAATTCGACCCTGCTTACGTCAGTTTGAGTCGGGTTATCAGCTGGATATTAAACAACAGGCTGAATTTTACAGTCCAAAGCAAGTGTGGCGTTGCCCCTATACTCGACGTGCGTTAGACGTCACGTTGCTGGGATACTCTCCGTATTTGCCGGGTAGCAAAGAAATTGCACCTGAAAAAGCAGTGTTGATTGAAATGCCTGAGCTTCCTGTACGTCACTGGCGTTTGTCTGGTGGTGGAGAAATCGCCCGAGAAGAACGTCTGGAGTGGCTGGAAAGTAATGCGCTGATTCAACATGCCCGCGAGGAAGGATTATGGTCTACTCGCAGCGACCGACTGGCCCTGAAAGATAGCTGGTATCGTCTGGAGGAACACTCTGCGCAGAGAACGCCTGAGCAGAACCAGTTTAATGAAAAACAATTTAAGTCAGGCAAAGTTAATGTGCTGAACTGTTCCACGACCATGGAGATGGGGGTGGATATTGGTGGTATGAGTTTGGTGGCAATGAACAACGTTCCTCCAGCTCCGGCAAATTATTTGCAGCGTGCAGGTCGCGCGGGGCGTCGTGGAGAAAGTGCATCTGCTGCCATTACGTTATGTAAAAACACGGCGCATGGAATGGAGGTATTCAAAGACCCCCTCTGGGCGTTCAACACTACTGCCAGTGCGCCACGGGTTCGTTTTGGGAGCAGTAGCATTGTTCAACGACATGTTAATGCCCTGGTTTTAGGTCTGTTTTTACGAGCTGAAGTTCCTGATGCGACAAAACTGAGTTGCAAATGGTTCTTTGAAGGTGATGAGAGCCAGTGTCTTCGTTTTCTCCATTGGTTAAATCACCAGGCCGATGAGCTGGCGGATAAACTTAAACGCCTTACTCAGGGAACCGTATTGATGTCATTGACGGCAACCCAGCTCTTGACCCGCACACAAGCAATGATGCAGCAGGTTGATATCCGCTGGAGAAGCCAACTTGCGATACTGTTGGAAAATATCGAAGCGTTGAAGGCGGATAACAGCGCGTGGGAAGAAACACCAGCAGGTAAAGCCATCGCTTATCAGCTTCGTGATTATCGCGGTGCATATCTGTTTTCTAAACTCATTAGTGAAGCGTTCCTGCCGGGGCATGGTTTCCCGGTTGGCGTCGTCAATTTCAATTATCTGACGGCAGATGAGCTGGAAAAACGTCGCGCAATAAAAGCCACTCAGGCTGACCCTAATGAAGGGGGAGAAAGCTTTTCTCGTCGTATTGAAAAATTGCCCAGCCGTGATTTGCCTACAGCATTACGCGAGTATGCGCCTGGTGCAGATGTGGTATTGGGCGGAAAAGTATATCGTTCCTCGGGCATTATGCTTGGCAAGGTGCTTGCCAGCGGGCAGGAGCTGTCAGGCGATCATCATATTCCGTGGTTCTGGCATTGTCGTAAATGTGGTGCGGGGGCAACCAGTACTACCCGTCCTGTCGAATGTAGTCACTGCAAAGCGGATATACAGCAACTTGATGTGAAGCGTTATTTACAGCCTGTTGGTTTTGCGACAGATATTCGTTATCAGGCACATAATGATGTATCCATGCCTGCACAACTTCCCTGGAAAGATCCACGTGTTCTTGTACCGTCTTCGGTGTGGGTTTCTTTACCCGATGCTGTGCTCGGACGTTACCGTTTTAGCCATAGTGGGGAATTGTTCCACTTCAGTGAAGGGGAATTTGGGCACGGCTACGCAATTTGCCTCTCATGTGGTCGGGCAGAATCTCAAACTCAACCCCAGCGTACCCCTGAAAATCTAAAGAACCCAGAGAGGGAAAATACGCATTACCTGTTGCGAGGGGGCAGTAACGATCGCCAGGGGAGCAATAAATTGTGCCACGGTCATGTGCATAAAGATCTGTGGTTGGGGTATAGCAGTCGTACAGATATGGTTGAGCTGCAACTCAATGATGATAATGGCCTGTTGATCCGTGATGAGGTTGCCGCGCGTTCCCTTGCGGTCGCTTTGCGTGAAGGGTTAGCGCATAAATTGGGTATCGAAAATACTGAGCTGGGCGTGACGACGCAGCAAGCGCGCGATATCAATGGCTATACCGGATATTCCATCTTCATTTACGACAATAATGCGGGGGGTGCAGGTTATGCAGTGCAATTGATCGACCATTGGGCTGATGTCTTTAATTACGCCAGAAAATTGCTCGATTGCAGTTGCGATAAATTCTGTCACCACTGCTTGCTCAGCTACGACAGTCAGCATTATGTCAACAGATTAGATCGTCACCATGCATTAACCCTGCTTACCAATGTACGGTTGCAGCGACTTAACCTCGCGCCAGAATATCAGTACTTCGGCGATGGTAGCCGGGTTGAAACTAACCCTCTGAGTTTACGTATTGCGCAATGCCTGAACAGCGAGATTTATGACTCCTGCTCGCTGGTTCTTGCGGGGCCGCAGGAACAGTGGGACTTTGCCCAATGGCCATTATTGAAAGAGTTGCTCCAGTTTGCCTCCTCCGGTGGGCATGTTGAGTTGCTGGTGGCCACGCCGTTGGTAAACTTAACTGATAGCTCCAGACATCAGCTTTCCGCGTTGGCGGCGATGCCGGGAGGGCACTTACAAGTGAAATCCATTGCCACTGCGCAACTCATGCAAGGAAAGGGGCGCTGGCTTGCACAGGTGACTCGCGAAGGGCAAAGCCAACAGTGGGCCGCAGACGACAGCGCTACCGTTGCACCTGGTGAATTATGGGGACAAAGTGCGTCCTCACCAGTAGTGACACTTAAAGGAGCGTCCGGAAAAACCTTCACGGGTCAGACCTTAAGTGCAGAAGATTTACTGCCCGCCTTACCCACCGGGGCGGTGCGTATCAATCTCTGCGAGCAACTGGACGGGCCGCTGGAAGGTTTTGGTTCGCGTTTCTGGTCGTTAGTCACGCAACAGCACGCTGGCTGGAAGCAGGCATTTACCCGCCAGAAAGAGATAACGCATGTTGAGTACAGCGATCGTTATCTTAATAGCCCATTCACGGCGCGTTTGTTAGGTGAAATCTTAACCGAGCTGGTTGAACGGGGAATGGCGGAACGCGCCAGCCTCACTGTTTGCGTCAAAAAATTGGATTACAACTCTCGCCAACACGACGCTCTCTATAACGCGTGGCTTAATGAGGAAGAGCGTCAGCAGGTTGTGACCACTTTACTTGAAGAAGGATATCTGGGGCCTGCGTGGCCGGGAGCAATTAGCTGGTTAACGGGGGATAACCAGAGTACGGAGCATGGACGAGAACTGACAGTCACCTTCAGCGATGGCAGTCAGCATTATGTCCTGCTCGACATGGGGCTTAGCTACTGGCGCTGTATTGAAGACACCTTCTTTGATTTTGCTCTGCGAGTACCGCAGCAAGTTGAACGGCTGGCAAACACGCGAGCGCGAGCTGTTGCCCCGGGTAATGACCTTAGGAGTTATATTATCGCTGGATAAATAATTGCTCCCCTGGGGATATCTTCCAGGGGAGTTGACCCAGCTCACTTTTTAATAATTTTTGTTTGAAAATCATGCGCAATTTATGCGCATTCCCTCCCATTTTGTCACTTTGCCGGGGGCCTTCATGATATCTTTAAGGCCCTCTTTTTTATCGCAGTGTGCCGCGCCACATTTTTCAGGATGACGTTACCGCCACTGCCCCAAATAGACAGAAAAACCGATGAATAAGCAAAATTATGCACCTGGTATGCGGGTGGTTATTCGTGATGCCGAATGGCGTATTCGCCGGGCGGATGACAGTGGTGATGGTGGGTATTTGCTGACCTGCGATGGTATTTCAGAGCTTGTGCGCGGTAAAGAAGGGTTATTTCTGACCAAACTGGAACAAAAAGTAGAGATCCTGGATCCCGCAAAAACGCATTTGGTGGAAGATGAATCCGCCAATTATCAGGCGGCGCAGTTGTATATCGAAAGTCAGTTACGCCAACGCGTACCGACAGACAGTAAAGTCCATTTTGGTCATCTGGCGGCGATGGATTCCATGCCGTTTCAGCTCGATCCTACGCGGATGGCGCTGGCACAGCCGCGCCAGCGGATACTCATTGCCGACGCTGTCGGTCTGGGGAAAACGCTGGAAGCCGGTATTCTGGTTTCAGAACTGATCCGTCGTGGGCGCGGAAAGCGTATTCTGGTTCTGGCGGTTAAATCGATGCTGACACAATTCCAGAAGGAGTTCTGGAGCCGTTTTGCGATTCCATTGACCCGCCTGGATTCTGCTGGTTTACAAAAGGTGCGTAACCGCATCCCTACCAACCACAACCCGTTTCACTATTTTGACAAAACCATTATCTCCATCGATACGCTGAAACAAGACATTGAATATCGTCACCATCTGGAAAATGCCTGGTGGGATATTATTGTCATTGATGAGGCCCATAACGTCGCAGAACGTGGAACCAGTTCGTTACGCAGCAAACTGGCAAAACTGCTCGCCGGGCGCAGCGATACGCTGATTATGCTTTCAGCAACGCCGCATGATGGTAAGGCTGAAAGTTTTGCCAGCCTGATGAACATGCTTGACCCGACGGCGATCGCCAACCCGAAAGAGTATGAATACGCCGACTTTGCCGATAAAAATCTGGTTGTCCGTCGCTTCAAAAAAGACGTGAAAGATCAGATGTCCGGCGAGTTCCCCGAGCGCAATATCGTTAAACTGACTCGCCTGGCATCCGGTGCCGAAGAAGAAGCATACCGTCGCCTGGTTGAGAGCCAGTTCCGGGATGATGACGATGAGCAGGCCCAGTCTAACAAAGGTCGTCTGTTCAAGATAACTCTCGAAAAAGCGCTATTTTCCAGCCCGATGGCGTGTGCCAGCGTAGTGGCTAATCGTCTGAAGCGTCTTGAGAGCCGTAAAGATCATAATAGCCAGAGCCAGATCAACGAACTGGAGTCATTGCTGTTGGCGCTGAATAACATTGATGCCAGCCAGTTTAGCAAATACCAGTTGCTGCTCGACACCATCCGAAAAGACCTCGCCTGGAAAGCCAATAACACGGAAGATCGCCTGGTGATCTTCACCGAAAGCATTAAAACGCTGGAGTTCCTCGAACAGCAACTGCGAGCGGATCTGAAATTGAAAGATGACCAGATCGCCACGCTGCGCGGCGATCAGGGCGATACGGTGTTGATGGAAACCGTAGAAGCCTTTGGTAAAACGCAGTCGCCGTTGCGTCTTTTGGTTTGTTCGGATGTGGCATCTGAAGGGATCAACTTGCATCACCTTAGCCACAAAATGATTCACTTTGATATTCCGTGGTCGTTGATGGTATTCCAGCAACGTAACGGGCGTATTGACCGCTATGGGCAAAAACATCAGCCCCAAATCCGTTATCTGCTTACCGAGGCCAGCGAACCACAGATCAATGGCGATATGCGCGTACTGGAAGTGTTGATCAACAAAGACGAACAGGCGCAGAAGAACATTGGGGACAGTTCGGAGTTTACCGGCAAATTTACCCAGGAAGAGGAAGAAGAGCAGGTTGCAGAGTTCATGATGCAGGATGATGGTGCCAGCCTGTTTGATCAACTGCTGAACAGCAACGTCTCGGAAAGCGCCGAACACGATCTGTTTGGCGAAATATGCAGTGCGGTTTCCAGCGATGCCTCAATGGTCACCGAAACAGACACCAGCTTGTTTGCCAGCGAACAGGCGTACTGCGAAAGAGCATTGGGTTACCTGAAAGCCAGTGGTCAAACTATCCAGTATGAAACCTTGCCTGATAATACCTTGTCGCTGGTGGCACCGGAGGAGTTACGCCGCCGCTTCAATCAGCTACCGCCTGAAATCGCCCCGGAGAACTGGCAGCTCTATTTAAGTCAGGATAAAACCGTCATCACCGACGCGATTGCGCGCGCTCGCGGTGAGCAACATGCCTGGCCCGATGTGCAGTATCTCTGGCAAATCAACCCGGTAGTGCAGTGGCTGGACGATAAAATCTCTTCGGCTTTTGGTCGTCATCAGGCACCGGTTATCCGTCTGCCATACCTGCTTGAACCCGATGAAGATCACTTCATTCTTTCCGGGTTATTCCCGAACCGTAAATCACATCCGATGGTGAACCCGTGGATAGTGGTGAGCTTTAACCGTGAATCGCTAATCGGCAGTCAGCCATTTGCTGAGTTTTTACAACGTCATCCGCAGTTGAGTAACAAGCTGACTAACAGCGGCGGTAAAGATCGTAATCACCAGCGCCAGCAGGATTTACTGGAAGCGGCTATTGCTCATGCCCGGGAGGTATTCATCCATGATCGGAATGCGTTTGAAACGCACATTAACCAGCAGCTGAATGAGCATCTGCAAAAGCTGGACGTTTTGCGTGGGCGGCAGTTGAGCCAACTTGAGCTGGATTTTGCCGATAACAAACAGCAATTGTCAGTCAAGCAGAGCCGTAAAGAGCAGAGACAACGCGAAATCGAACACAATTTTGACAGCTATATCGAATGGATTGAGGACACCATGACGACTGAAAAAGAACCCTACATTCAGGTAATTGCTGTTATCACCGGAGCGGAGGGGTAATCATGGCGCTGGTCGGTATTAATAACGAAAACGAATTTTACTCTAACCATTATTTGGGTGAGGTTTTCACCAGTGATATCCGCGATGTGCTGGAACCCTGGATAGCCCAGGAAAATGCAGCGCGCGATGCGGAGCGTGCCGCTCGTGAACAGGGTAAAGACGTGGAGCCGGGATACCGCGCTCCGTGGAACCAGTTTAACAGTCTGGCGACTGAGTTTTTCCGCAAACTTGCCGAGCACGAAAAACAGCGTCAGATCCCGCAGCGTCTGGCCGATCAACGTAATCGCTGGCAGCCATTGTTAAAGGCGCTGGGCTACGAAATTACGCCGCAGATCCAAATGCTGGATGACGATACACCACTGCCGGTACTGGCGCGTTACAACAGCACTGACGGTAGCCCGTGGCTGTGGATTGTTGAAGCACACGATCAGGAAGAAGGAACGCTGGATCCGCTGGCGCTCTCTTTACTGACCGCGCAATTCCCGGAGGATACCGACAAACATAAGCGCGACAGCCTGCGCAAAAAAGCCAACGGTGAATATCGCAGCTGGCAGGATCTGCTCTCTACGGCGGTCTTCACCCAAAATGAACCGCCGCGTTTTGTGCTGCTGCTCGGTAACCGTCAGCTATTGTTGTTGGACCGTACTAAGTGGGCGCAAAACCGTCTGCTGCGTTTTGATTTTGAAGAGATTTTAAGTCGTCGTGAAACGGATACGCTGAAAGCGACGGCGGTGTTGCTACATAAAGATTCGCTGCTGCCGGGTAGCGGGGCACCTTATCTTGACTCGCTGGATGATAAGTCGCACAAACATGCGTTTGGTGTTTCGGAAGATCTGAAATATGCCCTGCGCGAAAGCATTGAGTTGCTGGGCAACGAAGCGATGCATTATCTGATCGACCGTGGCCTGGCAAACTATACCGGTAACCGTGCGGTGGACCCGGATGAACTGAGCCGCGAATGTCTGCGTTACATGTACCGCCTGCTGTTCCTGTTCTACATTGAAGCGCGCCCGGAGCTGGGTTATGCGCCAATGACTGCCAAAACCTATCTGCAAGGTTACAGCCTGGAAACGTTGCGCGATCTGGAGATGATCCCGCTGACCAGCGAAGAAGATCGCAACGGGCGCTACTTCCACGACAGCCTGAATATGCTGTTTAAACTGGTGCGCGAAGGCTACAACGGCGGCGTGAAAATGCAGAGTGACCTGGAGAGCGGCGACCGGATCACCATCCATAGTCATCAGTTCAGCGTCCCGCGTCTGGAAAGTCATCTGTTCGATGCCAACAACACCCGCATTCTTAACCGCGTGGTATTCCGTAACGAAACCCTGCAACAGATTATCCAGGCGATGTCGTTAAGCCGCCCGGGCAAAGGGCGCTTTAACCGCCGCGGACGTATTTCTTATCGCCAGTTGGGTATCAACCAGTTGGGTGCGGTGTATGAGGCGCTGCTCTCCTATCGCGGATTCTTCGCCAGCGAAGATCTCTACGAGGTGAAGAAAGCCGGGGAAGAGTTTAACGAGCTGGAGACGGGTTACTTCGTCAGTAAGGATGAGATTGGCAAATACCACGAAGACGAGAAGGTCTACGAGAAAGACGGCAGTCTGCGCATTCACCGCAAAGGCAGTTTTATCTACCGTATGGCCGGGCGCGACCGTGAGAAATCTGCCTCCTATTACACCCCGGAAGTGCTGACCCGCTCCTTGGTTAAATATGCCCTGAAAGAACTGTTTAAGGAGCAGATTGATCCCATTAGCGATCCGCACGCCAAAGCCGACGCCATCTTAAACCTCACCGTGTGCGAACCGGCGATGGGCAGCGCGGCGTTCCTTAACGAAGCCATCAACCAGCTGGCGGAAGCGTATCTGTTCCACAAGCAGCAGGCGGAAGGTCGCCGTATTCCGCAGGATCGTTACACCCAGGAGTTACAGCGGGTAAAAATGTACATTGCTGACAACAACGTTTTCGGCGTGGACTTAAACCCGGTGGCGGTGGAGCTGGCGGAAGTGTCGCTGTGGCTGAACGCCATCAGTGGCGATGCATTTGTACCGTGGTTTGGTTACCAGCTGCACTGCGGTAACTCGCTGGTGGGCGCGCGCCGTCAGGTGTTCAACAAGAGCGAACTGACCTACAAAAAAGCCAAAGATCCGAGCTGGCTTAACAGCGAGCCGGTCGAGCTGGCGATGAACACGCCGCGTGAAGAGACGCAGATTTTCCACTTCCTGCTGCCCGACGGCGGTATGGCTAACTACAGCGATAAAACTGTTAAGCAGCGTTATCCGGATGACTTCAAAGCGCTGGACAGCTGGCGCAAAGAGTTTATTAAAAGCTTTGCCGGGCATGAGATTGCTGATGTGCAGCGTATC
Source organism: Escherichia sp. E14V7 (assembly GCF_004212225.1). NCBI lineage: Bacteria > Pseudomonadati > Pseudomonadota > Gammaproteobacteria > Enterobacterales > Enterobacteriaceae > Escherichia > Escherichia sp. E14V7. Next base: position 324,805 of record NZ_RHJJ01000006.1, read on the forward strand.
AGCGAAAAGGTGGAAGCTCTGTGGAACACTTATCGCCAGCAACTTAAAGCAGAACGTCTGAAAACCGCCGACAGCTACCCGGTGTGGCCGGCAGAAAACAGCGAGCAGACACGTTCTTCGCTGAGCAGTAAAGATAAAACCTTTAGCGGTCGTCTTGAAGATAACAGCGCCTACCAGAAGCTGCGTTGGGTAATGGACTACTGGTGCGCGCTGTGGTTCTGGCCGATCGACAAAGCCGATGAGCTACCGGATCGAGGCACCTGGTTGTTTGAGATTGAAACCCTGCTCGACGGGATTGTAATCACGGAAAAAGTCACTGAAGTTGCGGAGCACACCACTGGCGATCTGTTTGCCGAAGAAGGCCTGCTGCGAGAAGAGTCTTCGCTGTTTTCCGTTGCAGGTCGTCTGAAAACTGAGGTGTTGTTCCGTCATTTGCCGCGTCTGGCGATTGTCGATGCCCTGAGAAAGCAGCACCGTTTCTTCCACTGGGATCTGGAGTTCTGCGACCTGTTTGCCGAGCGCGGCGGTTTTGACCTGATGCTCGGAAACCCACCGTGGCTGAAAGTGGAATGGCAGGAAGCGGGCGTGCTGGGTGATTACGAGCCAGAATTTGTGCTGCGTAAGCTGAGTGCATCGAAGCTGGCAACGTTGCGTATTGATACCTTCAACCAGATCCCAGCGCTGGAAGCGGCCTGGCGCAGCGAGTATGAAGGCTGTGAAGGGATGCAAAACTTCCTCAATGCGCAGCAGAACTATCCGGTACTGCGCGGGGTGCAGACCAACTTGTATAAATGCTTCCTGCCGCAGGCCTGGCGCTTAGGGGCGCAGAAAGGCGTGTCAGGTTTCCTGCACCCGGAAGGGATTTATGATGACCCGAAAGGCGGGCAATTACGTGCGGCGGTATATCCGAGGCTGAGGGCGCATTTTCAGTTTCAGAATGAAAGAGCACTGTTCCCGATCGGTAACCGTAACAAGTTTAGTATTAATCTGTATGCAACGACATCCGCGACGATAGGGTTTAGTAATATAGCGAACCTCTTTATGCCACAAACGATCGATGGCTGTTTTATGCCTTCAGATAAGATCGTAGGGGGTATTAAGAATGATCAGGATGAATGGAACCTGGAGGGGCATCCGGATCGGTTATTGCACATTGATGAACAATTATTAAAGCTTTTTTCGCAGCTTTATGATGAGGAAGGAACGCCAAGTCTCGAGGCCCGTCTACCTGCTATACATGCAAGACAACTGATCGCTGTTTTAGAGAAATTTGCGGCCCAACCTATACGCCTGGGGGATTTGCAAAAAGAGTATTTTTCTACCGTGATGTTCGATGAAACTTATGCGCAGCGTGATGGCACTATTGAACGTAATACGCAGTTTCCAAAAGATGCGTCACAATGGGTATTGTCTGGCCCGCATTTTTATGTTGGAAATCCTTTCTATAACACGCCGAAAGTGATTTGCGATACGCATAAAGCATACGATAACCTCGATCTGCTAACTCTGCCTGACGACTATCTGCCGCGCACTAACTACATTCCGGCATGTGATGCACAGGAATATGCAAAGCGTACCCCACGGGTTTCGTGGAAAGAACAGGATGAAGACGAGCCGAGGAAGGTGACGGATTATTATCGCCTATGTCTACGCAAGCGGCTGAGTCAGTCTGGGGAGCGTACTTTAATACCAGTTATTGTCCCCCCAATGGCTAGTAATATACTTACTGTGATTTCCACTGCTTTTAAAAAAATTGAGCTGCTTCTACGAGCATCCTTAATTACTACCTCCATTTGCTTTGATTATTATGTAAAATCTACTGGGCAAGCAGATTTTACTTCTGGAAGTATTAAACTTATTCCGGTTTTGCAGAATGAAAAGAATTTAATTGTCGGAATTTCTCGTTTGCTCGGATTAAATAGTTTAACAACTCCCTATCATGGTCTCTGGCAATCCTGCTATACCCCAGATTTCAACACCCAGCGTTGGAGCCGTGATCTCCCGCAGCTCCCCCAGGATTTCTTCGCCAATCTGACCCCAGAGTGGCAGCGTAACTGCGCCTTACGCTCCGACTACAGCCGCCGTCAGGCGCTGGTAGAAATCGACGTACTGGTGGCACAGGCGCTGGGGTTAACCCTCGAAGAACTGCTTACCATTTATCGCGTTCAGTTCCCGGTTATGCGCCAGTACGAAGCGGACACCTGGTACGATCAAAACGGTCGCATTATCTTTACCCCAAGCAAAGGGCTGGTGGGCGTTGGCTTGCCTCGTACCGCGCGTAAAGCTGACCTGAAAAACGGCTTTGTCTTTAACGTCGACAGCCCGGACTGGACCGGCGGTGACTGCACCGACCAAGCTATCGGCTGGGATGATGTCAAACATCTTAAAACAGGTACCGTCAGCGTCACCTTTGATGACTATACCCGCAGCGACGAAGGCGAGCGCCGTACCGTCACCTGGCAGGCTCCGTTTATCAAGCCAGATCGCGAAGATGACTACAAAGTGGCCTGGGCGTTCTTTGCACAAGATAAGGAGAGCGCCTGATGTTGCCGTCCGTTGTCAGTCGGCAGGTCGCCGACAGCGTTGCCGCCTTTTTACGGGCGGCGTTCCCGCTAAACAGCCCGCTGTTTAACGGTGAGAATAACGATAATGTCTCAATGCTGGAGCAATTTCTGGCCCAGCCCGAAACGCTGCTGAAAGGACCATACCTTTCCGCCCAGTTGCCGTTTCGTAAAAGTGACTTACCGCTGAATTTTTTCCCTAATCTGACGCTGCCGTTCCCACCGCACGCACATCAGGCCCGGGCATTTCAGCGTCTGGGAAGCGACGCGCCACAGCCGACGCTGGTCGCTACCGGTACCGGCTCCGGTAAAACAGAATGTTTTATGTTCCCGCTGCTCAACCACTGCGCGGGCGCGTCACAAGCCGGGGTTAAAGCGATTATCATCTACCCGATGAACGCCCTGGCAACCGATCAGGCCAGCCGTTTCGCCAAAACCATCGCCAGCGATCCACAACTGCATGGCAAGGTGACCGTCGGCCTGTTTGTCGGCGACAGCGAAATCGAACCCAGCAAAAAAATGTCGGCAGAAAAGGTCATTACCTGCAAGCACACGCTGCGAGAAAGCCCGCCGGACATCCTGTTGACCAACTACAAAATGCTCGACTACCTGCTGATGCGCCCTGGCGATCAGCCGCTCTGGCGTTACAACCAGCCCGGTTCATTGCGTTACCTGGTCGTGGATGAATTGCATACGTTTGATGGCGCGCAAGGGTCGGATCTGGCCTGTCTGGTGCGACGTCTGAAGCATCACATAGGTGTGGATAACCAACGATTCGCCTGCGTCGGGACATCAGCTACCGTCGGCGACGAACTGGGGCAACTGCTCGATTACGCAAAAACAATCTTTGACCAGCCGTTTACCGATGATGCCGTTATTCGCGAAGATCGCTACACGGCAGCGGAGTACTTGCAGGATTACGCCATTGCGTACAGTCAGTATCCGGGGCCGGAGGTCGCTTCGGCGCTGGACCCGCAGAGTTACGCTACCCCGGTAGCGTATCTTAACGGGCAAATCCCTTTGTGGTTCCCCGACAGCGACTTGCAACTCCCGGACGATCTGGAGAGCGACGACGGGCGTGAAAAGCGTATTGCGCTGGGGTCACTGTTACGCCACCACAGCGTGATGCATGTCTTACTCCATGATCTGCAAGGCGGGATCCTCTCTGAACGAGAGTGTCTGGAAAATCTCCAGGTCATGCTGGCAGAAAGCGCCGACCATGCCCGACGCGTGCTGCAAAGCATTCTGGCGCTGATCGCACAGGCACGTCTCGAAGTACCGGAAACGGAACACGATCGGCAAAAACGTCTCCAGGCGAAGAAAGCGCGTCCGGTGCTGCCGTTTGTGCAACTGCGCTCCCAGTTGTGGCTTCGTGAGATGCGTCGTCTGGTCGCCAGCGTGGCGAAAACGCCCCGACTGGTGTTTGCCGATGATGTGGCGGTGGAAGACCGCGAACACTATTTGCCGGTTATCCACTGCCGTGACTGCCACGCAACTGGCTGGGCCAGCCTGCGTCATGGGCAAAGCGTTCAGCTGGAAACAGACCTCGACGGCATTTATCGCCAGTTCTTTGAAAAAGGACGCTCCATCGTCCTTGCTTTCCCGGATAACAACGAAAAAGCGGTCAGTGGCGCACACCAGAAACTGTGCCCTACCTGCCTGAAACTGAACCGACAGTCCAGCGTCCAGTGTGGACATTGCGGTCATACGGAACTGTTGCAGGTACTGATCCCGGATATGCTCAAAGAGCGTAAGGACGAGCTGGAGTTTGCTAATGAATGCCCGTACTGCAACAGCAAACAGGGGATTTCGATCCTGGGGTCACGGGCTGCTAGTTTGTCGGCGGTGATGATTCACCAGCTTTATGGCAGCCAGTTCAACGAACATAAAAAGCTGATTACGTTTTCTGACTCGGTACAAGACGCCGCGCATCGTGCCAGCTTCTTTACTGCCCGCACATGGCCGCTGATGATTCGTGGGCAAATCGCCAGTGTTCTTGGCGAAAAAGAGACATTACCGCTGGATGCGTTCGCGGCGCGTGTTTGCCAACAAACGCGTGAACGTTCACCGGACGATGCTCATTTTGCAGCGAACTTTATCGCGCCAAATATGCAGTGGCTGAATGATTATCAGACGCTGAAAAATGAAGGCAAACTGGCGGAGAACTCCGATCTGCCGGAGCTGGTTTCCCTGCGCCTCGACTGGGAGGTGTACAGCGAATTCACCCTGCGCGCGCGTATCGGACGTACGCTGGAAGCCACCGGTTATGCCGTTGCCGGAGTGGATAAAGATCGCTTCAATCCGGCAATTACCGCCCTGCATCAACAGCTTTGTGAAGAGCTGGGGGATGAGATGTCCGGTGTGAGCGTCGAGCAGGTAGCGCACCTGGCGCTGGGGGTTATTTGGTATCAACGCCAGGCTGGGGCCGTTATGCATCCGGCGTTCGAAAGTTATCGCCGTGATGGCACGACCTTTATGATGACGCAAAAAGAGCGTACCTCGCGCTATATGCCTTCTATCGGTCCGAAAACACGTAAACCGGCTTATGCGTCGTTTGAAAAAATTAATGGTTTCCATCGCCTGATTGGCGCGAAGTCTAACCCCAGTTGGTATCAGCATTGGATCAATCGCACGCTGAGTAACGGCAATAATCTGTTTATCAGTAGCGTAGCGGAAACAGTGTTACGACGCCTGTTTACGGCGTTGAAAATAGCCGGAGTAGTAAAAGATTTTGATACCAAAGGGCGTGAAGCCTGGGGACTGGTGCCTTCGGCGCTGGTGGTGAGCCGTGACGTCGTTCAGCTTAATTGTTCATGTTGCCGTGAGGTTGTCCGGGCTCCGGCCGATCAAGGCTGGCAGTGGCGTAATGCGCCTTGTCTCTCTTTACGTTGTGAAGGTCGTTACCAGGAAGTGGACAATACGGCGACCTGGCGTTGGGAGAACATGGACATCGCGCGCGTGCAGGGCGCAGAACACACGGGGCTGCTTAGCCGTGAAGATCGCGAAGCCACCGAAAAATCGTTCTACCGGGGCAACCAACCGTGGAATATCAACCTGTTGTCGGCAACACCGACGCTGGAGATGGGTATTGACGTTGGGGATCTTTCCACCGTTTTACTCTGTTCTGTCCCTCCTGCTCAGGCCAACTACTTGCAGCGTATTGGTCGCGCCGGTCGTAAAGATGGTAACGCGTTAAACATTACCGTGGCAGAAGGGAACCCGCACGATCAGTTTTTCTTTGAAGAACCACTGGAGATGATGCAGGGCCAGGTGCAGGCTCCTGGCGTCTTCCTCAATGCAACGGCTATTCTCGAACGCCAGCTGGCGGCTTTTTGTATGGATAACTGGGTGAAAACCGGTGTACCAGAATCCGCTATCTGTAAAAACGTCAAACAGATGCTGGATGAGCTGGAGTTCGGGCGTAAATCGGGTTTTCCGTATAACTTACTGCGATATATCGAACAGCATCATGCGGAGATTGCTGCACAATTTACGTCGATCTTCCCCGATCTTGCCGCAGAAACTCGCCAACAGCTGTTGTCTTATCTTCAGGGCGCGCCAGGACAACGCTCTCTGGTGCAGCGTATCGAAGAGGCGTTAAAACTGCTGGTGGAAGATCGCAAATCTCTGCGTTCACGCATCGATAAACTCAAGCGCAGTATCGATAAGCTGGAGAACGCGCCGCGCGATCAAAACTTTGACAGCGATATGCGCGAGTTAACTTCAGAACGGCAGGCGCTGATGGCGCTGGTCAATCAAATCAACAATAAGCAGACGCTGAATTTCCTCACGGATGAAGGTCTGCTGCCTAACTACGCCTTCCCGGAAGCCGGTATTACGTTACGTTCTGTGCTCTGGCGGCGTAAAGAAGGCGGGGAAGCGCGTGAATATCAAAACACCACTTTCGAATATGAACGCCCGGCATCAACGGCGCTGGCTGAGCTGGCTCCTCTGAATAATTTCTATGCCGGTGGGCATAAAGTTGAAATTGAGCAGATAGACCTGAAGGTCTCTGAGCCGGAGAACTGGCGTATCTGTAGCCACTGTAACTACAGCGAAAATATCGACCAGACGGGCGACCAGCATAAATATTGCCCGAAATGTGGCACACCGGGATGGGCCGACGCCGGACAAAAAACCACGCTGCTGAAACTTCGCCAGGTTTATGCCCGCGCCAGCGCACGTGATAGCCAGATCAGCGACGAGAGCGACAGCCGTGAACCTGCTTTCTTCCAGCGTCAGCTATTGGTTAGTTTCGAAAAAGAAGATGTATCGGCGGCATACGCGATTGAGGAAGGCGAAGTTCCGTTTGGTTTTGAATTTTTAAGCAAAGTCACCCTGCGGGATATCAACTTCGGCAAAATGGCGGATGATGCCAATGAGTTGATGATTGCCGGAGAAGCGAAGAAGCGAACCGGGTTTAAAGTTTGCCTCGGGTGCGGCATGGTGCAGCGTCCTCGCGATCATGAACCACGTCATGATTTGAGCTGCAAATATCGCACGGAACCGGAAAAGGCGAAGTTCGAAGATTATCTCTATCTCTATCGCCAGCTGGAGTCAGAAGCGTTGCGTATTCTGCTCCCGGTAAGCAGTTACAGTAATGACCGTGTCGTGGAGGCTTCTCTTGGGGCGGCGATCCAGCTCGGCCTTAAACATTACTTCAAGGGGAATGTCGATCACCTGAAAGGCGTTGTGTACCGCGAGCCGGAAAATGAAGGCGAATCCTGGCGGCAGTATCTGGTGATTTACGATACCGTCCCGGGGGGGACTGGTTCTCTTAAAGAGCTGATGCGCACTCCCGACAATTTGCTGAAATTACTTGAACTGGCCTATCAGGCGATAGTGGAATGCAGTTGCAACCATGATACGCATAAAGATGGTTGTTATCGTTGCGTTTACGCTTACCGTGACCGTGGGCGCATGAAGTATGTCTCCCGCGATCAGGCGCGTCTCTTGCTGGCGAAAATTTTGCAGGCAAGAGATTCGATACGGGTAATTGATTCCATCAAAAACATTTCCCTCGAAGCCATGATGGGCAGTGAGCTGGAAAAACGGTTTATTAGCTGCCTGCAAGAAAATAAAAACCTGATTGTCAGTCGCAGTTACGCGCATCAGGGCGCTGGGTGGATTATTAACACCCGCAGCGAACCGATGATGAGCTGGCATCTTAAAGCTCAGGTGGATTTAGGCGCTAAAGAGGCGGTGGGGATCCCTTGTCGCCCGGATTACGTGCTATCTCCGCTTATGCAGTCTGATGCCATTAAACCGGTGGCTATTTTCCTTGATGGCTTTGCGTTCCACAAAAATAGCGTCGCAGAGGATGTGCAAAAACGCCAGGCGATTCGGGATAGCGGTAATTTCTGGGTGTGGACAGTCACGTGGGCCGATCTCAAAGAGCCTGGGCTTAAACATGTTCAGGATGTCCTGGGGCTTGGGCATAACCCGGATATGAAACAGCCTAAGTTTTATAACCTGTTTCACGATACCAACTTTGCGGCCCTTGAAGCGTCGTTCCGGGAACGCAACAGTTTTGCACTGCTGCTGGATTATCTCGCCGATCCGGGCGGAAGAACGCAGTTATGGCAGAGAATGGCTGCTGCACATGCCTGGGTGTGGTTGGATGTGAAGAAGTCACAGGACGCGGGAACGAAACAAAAGTATGCCTATGAAATGCAGGAAAACGCGCCAGCCTGGCGGCTAGCAGAGCTTTTGCCAGACGAACCGTTTGTCTTTGGTGGTTTACTCGATAGCTGTAACTCATCGCAGCAATTTATTGAGCTGGCTTCGGTGTTACCACAACAAGCCATTAAACCGACGACCAGCGTCGCACAAATGCGCAGCTGGCTGCGTTTGCATATCTGTTTTGACGATCGCTATACGCAGGATGACGGTTATGAAGCGGGACTCAATGGCTTCTGGCGACTGGTAAACCTGTTACAGTTCCTGCCGGATATGACCTTTACCAGCCGTAAAGCCGTGCATTTACCGCAGGAAAGCGTTGACCCTAAAGTTACGGCAACGCCAGAGGCAGTACCAGAGACGGATGAAAGTTGGGCTGAGATTATTGAGTTTGGCTTATTAAGCGCTGAAGAGATCGCGTTGCTTCAGTCTCATTCTCTCTCTGCGCCGACTCTCGGCTACGAATTGCAAAATGATGAGGGTGAAATTATTGCGGAAGCCGATCTCGCCTGGCCATCACAAAAATGGGCATTGATTATTGATAATCAAGAATTTATTCCATTATTCACAACCAGGGGTTGGCACGTTGCATTCGGGCCAATTGACGAAAATACATTGCAACATCTGTCCGGAGGTGACAAATGACGGTGCAAACGCCCAAGGTGGCACTTTCTGATGGTTTTCTGGGCGCATTCGCGCGGATCCCAAAAGCACAGCAAAAAAAGGTGCAGGAATTCATCTCCAAATTCCGTCAGGACCCGACCAGTAATGGACTTAACTATGAAAAGATCCACGATGCGCGCAGTAAAAATGTCCATTCGGTGCGAATCGATCAAACTTATCGCGGCATTGTTCTGAAACCTGAACAGGGTGCCCTGTATATGCTGATGTGGGTGGATAAACACGACGAAGCATACGACTGGGCGCGGCGGCATGATTGTTCAATTCACCCGGTTACCGGCGCGATTCAGGTCATTGATATTAGCTATATCAAACCGGCAGCGGAAACGGTGGTTGATAAACCGAAACTCTTCGCAGCTTACAGCGCGGAACAGATTCTGGCCCTGGGTGTGCCGCCTGTCTTTATTGATCAGGTGATGGCGCTTACCGATGAAGCCGGGCTTAATCAACTTGAAAGCATAATGCCAGCAGAAGCCTGGGAACCTCTGCACTGGCTGGCAGAAGGGCTGGATTACCAGGAAGTGCTGGAAGAGTTTAACGATCATCGTGATGAGCCTGTTGATACCAACGACTTTATGGAGGCGATTGAACGAAGTAAACGTCGCTTCCATGTCGTTGAAAATGAACAGGAACTATTGCAGATGCTTAATGCGCCTTTAGAAAAATGGCGTGTATTTCTGCACCCGAGCCAGCGAAAACTGGTGGAGTCGCCCGCTAATGGTCCGGTACGAGTACTGGGCGGTGCAGGTACAGGGAAAACGGTTGTTGCGATGCACCGTGCGCGGTGGTTATCTCAGCGTCTGGCAGATAAACCCGGTAAGAAGGTACTTTTCACGACCTTTACGCGTAACCTGGCGGCAGATATTCGCGCTAATCTCCAGCGGTTGTGTACGCGAGAAGAGATGGCGCGTATTGACGTCGTTAACATTGATGCCTGGATGAGCGACCAACTAAAACGCCACGGTTATGATTTCCGCGTGGTATACGACAGCGATGAAGGGCGACGCAAATGCTGGAACTATGCCTTGCAGCAGGCACCTGCCGAACTGGGGCTACCTGACAATTTCTATGCTGAAGAGTGGCAACGCGTTGTCCAGCCAAATGCGGTTTACACCCGGGAGGAATACCTCAAAGTCAGCCGGGTTGGACGTGGTACAGCGTTATCCCGTATTCAACGGGCGAAAATCTGGCCAGTCTTTGAAGAATTCAGAGCACAAATGGCGCGTGCCAAACTGCGCGAAATGGGCGATGCCATGCATGAGGCTATTGTTCTGTTTAAAGAAAAACAGGTTCAACTACCTTATAGCAGTATTGTGGTCGATGAAGCTCAAGATATCGGTGCCCCGGCATTTACTCTTATTCGCAGCCTGGTTCCCGAGTCGCCCAACGATCTGTTTATTGTCGGGGATGGGCATCAGCGTATTTATCGCAATAAGGTCGTTCTTGGTCAGTGTGGTATTAACGTCCGTGGTCGTCGCAGTAAAAAATTGAAGATTAACTATCGGACCACAGAAGAGACGCGTCAATTTGCTGTTGGGCTGTTAACTGGTGTCAAGGTTGATAACCTCGATGGCGAAGCGGATACCAGTAATGATTATTTGTCATTACTGCACGGGGAAAAGCCCATGATTACGCATGCGGCAGATTTCAAAGAAGAGGCTGCAACGCTCGTCAAGCAAATTCAGGCATTGCTGGCGAATCAGGTTCGTTCTCAGGATATCTGCATTACTGCGCGTACTAAACATGCTTGTGACCGCTACGCATCAGCACTGAATGACGCCGGAATTGAGACATTTAATTTAGGCAATGATAGCGGTGACAGCGATGCACGCCCTGGCGTGCGGGTTGCAACGATGCACCGTATTAAAGGGCTTGAGTTCCAGTATGTGTTCCTGGTGGGGATTAACGAAGGCGTTGTGCCGGAAATAAAAGCATTAGCATCCGATGATCCCGTTGAACAGCGTGATGCATTATTTAATGAGCGCGCGTTACTGCATGTGGCTGCAACCCGTGCCGTAAAAGGGCTGTTTGTTTCATCATCTGGTGTCCCTAGTCCGCTATTAGTGGCTGATTGATAACATGTCTGAAACAGACCAGGAGCCGAAACGCTCCTGGTCTATATAACCGTTCTGGCAACTGGTGATATTTATATTGTTTAGCTCCCAACAGCCAGACAATATCAGCTTAGAAATTATATCCGCTTATGCGGTTTGCATATTGAACAGTACAACCTGTTTTCTCTATATCTAACGTAACATCAGGATGTGGATGATTTTTGGATGGGGTGACACACTGGACAAATATTGCTGGCACAAAAAGGCTGGCATTTCCTACTGACCAATAGTCTCTGGAACCATGATGAGGAACTTGTACGACGCTTATTGATTTCTTGCGTCTGGTGCCAAAATGGCCAAGCATATCGCAAGCGACATCCTTGGTCAGGTTAATATCACCGGTAAGAAGAGTAGCGTGTTGAGCCATCAAATCAATGATAGAGTTAATACTTCGTCCAACATACATACATAACGAAATATTATTTTTTGCTTTAGCTGTGTGACCAAAATGTTTTTGATAACAGGCTTTGAGTTTTTTTCTCCAATCAGGTGGAAGAGAACTAATGTCATTTGTAAGCCCTAAGGAATCAATAAGAAGCTCTATCTCCGCTTTTACATCTTTTAACGGGACTCCTGATTTTACTGCGAAAATTTCACCTGATTGAACACGGACCAGCCCTAATCCTTTAAAAGGTTTCACAACGTTATAGAACATAAATTCGTAAACGCTGTCTGTACTGTATAATGGAACTGCGTGGTCTATTGTTCTGATAACCGGACCCGTTTGATTTCCTGAACTTTTAAATTTAAAAAAAGCCCCTTCCTCCCCAAAGAGATCAACCTGCTGTATTACCTCTCTTTCATTATTTTGCAAGTTAAGATTGTTAAAGTCTGCATTGGGTGGATAACGCGGAGGGCTGTTTGGCTCCTCATGATTATCATCTGGAGGGTAATTTCCCTGCACCAGAGTTAATTGCTCCACACTGCCATTTAGATTATTCATCTGTAGCCACCTGAGTGGGTTCAACTGAAAAAGTGCAACACTGGGAGAGACGCCTTTTTTTCCTAATACTGCGATTTCACGTACACTTTGTGTCCATTCTGTATAAGGGAGAACGAGTTTTTTAACCCGATAAAGCCTTAAAAGCTCTTCTAACCCATTTACGTGGTCATCATCAAAATGAGAAATGACTAACATATCAATCACCCTTGAGCCGGGAGTATTTTTAAACCATTTGGGTAAGCTATGGATCTTATTTATGATTGTCGTTCTGCTGGTGGAACCACAATCATACACTATATTGAATGTGCTGTTACCAGACATGTTTTTTATCTGTCCGGTATAAAGAGTACCTTTACCTACTGCATGGAAACATTGCTTTATACTGTGTGCCATTGGAGTTAATCCCTTTGAAATAACATATCTGATATGACGTCTACACGTTGAATATTAATCGACGAATCTGCAATATTCTTTATGATAAAATAAATGTCTGGCAAGTTAAACATGTAATGATTGAATCTCGTCAGACATTTTATCTGTAGTAAATTGCCATTAATTATTCAGTTCCATTCACAAGCCATATTATTAGAGTAGTCACCGTTGTTATGGTAATAAATCACATTTCTTTTTCGTAATTGTTCAACATTTATTTTTAAATAGGCGATCAGAGGATAGTCTCTGCAGGGGGATTGTGTTTTGGGCAGCTTCAGGACGCTGGTCAGGTAGACGCCGTGGTGGAGTAGGGCTTCACCACTACTTGCGTATAACCCCGCCGGGCGGCTGTCGTTAAATAATCAGACACTGGTGTGTAAAAATCTTCTTGCGGTGTTTCGGTCACGAGCTAACCAATCGAGACCGCGCGGTGCAGAACAGCACGAGCGCAATCACCACTACAATTGCCGAGAAACCAATAACGTTTTACCTCTCCAGGTTAATCCATTGTTATGTTGGACGACACGTTATGTAAATTGGTCAACCATTATTGCGATGAATGTCACATCCCCCGATCACTAACCGCTGATCCCCCTGTGTTGTCATTTGCAGTAACCGGCAGGAGAGTAGATTTCTTGTGATGTGGTTAACCAATTTTAGATTTCAGGTTGACATGTATTACCAAAAGGTAGAACTTATACGCCATCTCATCCGATGCAACGCCACGGCTGCGGTCTGGTCGTTCTTTCGGATACCTAAACAACTCCGGGGTTCCGCGTCTCTTCGCTGTTGAACCCACTACGTGAAAGAGGAATAAACATGGAACAGACCTGGCGCTGGTACGGCCCTAACGATTCGGTTTCTTTAGCTGATGTCCGTCAGGCGGGCGCAACTGGCGTGGTTACCGCGCTGCACCATATCCCGAACGGCGAAGTATGGTCCGTTGAAGAGATCCTCAAACGCAAGGCTATCATTGAAGACGCAGGTCTGGTGTGGTCTGTCGTGGAAAGCGTGCCAATTCACGAAGATATCAAAACCCACACTGGCAACTACGAGCAGTGGATCGCTAACTATCAGCAGACTCTGCGCAACCTGGCGCAGTGCGGTATCCGCACCGTGTGCTATAACTTCATGCCGGTGCTCGACTGGACCCGTACCGATCTCGAATACGTGCTGCCAGACGGCTCCAAAGCTCTGCGCTTCGACCAGATCGAATTCGCTGCATTCGAAATGCATATCCTGAAACGTCCAGGCGCGGAAGCGGATTACACCGAAGAAGAAATTGCTCAGGCAGCTGAACGCTTCGCCACTATGAGCGACGAAGACAAAGCGCGTCTTACCCGTAACATCATTGCTGGTCTGCCGGGCGCGGAAGAAGGGTATACCCTCGACCAGTTCCGTAAGCACCTGGAGCTGTACAAAGATATCGACAAAGCGAAGCTGCGCGAAAACTTTGCCGTCTTCCTGAAAGCGATCATTCCAGTTGCCGAAGAAGTTGGCGTGCGTATGGCTGTTCACCCGGACGATCCGCCGCGCCCGATCCTCGGCCTGCCGCGTATCGTTTCCACCATTGAAGATATGCAGTGGATGGTTGATACCGTAAACAGCATGGCGAACGGTTTCACCATGTGCACCGGTTCCTACGGCGTGCGTGCTGACAACGATCTGGTTGATATGATCAAGCAGTTCGGTCCGCGTATTTACTTCACCCATCTGCGCTCCACCATGCGTGAAGATAACCCGAAAACCTTCCACGAAGCGGCGCACCTGCACGGCGACGTTGATATGTACGAAGTGGTGAAAGCGATTGTTGAAGAAGAGCACCGTCGTAAAGCGGAAGGCAAAGAAGACCTGATCCCGATGCGTCCGGACCACGGTCATCAGATGCTGGACGACCTGAAGAAGAAAACCAACCCAGGTTACTCCGCAATTGGTCGTCTGAAAGGCCTGGCCGAAGTTCGCGGTGTCGAACTGGCGATCCAGCGCGCTTTCTTTAGCCGTTAATATCCACCGGCATGGCTGCGCGCCGTGCCGGTTCCTTCTTCCTTGCCGTCACTCTCTGAAGACGGATTCTGGAGTTTACGATGACTACTATTGTTGACAGCAATCTGCCGGTTGCCCGCCCGTCATGGGATCATTCTCGTCTGGAATCACGCATTGTGCATCTCGGTTGCGGGGCGTTTCACCGCGCGCACCAGGCGCTGTATACCCATCACCTGCTGGAAAGCACCGACAGCGACTGGGGTATCTGCGAAGTTAACCTGATGCCAGGTAACGACCGTGTGCTGATCGAAAACCTGAAAAAACAGCAACTGCTGTACACCGTGGCGGAAAAAGGCGCGGAAAGCACCGAACTGAAAATTATTGGTTCGATGAAAGAAGCCCTGCATCCGGAAATCGACGGTTGCGAAGGTATTCTCAACGCGATGGCGCGTCCGCAGACGGCGATTGTCTCCCTGACGGTCACGGAAAAAGGCTACTGTGCCGATGCGGCAAGCGGTCAGCTGGATCTCAATAACCCGCTGATCAAGCACGATCTGGAAAACCCGACTGCGCCGAAGTCCGCAATTGGTTACATCGTAGAAGCCCTGCGTCTGCGTCGTGAAAAAGGGCTGAAAGCGTTTACGGTGATGTCCTGTGATAACGTGCGTGAAAATGGTCATGTGGCGAAAGTTGCCGTTCTGGGGCTGGCTCAGGCGCGTGACCCGCAACTGGCGGAATGGATTGAAGAGAACGTCACCTTCCCGTGCACCATGGTTGACCGTATCGTTCCGGCGGCGACGCCTGAAACGTTGCAGGAAATTGCTGACCAGCTGGGCGTTTATGACCCGTGCGCCATTGCCTGCGAACCATTCCGTCAGTGGGTAATTGAAGATAACTTCGTTAATGGTCGTCCGGACTGGGATAAAGTCGGCGCGCAGTTTGTTGCGGATGTTGTACCGTTCGAAATGATGAAGCTGCGTATGCTGAACGGCAGCCACTCTTTCCTGGCATACCTCGGTTACCTCGGCGGCTATGAAACCATTGCCGACACCATGACTAACCCGGATTATCGCAAAGCGGCCTTTGCCCTGATGATGCAGGAACAAGCACCAACGCTGTCGATGCCGGAAGGGACTGATCTGAACGCCTATGCGACGCTGCTGATCGAGCGTTTCAGCAACCCGTCTCTGCGTCACCGTACCTGGCAGATTGCGATGGACGGCAGCCAGAAGTTACCGCAGCGTTTGCTGGACCCGGTGCGTTTGCACCTGCAAAACGGCGGTAGCTGGCGTCACCTGGCGCTTGGCGTAGCGGGCTGGATGCGTTACACCCAGGGCGTGGATGAGCAAGGCAATGCTATCGACGTGGTAGATCCGATGCTGGCCGAGTTCCAGAAGATCAATGCGCAGTATCAGGGCGCAGACCGCGTGAAAGCGTTGCTGGGCCTGAGCGGTATCTTTGCCGATGATCTGCCGCAAAATGCAGACTTTGTTGGCGCGGTGACTGCGGCATATCAGCAGCTGTGCGAGCGCGGCGCGCGTGAGTGTGTGGCTGCACTGTAACTGACTGATTACCCTACAGACTTACTGGTCAATCAAAATCATATTTGGTTGACCAGTTTTCGTTTTTTGCCCACCTGTACGTGCCAACTTCCAGTGCTAATGGTATAGTTTGAAATTAACGGTCAACGTAAAATTGCCCGGTAAGCAAGCCTGTCGGGCCTACGGATCAATCGCAATTTATTGAATACGCACTCTTTGTAGGCCGAATAAGGCGTTCACGCCGCATCCGGCAATAATTTGATTAATCGCATCTAACGGACACAACATCATGAAATCTGCCACCTCTGCGCAAAGACCTTACCAGGAAGTTGGGGCGATGATCCGCGATCTGATCCTTAAGACGCCGTATAATCCTGGCGAACGGCTACCGCCGGAGCGTGAAATCGCAGAAATGCTGGATGTCACCCGCACGGTGGTGCGTGAGGCGCTGATCATGCTGGAGATCAAAGGGCTGGTAGAAGTACGACGTGGTGCCGGTATTTATGTGCTCGACAGTTTACCCAGCCATAATGCAGAGAGCGCAGAGGCCAACGTCTGCAATGACGCCGGTCCTTTTGAGCTGTTACAGGCGCGCCAGTTGCTGGAAAGTAACATTGCCGAGTTTGCCGCTTTGCAGGCTACCCGCGAAGACATCGTTAAAATGCGTCAGGCATTGCAGCTGGAAGAGCGTGAACTGGCCTCCAGTGCGCCGGGCAGTAGCGAAAGCGGCGACATGCAGTTCCATCTCGCCATTGCTGAAGCGACGCATAACAGCATGCTGGTGGAACTGTTCCGTCAGTCCTGGGAGTGGCGGGAAAATAATCCAATGTGGATCCAGTTACATAGCCATCTCGATGACAGCTTATACCGCAAAGAGTGGTTGGACGATCACAAACAAATCCTGGCTGCGTTAATCAAGAAAGATGCCCGCGCGGCAAAACTGGCGATGTGGCAGCATCTGGAGAATGTGAAGCAGCGCTTGCTGGAGTTCTCTAACGTCGATGACATCTATTTCGATGGTTATCTGTTTGATTCGTGGCCGTTGGATAAAGTGGACGCCTGATCCCTCATTTCTGGTGCAAAGTTGAACCGCTTTGCACTATGTATGTTCCCTGAATAATTAATTATATTCTGCAGAATATATTATGCGTAATTTAATCATTACGTACGATATATTGTTTTGGAATAATTATATATCAGTTTAACGCTGAGAAATTATTCGGAATAATCAGAATATGTTAACGTATTTCCGTTATGTTTAATGACTTTTGTCAAATGATTCCTTTTTAAATAAAAAGTCAGTGGATATTCTTTTCTGTACAGTGTTTTATCTTTGGCGGATCTTATAAATCCCTTATGAAAGTGCCAGGGACGCAATGAACATAAAGGAATGATTATGGAATATGAGCATCAACCCAGTGGTGTCCAGCAGCCAGGGCAGGATACAGATGCCACTAAACGTCAGGAGTGCGCAAAATGATGCGCCAATCAGTTCAGACGGTATTACCTGAAAGTACAGGGAACAATACGTTATCGCTGCGTGATTCCGTATGTCGGGATCTCTTTCAACTTTTTAGTTCTCCCCATTCACCGCTACCAATATTACTTGTTTCAGGCATGCCTGAGTGGCAAGGGCATAATCAGAGCGACAAGCTTCTCCAGAGTTGGTATTGCCGCCAGTTACGTTCCGCGCTTTTATTTCATGAGCCACGTATTGCGGCATTGCAGGTCAATCTGAAAGCAGTCTATTGCCACGAGTTGGTCATTAGTCTGGAGATGATGCTGTACCACGATGATGAGCCGCTAACGTTTGACCTGGTCTGGCAGAAGGGGAGCTGGCATCGCACGATGCCGCAGTAAATGATGGAAAACGCGATACGCGCAAGACGTATCGCGTTAGGTCACAATTAGTGGGCGGTTCTGATTGCTGCTTTCAAGGCCGGAAGCCGGGATGGACTGGCACTGAGCTTATCAATCCCCATGGTGAGCAGTCGTGCTGTTTGCTGGGTATCTCCAGCCATTTCGCCGCACATACTGACCGGAATTTCATTATTACGTCCGGCCTGACACACCATAGCAATAGCGTTAATCACCGCGTCATTACGATAATCGACCAGTTCCGCGACGGTACTATTTCCTCTGTCTGCCGCCATAATATATTGCGTCAGATCGTTGGTGCCGATGGAAAAGAAATCGACTTCACTGGCTAATTTGTCTGCAATCATGACTGCGGCAGGAACCTCAATCATAATTCCCAGCGCTGGAAGATTTTCTACAGAAAACTTTCAGCCAGGTTCAATCTCCAGCTCGCGCAGTTCACGCCAGAAACGCTCTGCAACGGGATTCATCCGTGTGTTCATCCGGTATGCGTAGGCCTGAATCGGGATAACTAATTCGTCTCGATTCAGGACAATGAGCTGCCCGCTGCGAATTTCTTGTTGTATGGCGTACTCCGGTAGCCAGGCAATCCCACAGCCGTCGAGGGCAACCTGCTTTAATAACTCGCTCATCGAAGACACGAAAAAGGTGCTGAAACTTAACTCACTGTGGCGCGTCAGGGTGCGATTAATCAATCGCCCCATGTAGGAGTTGCGGCTGTAGTTGAGTAGAGGAAAGTGCGGCTGTGTGAGGCTAAAAAGCGCTTCCCCCTGTTCGTTAACGGCGCAGACGGGGAACAGACGTGATTCAAACAACCGAATGTGGTCGAACGGCGCTTCCAGTAAGTCTTCGTCGTGAAACGAAAAAATACAGTCACTTTGCCCTTCGCGCAGTTTATCGACTGCTTCATCGACATCAATAGCTTCAATCGCCCAGGTAAAGAGCGGCGGCATCTGGCTGATAATGGACGGTAACAGCCCGAGGGAAAGAGAGTGTGCAGCGGCTATTTTAATTTTGCGTTGCGCGTAATCGCTGCCACCACGGAGTTCTGCAAGGTTGCTCTCTAACTGTTGCAACAGATGGCGGATCTGCGAATGGAATATTTTCCCTTGTTCCGAGAGTTGTAGCGGTGTTACCTGGCGGTTAAACAATTCAACGCCAATCGCCTGTTCCAGCGCGCGTATCCGGCGGCTGAATGCCGGTTGTGATACGTTGCGACTGACTGCCGCCTGGGAAAAGTTACGGCATTTTTCCAGCGTTAAAAAATCGTAAAGCCATTTGGTTTCAATATTATGCAAGACCGAACCATTGTCATCCATTGCGTTTTACTCTGTCAGCCGCCCTTGCGGGCATTCTACGTCCATTCGGGCGGCTGACAACTGCTTATGCAGTTTCAAACGTTCCTTTCACACACGCTTTGCCGTCTTTGACCATCAGTTTGCCGCGAGCGTATACCTGCTCAATACGCAACTGCGGTGTCATCACTAACAGATCTGCGTCATTGCCCGGCAGAATTTCGCCTTTACCGGTCAGGTTGAGGAAACCAGCGACGCTGCTGGTGAGTGGACGCAGGGCATCGCTAAGGCTGAAGCTATAGTCTTTGACCAACACTTGCACGGTTTCCAGCAACGTCTCAAAACCCGCAACACCGATATGCGTTAAATTCCCTTCATCGTCAAAGAACGGCTGACTGCCGTTGCCGTCGGAGCTAAGGGTAACGCGGGCCAGCGGAATACCCGCCTGAACGGCGCGGGCAATACCTTCGGCAGGGGCGACCGGTTCGTCAATGCTGCTGGTGATATCGATGGTGCCGCCTTTGCGCGCGAACTCCAGCGCCTGCTCAAACAACGGAACGTTGCGGTTAACGTGGGTCGGCAGCAACTTGCTGATCGGCACATCGCAGTTTTCCAGCAGGTCATAGATAGGCTGTAACGCCTTTTTGCTGTCGCCTATGTGGAACACGGTGACGCCAGGTTTACCGCCGAGCAAACCTCCAACGCGGGATTCCGCCGCCATATTGGCCAGGTGATAAACGTCCGGTGCGGCAGAACGGTGATCAGAGATGGCGCATTTCACGCCAATCACGCGATCGATAATCGCCACATCTTTTTCCACCGAGCCTGTAATGGTACGGGAAGGCACATGATAAGCACCGGTCAGCATCCAGGCGCTGATGCCTTCTTCATTGAGCGCACGAGTCTTGGCGAGTAAGGATTCCGGGTGGCGAGAGATAGAGTCGGTGCCGAGCAGACCAACCACTGACGTGACGCCCGCTTCTGTCAGACGACTTAATGCCACTTCCGGCGTACGTGTGGTAGGGCCAGCTTCGCCGCCGCCGCCAATTAAATGGACGTGTTGATCAATAAAACCTGGGCAGAGGATCTGCCCGCTGAGATCGACAACCGTGCAGTTCGGTACGATGTCAGAAGGGATGTTACTGGCAACGGCAATAATCTTGCCGTTAGCGACGAGGACATCGCAAATTCCCCGATCTTCCGGCGCATACAAATGCGCTCCCTGCAACAGGGTAAAACCGGCTGCGGAATAATCAATCATGGTAACTCCTTGTTAAACAATAAGCTGCATAACCCAGATCGACAGCAATGCGTTAATCACGCAGACCGTAATGATATGCGGGTAATATTTGGCATTCACTTCGGCTGTTCCCAGGCAGCGACCAACATTTTGCACCGGGTTGCCCATTAAATACATCGCGGGAAGTAATACCGTGACATCGTGGCCGGTTAATGCGCCAGCGGTCGCCAGGCTGGCGGCAACGCCGACCGCGCCGCCCATACTCATCAATGCGGCTAAAAGGACAGTTGCCGCTTCGCCGGGCAATCCCCACAACGCCATCACCGGTTCACAGATATGTCCCACCCAGTCGAGCAGACCAGTAATTTTCAGTGCCTGAATAATGACAAATGCCATCACCACGTTCGGCAGCAGGTTGGTGGTGGCGATAGTAAAGCCACGGCGTGCGCCATCGATAAACATATCCATGACATTTTTGCGGACCTGAGTTGTCATGCTTGCGCTCCTTGCGTTGGGTTGCGACGTTCTTCGAAGTTAAGCCAGACGCGCAAAATGTTGGCACCGACAAATTTAAACACCAGGATGACAGCTAAAGGTACGATTACGGACGTCCCCAGAAAGGCAAATACGGCGACGCCAGAAGAGAAATAGTTGGTGATGATGGCGCTACCGCTGGTTTGATAAGCGGCGAAAATCACTTTATCGCGCTCGGTAATTTCCCCTTCCTGCGCCAGTTCTTTGGTCATACCTGCGGCGGCATCGGTGTTTTGCAGGTTGGCGATGAGCGCCAGTGAACAGATGCCTGGAATGCCCAACAACGGTTTTAGCACGGGTGTCATTAACTGCTGCGCGGCGCGCAATCCGCCAAGACCATCAGTAATCGAGATAATTCCCAGCGAGAGAATCACTGACGGTGCCAGTTCCAGCGCGAAGAGAAAGCCATCTTTAGCTCCTGTGCCACCTGCGCCGCGAAACGAGGTGGTAGCTCCATTCGCACCAGGCAGTTGCCCAAACGATCCGTTCAGAACGGAAAAGTCAAAAACGCGCCACCAACTGTCTGTCCCGGAAAAAACTCCGGAAAAAAAGATAATCGTGAGAAAAAAGGCCAGATACCCTTTAACACCCACTTTTTCTGTCGCCAGCTCCCCAGCTACAGCATCCCCTTGTTGTGTCATAACCATCCCCATTGTTTTTTGTGTATGTGTGTTGTGACTACCAGGAAAATTCCTGGAGCTGAAAAAACCTTATCAGCCATGTGGGTATGGAGAAAATGCAAGTATGTTTCTGGCTATGCGTTTTTTGCATAGTGGAAAAATTACGCTGCGAGGAGAACCTTCCTGTAAGGATTGAGTTGCAGAAAATTCATAAACACAGTGACAATGACAGCTGGTGAGTAAAGGCGGCGAATACAAGGACGAATGCAAAATGGCAAAATACAACGACAAAGAGCTGGCAGAGACGAGCAAGTTTTTAAGTTTTGTCCTCCGACATAAACCGGAGGCGATTGGCATCGTGCTGGACCGTGAAGGATGGGCGGATATCGATAAGCTCATACTCTGTGCACAAAAAGCGGGCAAGCGGTTAACCCGCGCATTACTGGAGACTGTGGTCGCAACCAGCGATAAGAAGCGCTTTAGTTATTCCAGTGATGGTACGTGTATTCGCGCCGTTCAGGGGCATTCGACTTCGCAGGTCGCTATTGCCTTCATCGAAAAAACACCGCCACAATTTCTCTACCACGGTACGGCAAGCCGTTTCCTTGAGGCGATAAAAAAACAGGGGCTGATTGCAGGGGAGCGTCATCATGTGCATCTCTCTGCTGATGAAGCAACGGCCCGCAAAGTCGGGGCAAGACACGGTTCGCCGGTTATCTTAACCGTCAAAGCACAGGAAATGGCGAAGCGAGGGATCCCTTTCTGGCAAGCAGAAAACGGGGTCTGGCTGACATCAACGGTTGCGGTTGAGTTTCTTGAGTGGTAAGGGAAACAGCCCTTATGAAGCGACCACTTGTAGCTTAAATAATTGCACTGTGCTGATAAGCGCAGCAATAAACAACGCCGCCGCGCCGCAGAGAGTGGCGCTGGCAAGCGCCGATGTTCCATTGCCGAGCATACTGGTCAGCGCCGGGCCGAGGATTTGCCCAATGCCGTAAATGAGCGTCACAAAGCCTAAAAGATTGAGATTTCCCGGTACGCTCAGTTGGCGGGCGATAGTCATCACCAGAGATGTCGTGCCCATAAAGGTACTGCCAAAACCGATACTACTGATGATAAGCAAGAGAGGCGAGTCGCTGGCGAGAGTAAGCAGCACACAGATAGCCTGCACCAGCAAATTCGCCGTCAGGCAGGGCAAAGCCCCCCAACGTTTTGCTGCCCATAGCCAGCCAAAGCAACCAGGCACAATTGATAAGCCGACTAACGTCCAGAGATGGGCGGTTAACAATGGTGAGCCTGCATCTTTCGCCATGAGCGGCAGGTAAGTCGCGACGATGATATAACCAAATCCCGCCAGGCCGTACAGAATAGCCAGTAACCACCAGCTCATTATCTGTTGCTCCGTTTTTGCCAATGGCGTTGGTGCGATGGCGTGTTTTTTCGAGGGCATTAAAAGCGTAAGTGCAATCAGCATCATGCCAGAAAGCGCCCCGGCGCCTTGCCATAACGTTTGCGAGGAGAGGGCAAAATGCAGGCCAGCCAGAACATATTCATTGCCCAGCGCGATACCAATGCCAACGCCAGAAAACAACGCTGCCAGCACAAAAGGATGGCGCGTGTGCTGCATAATCAGCGTCGAACCAAAAATCAGCATTCCGGCGCTGGCGACACCCGCCAGGAAACGAATCAATAACACCAGAAAAAACGACGGCAACCATGCCATTGCGAGGATCAACAATCCGCTCGCCAGGGCAGAAGCCAACAGAAATGGGCGCAGGCGCGACGGCTGGTGAAATGCGCCAAACGAAAATAGCAGACTGCCAGCCAGATACCCCGCGTAGTTGCCGCTGGCAATCCACGAGAGCTGGCTAAATGAAAACGCCCCTTCCGCCATCATGACGGGCAACATAGGTGTATAAAGGAAGCGACCTAATCCCATACCTAAGGTCAGAACCAGCATCCCGAAAAGCGCGGTGCTGAAAGAAAAGCGTTCTACGGGATGCGAGGACGGGGGCATGTTTAACCTTGTTTGTATTTTTTGTAGTTAACAAGTTAATAACAAAAAGGTGAAACATGCCAGCCTGTTAATGTGATGATTTAGGGGTAAAGCGATAAAAATGATTTGGTTCGCTAACGATATAAATATTACCAGAGGCATCCATCGCAACCCCTTCGGCCTGTTTGATGTTATGCGACAAACCTCGACTGCCTTTGGTTAGTGACATTTCACCGATAACCTCGCCAGCCAGCGTTACTTCCTGGAGTGCGCGTGATTCATGAGACAGCACCAGAAGCGTATTTTTTTGTTGGTTAAATTCTGCGCCGGACACATCATCTAAAGTAAATTGCCGTTGTAGTGCCTTGTCTTTGCTGATGTGCAATTCATTGCTACTTAACAGCCCGTTAACTTTGTAGACCTCAATCGGGTTTTTCTCTTTAAAAAACCAGAAAGTGTGATCCTGGCGAGAGTAGGCCAACCCTTCAAAACCGCAATTGGTTGGGGATTCTTGCAGCGGGATCTTTATTTTTTTGAGGATTTTTACTTCCGAGTTTGCGGTCAGTGAAATCACATAAATGGCATAATCGCGCTCATCGCTAATGACAAACTGATTATCGCCAATGTATTCGATCGTCTCGAGATCCTTAACAAAATCCAGAGGAATAGTGCGGATCAAATCGCCATTGGTGGTCATTTCAACAATGGCGGCAGGTTTGTTGATAGTGCTAAACAGGGTATTGCTCTGTGCCGACCAGGTCAGCGAGGAGATATTATTCGTTACGCCTGCAATTTCTTTGCCATCAATGGTGGCGTGGTAATTCTGAAATGACGCTGCATGATTGCTTTTACGGGCGCAAGATTGCACGAAGAAAGTACACACTGCCACAATGGCAAAAAGAATCACAATAACGGAGATGCGTTTACTTAACGAAATACTTTTTGTCACGGTAATCCCTTTAAGGCAAATCAATAAGATATCGAGAAGTATACGTAGCGATCTTAATGAATCCTTAACGCGGAGAAACCCCGTAATGTGCAATGCAGCGCCAGCCACCATCCTGCTGGCAATAAACTGATTCCGTATAACCGGGGATTACCCATTGTGTTTCTTCGCCAGGAAGACAGGTCAGCCAGATGCATAACCCACAGCCGCCGCGTAACTCTCGGGGAATATCGGCGATGCGAAAAGTCATCCCTGCTGTCTGTAACGCCTTACGAGTTTGTACAACGCCGACGGTTGAGTGAAATAAAAACAGATACTCTTTCATGTGCGTTTTCTCTGCCGCTGACCAATCACCGCCGCGCCAATTGCGCCAGCGAATTGCGCATCAGGGTGAGTTTGTACCGGCATTCCCAGATGGCTTTCCAGCATGTGGGTAAACCTCTGACAGTGACTCACGCCGCCAGTGAACAGAATCGGCGCTTCACAAGAGAGGCGGCCAATGAAATTGGCGCTGCGCCGCGCCATAGCGTTAATCACTCCGGCGAGAATCGATTCCGCTGGTACGCCCGCAGAACGCAGACTGATCACTTCCGATTCGGCAAATACAGTACACATGCTGCTGATGGCGTGCGGTGGTACATTTTCGGTGATGCTGTCGAGTTCCTCGACGCTGGCGCCCAATGTGCGGGAAATGACTTCCAGAAAACGCCCGGTGCCTGCCGCGCATTTGTCATTCATCAGGAAGTCGCACAGGTTACCGTCGGCATCAAGCTGAATGACTTTGCTGTCCTGACCGCCGATGTCGATCACCGCGCGCGTTGCTGGCGCAAGAAAGCGTGCGCCCAGCCCGTGGCAGGAGATTTCCGTCACCTGTTTATCGGCAAAATCCACCAGTTGCCGCCCGTAACCGGTGAGCGTCAGAAACGGCACTGTCTCTAACCCTTCACGCAGAGTTTCCCAGGCTTCAGTAATTGCCGTTGCCGGACGAAATGGCGTAGGAACAAGGAAACGGCGCGTAATCACGCCGTCTGCCAGTAAGATCCCTTTGGTGGCGGTAGAACCGGAATCAATGCCAATCGAATATGTCACCACCGCTCCTTACAACATCTCAATAAAGGCTGCGACGCGGGTACTGAGTTGTCCGATATCCGATGTGGAGTAGTCTGTTTCTATGGCGATGTAAGGAACGTTATGCTGCTGACGAACGTGGCGTTTAATCGCCAGCGATTCCACCGCGTAGGTATGGCACGCCTGTAAAATTACATCGACCACGCCATCGACCTGATACTCCTTCACCATCTGGCTGAGCATTTTCAGGCGTTGATCGTTTGGCGAAACACAGGAACAGCCAATTGCCAGATATTTATCCGCCAGCGCGTCATACACATCGCCCGTTTCCGCCACGCATTGCTCGGTCGCTTTCGCGCCGGTACAGTTTTCATAACCAACCACCCAGCCACCGTTTTCTTCAATCGCGCGCACGACTTTTTCTGCCGCGCCGCCAATCGGGCAACCGGTAATTAAAATTCGTGGCCGCGGGTCCAGTCTCTGGCCCTCTTCCCATTGCTGACGAACGCGGGCAGTCATCGCATCCAGTTCATTGATCAACGTCTCTTTATCGAACCGGAAAGTTGCGCCATAAACCACTTTCAGAATGTCGCCGCCGCTTAACGCCGGAGGATTTAACTGCCCCAGATGATAAAAATTGGCCAGTGCGCGGCGTTCACGGTTTTTCAGTGCAATGGCATCGCGCAACGCGTCTTCGGTGATCTCGTGCCCAAAACGTTCTTCCACCGCTTTTTGTAAGCGCAGCATCTCGGCTTTCCATAACGCACGCGAGGCATCGTCTTGCACGCTGTTTGGCAACTGCATGACATGAACGGGCTTAAACTCCGCCATGTATTCGTACATTTTCTTTTTGCCGTCGCAGGTGGTTTCACCGACCACCAGATCAGAAAAATAGAAGTAGGGGCATTTGTCGGTTTTGCCGAAGCCGTAGCTGCTTTTGATTAGCGGGCAGAGGTTACGTGGCAGATCTTTCTCCGCTTCTTCGATGGTTTCATCGGAAGTGGAACAGAGCGAGACAACAACTGCACCAGCAGCCATCGGGATCTCTTGCGGCATAAACGTACAATAGGTGCCAACCAGCGGAATGCCGCGCTCTTTGAGATCCATGACGGTGAGAAAGCCTTTCTGGCGAGCTTCGGAGAACTGATCGAAAATGGCGGGTAGATCGGTGACAAGTGACATGATTTTCCTTCCCCGTAACACGGGAGATAATGAAAAGAGGCCACATTATTACCATGTTTTAAGTGTGGTTTATTTGATCTCTCTCGCGGTTAGCCATTTAGCTTTTATCATCGATTTCTAAAAGTTGCCGAGGGGTAACAAGGTCGGAATTTGCGATAAAAGATACAATATCAGCCCAATACAACCGCCGACCAGCGTGCCGTTAACGCGGATAAACTGGAGATCTTTGCCGATATTTAACTCGATTTGCCGGGACATATCCCGCGCATCCCAACTTTTTACCGTATCGCTAATGTGGCGAGTCAGGAATGCCGAAAACTCTGGCGCGACGCGGTGCGCGGCCTGTTCCAGATGACCATTTAACGAGGCGCGCAGGGCATCATCGGCAATTAACGTCTCGCCAAACCACTGTCCTGCACGAGCAATACGTTCTTTCACGCGAGAATCGTCGCTGTTGATATCCGCTTTCAGCCATTCCCGTAAATCCCCCCACAATTCACCAAGATAGCGGTTAAATGCCTCATCTTCTTTCAGATAACTTTTCACGGCATCGGCCCGCGCCGCCATTTCCGGATCGTTTTTCAGTTTCTCGATCAGCGCGAAGGTAGCGCGATCAAACGCATGGCGGATCTGATGTGCGCGATCGCGGCTGATATCATCAAGCAAAGAATTCACGGCGTCAGAAACCAACTCCGCGCTATGTTCGCCCAGCCATTCAGTGGGCAAAATTTTGGCTTTCAGCGGATGCTCGCTCTCCAGCCAGCGGACGATCTGCTGGGCGATAAACTTGCGTGATTTGTCGCGCTGGAGAAGGGCGATCAGTTGTGCGATTAACGTATCGAGCAGCACCTGATGACGATCGTTTTTGGTCATGCTCTCCAGCATCAGTGCACTGGTGCCGGAAAGATCCACTTTATCGATCGCCTTATGCACCGCACGCTTAAGCAGACGTTGAATACGCGCATCATCGGTCAGCTCGAGAAAACCACTCATGATCTGCAACAGATGCTGTCCAACGCGACGGGCGTTTTCCGGCTGACTAAACCAGTTGCCAATTAACAACGCCGGTTCATGACGCCGGATTAGCGCTACCAGCGATTGAGTATCGAGAAATTTTTCCTGCACGAACTGGCCGAGATTTTCGCCAATCCGGTCTTTATTACGCGGAATAATCGCCGTATGGCGAGAAATAATCGGTATCGGCACGCGGCGAAACAGCGCCACCACCGCAAACCAGTCCGCCAGCGCGCCGACCATCGCCGCTTCGGCAATCGCCTTCACGCCGCTCACCCAAAAATTAGGCGGTAAAAACAGCGTAACGATAAAAGTCGCGGCAGCAACGAGCAGCAAAGAGAGCGCCAGCATTTTGGCGCGTCGGAGTTCAATGATTTTATTCATATCGTAAGAATAGAGCCTGACGGTAAGAAAACGCAAAAAGCGAGATATCTTCCATAAAAATGTATCGTTTGCAGAAGAATAAAAATAGCCTGGAAAGCGCCTCGGGGAACGGGAAATTGCCAGGTGAGAATGGTTTTGTTAGTCGCTAAAGTCGGGCCATCTTATCAACCGGTGACGGATCGCCATGACAAACTTCACGACCAGCATGCAGCATGACGCATTATTTAAATCTTTTCTCACACATCCTGATACCGCACGGGATTTTATGGAGATCCACTTACCCAAAGATTTACGTGAATTGTGCGATCTCGACACCTTAAAACTGGAATCAGCCAGCTTTGTCGATGAAAAATTGCGGGCGCTACATTCCGATATTCTGTGGTCGGTAAAGACCCGCGAAGGCGATGGTTATATCTATGTGGTGATTGAACATCAGAGCCGTGAGGATATCCATATGGCGTTTCGCCTGATGCGCTATTCCATGGCGGTGATGCAGCGCCATATCGAGCATGATAAACGCCAGCCGCTACCGCTGGTCATCCCGATGCTGTTTTATCACGGTAGCCGTAGTCCTTACCCCTGGTCTTTGTGCTGGCTGGACGAATTTGCCGACCCGACTACCGCACGGAAGCTTTATACCGCCGCGTTCCCGCTGGTGGATATCACTGTCGTGCCAGACGACGAGATTGTGCAGCACCGCAGAGTCGCCCTGTTGGAGTTGATCCAAAAGCATATTCGCCAGCGCGATCTAATGGGGCTTATTGATCAACTGGCAGTATTACTGGTTACAGGGTGCGCTAATGACAGCCAGATAACCGCGCTGTTAAATTACATTTTACTGGCTGGCGATGAAGCGAGTTTTAAAGAGTTTATCAGCGAACTAACCAGTCGAATGCCACAACACAGGGAGCGAATAATGACGATTGCAGAGCGAATTCATAATGATGGATGGCTGTTGGGAAGGGAGAGGGGGAGGAAAGAAGGGAAAGAAGAAGGGGAACAGAGCCTCCTCCGATTGTTGTTGCAGAATGGGGCGGATCCTGAATGGATACAACGATATACCGGACTTTCGGCAGAGCAAATGCAGGCATTAGATCAGCCCTTGCCTGAAAGCAAGCGCGATCCATGGATCGAGTACTAATCAGAGACTGATGACAAACGCAAAGCTGCCTGATGCGCTACGCTTATCAGACCTACATTATCTCTGCAATCTATTGAATTTGCGCGGTTTGTAGGCCGGGTAAGGCGTTCACGCCGCATCCGGCATGAACAAAGCGCACTTTGCCTAAGCCATGCTGGAACGTGGCGATGACCCTGCAAAGATAAAACGAGTCACACGCTATTCGTGAGAGTAAATCAGGGGCCTCGCCACTTATTCGAAATTATTCTATTGCCCGATACACGGCCTCGCCAATTTGCTTCAGTGCTTCGCGATAGGTTTCGCTGAGCGGCAAAGCGCAGTTGATGCGCAGACAATTACGGTATTTGCCGGAAGCTGAGAAAATCGAGCCTGCCGCCACCTGGATTTTCATGCGGTATAGCTGCCGCGCGACGCAGACCATATCGACCTGTTCAGGCAATTCTATCCACAGTAAAAATCCGCCTTTCGGGCGCGTAATACAGATTTCGCAGGGAAAATATTCCCGTATCCAGCAGGTATAAAGCGCCATATTGCGCTGATAGTTCTGTCGCATCCGCCGGATATGGCGATGATAGTGACCTTCCAGCACAAACGTTGCCGCCGCCATTTGCGTGGACGGTACATTAAAGCTACTGGTGGCATATTTCATATGCATCAGTTTATCGTGATAACGTCCCGGCGCGACCCAACCCACGCGCAGGCCAGGCGCAATGCTTTTACTGAACGAGCTGCACAGCAGCACCCGGCCGTCGATATCCCAGGAATGAATGGTCCGCGGGCGCGGATACTCCGTTGCCAGTTCGCCGTAGACATCGTCTTCAAAAATCACAATATCATGACGCTGAGCGAGAGAGAGAACGGCCCGTTTGCGCGCGTCCGGCATAATAAATCCCAGCGGATTATTACAGTTTGGCACCAGAATGATGCCTTTAATCGGCCACTGTTCCAGCGCCAGTTCCAGCGCTTCAACGCTGATGCCAGTTTCTGGATCGGTTGGGATTTCAATCACTTTCACGCCCATACCGCGCAGCATCTGCATTGAACCGTAATAACAGGGGGATTCGACTGCGACAATATCGCCAGGTTTACACACCGCCATTAACGCCAGCGACATCGAGTTATGGCAGCCGCTGGTGATAATGATGTCATCGGCGGTGACCACCGAGCCGCTGTCGAGCATCAGGCGGGCAATCTGCTCTCGCAATACCCGCTGACCGGCTAACAAGTCATAACCGAGCACGGTTTGCAGATTATGCTGCACCACCCGGCTAAGCTCCCGCCAGAGCGGTTTCAGGCTGGGCGTTTCGACATCCGGCGTGCTTTTGCTTAACGGAACAATGGAACTGTCGCTATGCGCTACCAGCATATCCAGTACCTGGTCCCACTGGGTAATCTCCACCGGGCGCTGCACCGGACGCGTCATCGGCGGTACTGGCGGCTGGGCTTTACGTTGTGCGACAAAATAACCCGAACGCGGCTGCGGAGTGATGAGCTTCATCGTCTCCAGTGTCTGATACGCCTGCTGCACGGTGCTGATGCTGACGCCGTGCTCCTGACTTAAGCTGCGCACCGACGGTAATTTCTCCCCGTGACGATACAGCCCTTGCTCAATCCGCTCGGCAAGTAGAGTCGCCAGATGTTGATAACGCGTCATGCTGTACTCCTTATTTGGACCATACAGAGAGAAAAACCGGTACAGATGAGGCTAAAAAACCGGATGCAGATGCTGTTTTAACCTGTCTGTATGTTAAATAAAAGTAATATTTGAATCTGTATTGTGAACTGCCAGAAGGCGGATGATGAAGCCTCTGAAAGATGAGGAGGCAGCAGATGGAATTTCACGAAAACAAAGCTAAAGCGCCGTTTACTGGCATCGCACAACTCTGGCAGGCGGTGAGGAGCTGGTGGCTGAAAAAGCAGACCCGGCGCGTGTTACAGCAGATGAGTGATGAGCGGTTGAGGGATATTGGGTTACGCAGGGAGGATTTGGAGTGAGGGGGGAAAATTCCCCTTCCTGTGTGGGGAAGGGGAGAGAGACTTAGCGTGGCGTTTTGCAGCAAATTATTAAATTTTTTGTGATAATCTGGATATAGTGTGAATGAAATCATAATGCAAATCCTGTAATTTACTGCTGAGGTATTTTTGATTGCCTATTAATTGTTCTATTTCTGGTGTTTCTGTTTCTTCTTTAAAATATAATACTGCTGACAAGTTATAATCATTATCAGCAATTTCTGATTTTTTTACAATCTTCGATAACTTATTATTTTTACGTTCAGTAAACAAATTAATTATAAGGTCGTTGTTGAAGGTTGTTTTATCTCTTGCATCAATGAATAGGATGTCATCATAGTCATTTTGCTTGCGTAGCAGCAAAATGCTTGTTGGTACAGAAGTGTTTCTAAAAATACCTTTCGGTAAAAAAATAATGGTGGAAATATGACCTTTTTCAATAAATGACTTACGTATTTCTTGTTCTTTCCCACTTCTAAATAAAACGCTATCCGGCATGATGATAGCAGCGCGCCCATTATTTTTTAACTTGTAAATGCAGAATTGTAAAAATATAAAGTCAGCATTTGAAACAACTGGTTCTCCATAAATACAAAAATGTTTTTGCGTATTTTTAGGTATTTTTAGAGAGAAAGGTGGATTGGATAAAATAATATCAAATTTTTCAGGTAGATTGTTATCGTTAAAATATGGTGTTGTAATATTTAAAGGATTGTTTTCGGTTACGAGCATTTTCAATTTTGATATTTTAGATCTTTCTATGATACTTTCAGTACCATAAATCATGACATTTTTATTAAACATTGCAGAAATGAACTCACCTGAACCACATGCAGGATCATAAAAAATATCGCCATCTTGGATGTTGACTATTTTACTCATTAATTCAACCAACTCATTAGGGGTATGATGCCTTTGAGATAGAGGTCTTAGTTGCTCAATATTCGAGGTGATTATATTAATAATGTCTATTTTAGAGAATTCTTTGTGGTAATAATCATAACAAAGGTGGTGAAATATATTTGATATATATTGATTGACATCCATGTTAGAGGATTTTATATGAAAGATTATATCTGAAAAAATATAAGAAAACTCATCCCATGTTACTTTGTTTTTATTTAGTGACGGCGAGTGTCTATAAATGTGTTTAATATCCATTTCGCTTACTGATGTAATTTTCTTGGTAGATTCCTCATGTAAATAAGTTAGTACAGTAGCTTCAAAACAAATAAGCATTTTCTGGTATTTATCCAGGGAATTGCAGGGGATTGATTGTAATATGCTTATAAAATCTTGTATTTTCACATTTACTCTTCTTTGTAGATTAACTTATTAATTGTTGCATGACACAATGCAGAACCATTTTCTATTAAACTACACAAGGTCTCTTTTTGTTCTGTCCACATGTTATAAAGGTTAATAACTTCATATTGAATATCCAATGATGGAATCGGTAATGTTAATGTTGCAAGTTTTTTTATGCTAAGGTTTGTAACCAATCCGTTACCTTGTAGTTCATTTATCAGATTAATACCTTTCGGTGCATTTAAAAAATATAACAAATACTCTGGATAGATCAAATTGCTATTAATTCTTATAATGGCAATTTGATTCGTTGTAGTAACTGCAACATTATTTTCATTATCTATCATCATTGCAGCTATCCTTTCGCCCCTTAAAGGTAAAAGAATATCATTTGTTTTTAGGTTGAATTTTAGTTTTTTTTCTGAAAGATCTGCAAAGGGAAGTGACGAGAAATCACCAAATATGCCTGCCTGTATATCTTTTATCTGAATAAGTTTGATGCAACCTGTTGCAGTTTCAGCTTTGGTACGAAATGAGTGTCCACCAAAAACATATGCTATCTCTGATAGATTTTTCATCATCATTTGGTCTCATGTTTGAAATCAACGGAAAGATGAATACCCATAGAGGTATTTGCTTTTGACAGATCCTCTAACTGAAATAATAGGATATCATCATCAGACACTAAATGTGATAAAATTGTTATCAAAAACAAGCAAATAACTCGGTTTAACCCTTTCTTTTTCCTCATGGTGTGGCTCCTTCTAACTTTCAATATCGTACTAAGCAATTTTTCAGTAAGGTAGCGTACTGCTATGGGGTTGTCACCCTGCACTGCTTAATTTTTTTGGAGAGCATCAGATTAATGTTATGTGTTATTTTTGAAAATTCTATAACTTATTGATTTTTTTGTTATTTCTTAATGGTGTGATATCTGGAAAAATAGTTAATACATGATGACTCTACAGTCATGATTTTTTTCCGCTAAAGATCAGATGACCAATTTTGTGTATTATATGTTTTAAATTTATTGGCTTAAGTTAAATTCTTGTGGTTGTTATGTTGTGTTCTGGTTGTGCTGCGATAAATGAAATTTATGCACGGATCTTTTATGAATGGATAGAGTCTGTATTTGTTAAGCTCAAAAAGAGAATGGTATTTTTACCCATAATGTGAAAATACTTATATTTTTAATGAGTAAGCGTGATTTTTTTAGACTATGATATTATAGATATTGTTACGATGTTTTTACCATATTTATAAATGAGTAAGCCGAATAATTATTGAATTATCCGGCCTTCATAATTAATTTAAAGCACTCATATGATGTTCTTTAAAATTCTCTGCCTGTGCCAGCACACCCATATAAACATCATCATTCGCTACTGGCGGGAACTTATGCTTGTGTAGAAGCAGAATAAGTTCAACTTTCAGTTTCGCTTTAATATCATCGCGTTTACTCCAGTCAGGATATTTCGATGTGTTGTCAACCACGCTTTTCATCTCTTTTGCCAGTGACAGCATTTTTTCATCATCATAAGTAAACTGATATTTATCGCGCATATGAGCAAGAATGTCGTAAAACGCTTTTTCTTCAATATCAATACCTAAATCGGCCCAGGTGCCCATTTCGGTTTTAATATCATAGATAATATCGGTCATTTCCTGACTGAATGTATCGAATTCTTCACCGTTGAGTACATCATCTTCTCGCCGCTCATTATAACGATCTATAATTGCCTGGAAGCGGCGGGTGAAGTTAATCCCTTGCAACTGGTTCACTTTCTTGAAGTCGCTGATCGCTTTTTCCAGTAATTTTTGTAATAACTGGATCTTCGTTGCCGGAAGTTTGATCTTGTTAATTCGTGCCAGATAATCTTCGTCAAAAATATCGATAGATTCCGCTTTTTTATCGCCAAGAAAATAAATTTCTTCTACGCCATCAGCTTTTAACGCTTCTGCAATCATTTCACGAACGCGCGCATTCATCTGGGTAACATCCGGTGCGTCGCCTTTCGTCAGTTTGAAAACAATTGAACGAACAGCAAGATAATAGTGAATATAGTCACGTTCTGTCTGTGATAATGCTTCGCTGCCGCAGCAGACATCGTAGGCGGCTTTCATGCGTTTAACCAGTCCCATAAAACGACGTTCAACTTTCTGGGTACGCAGAACAAATTCCGCCGCGCGGTTGAGGCAGGATAATTGCGCTTGTGGCTCACCACTAAAATAATCCCGACTGTCAAATTCGTAAAAGACTTGCCCCAACAAATCGAGATGGTTTTTAACTTCTATTACCGATTGCTGAATATCTTCAAAGTTGGTGGCATCAATGCGGGAATACATTGCCAGTGCCTGGTTCATCTGACTTTTAATGCCAATGTAGTCCACCACTAACCCTTTGCTTTTGCCTTCCAGTTTACGGTTAACGCGAGAAATGGTCTGGATAAGGTTATGTTTTTGTAAGGGCTTATCAATATAGATTGTATCCAGTTCAGGAACATCAAAACCGGTCAGCCACATATCAACAACAATGGCAATTTTGAAATTCGATTTAGCGTTTTTGAACTGCTTATCCAGCTCTTTGCGATATTCTTTTGTGCCCAGTAAATCATAAAGCGCCTCGTCGTCATCTTTACCGCGCGTCATGACCATCTTCACCATTTCAGAAGGCGGTAACTCTTTCTGCTCCTGTTCCGTCAGGACGACGCCATCGGGGGCTTGCTTCACTTCAAACCAGGCAGGGCGAATAGCTTTAAGCTGGCGGTAGAAATCCCAGGCAATTTCACGGCTGGCACAAACGAACATGGCTTTGCCTTTTACGGTGGAACCTTCGGCTACGCGTTTTTCATAATGTTTGGCAAAATCTTCCGCGAGGGCTTTTAACCGATCTTCATCACCCAGTACCGCATTCATGGTTGCGGTGGCTTTTTTGCTTTCGTCGATTTGCCACTCATTGGTGCCTGCGTTTGCGCACTCTTCGTAATACTTTTCGACTTCTTCCAGTTTGCTGGAGTCCAGGATCACTTTAGCCGCACGGCCTTCGTACACGATGCGTACAGTGATTTCATCCTGAACGGATTCGGTCATGGTGTAACTGTCGATCACCTCACCGAAGACATCGAGCGTCGCGTCAATCGGTGTGCCGGTAAAGCCAACATAGGTGGCGTTTGGCAGTGAATCGTGCAGGTATTTCGCAAAGCCATACGTTTTGCGCACTTTTCCGCTTTCTTTATCGACGATGACTTTCTGGTCGAGGTTAACCTGGCTGCGATGTGCTTCGTCCGAGATGCAAATGATATTGCTGCGTTCAGAAAGGAGTTCGGTGTCTTCGGTGAATTTATGGATCGTTGTCAGGAATACACCGCCACTATTGCGTCCCGCCAGTTGATTACGCAAATCTTCACGGCTGGTAACAGGAACGATGGTGTCGTCGCCAATGTAATTTTTGGCGTTGCACATTTGCGCAGAAAGCTGATCGTCCAGATCGGTGCGGTCGGTGATCAAAACAATGGTCGGGCTGGCAAACTCCACGCTCTTCATCAAAAGACGCGTTAAAAATTGCATGGTGTAACTTTTGCCACAGCCCGTTGCGCCAAAGTAGGTGCCGCCTTTACCGCTACCGAAAGGTTTACGCGCTTGCTTGATGCTGTAATAGAGTTTGCGGGCGGCATAGTACTGCGGATATCGGCAGCAAATTTTTACTTCGTGCTTGGCTTTATCCGGGAAGCAGATAAAGTTTTTAATCACATCCAGCAGACGTACCGGATGAAACAGCCCCTGAATCATTGAGTGCAATGATGGAATTCCGTCCTGTTCACGGTTTTCATTACCGGTGACTTTGCGCCATGAGTAAAAGTATTCATAGGGCGCAAACAGGTTGCCCATCCGGTTATTTACGCCATCGCTGATAATGCAGAGCGCGTTGTAGATAAACAGTTGCGGAATATCCCGGCGATAGCGTTTACAGAGCTGCTTCCAGGCGTCGCCAATACTGGCATCCTGCTCGCGCACCGCACTTTTAAATTCAAAGACGACCAGTGGCAGACCGTTGATATAGAGAATGCCGTCAGGAATACGAGTCTGATTATCTTTACCGGAGATTTTAAGCTGGTTAACAATCTTAATCCGGTTAAGCGGCGGATTAATATAGGAGGGCGGGAGTTCCGCCGCCTGTTGCAACGGGACATCTTCGGCGTCAAATATCTGGCGCAGTGCGGCAGGTAGATGCCGGGTGTCGAGCAATTCAATATAGAGATCTTTTTGTTGCCGATCGTCGCGTTTGAACAGAAAACCATTTGCCAGCCAGCGACAAAATGTTTTGTTGCTTTCATAAAGGTCGGAGGCCGGAAGCGTGGTGAACTGTTTGATCAGTCGCTGAATCTCTTCTTCAGTAATGCCATCAGGCTGGTAGCGTGCCGCTAAATAATGACGGAGATCGTCTTCGATAATGACCTGATCGAGACTCGAACGTGGGACATTATCGCCGATCAGGTGTTGATATCCCTGATTCTGTAGCAGTTCAATGATCGCTTGTTCTAATTTTGCTTCACTGAAAGAGAGACTCATATCGCGCTCCAACCCTGGCTAATTTCTGGTAAGCATTCCTGTATCAGTAGAAAACCTTACCAGAAAGCCCCTGATTTTACAGGGGCAAAATGCGTTATGCGGCTTCTGTATCGGTGGTGAGATCCGGAAGATCATCCAGGGATAGCTCACCGGAGATGAGTTTGGGGAGCAGGGTGTCGCGGAGGGCTGTCAGGGATTTGTTTTCCAAATTACAGAAATACATTTTATCAAAGTAACTACTGACTTTTCCTGAAAATAAGCTCATTACAGCAGGTGTTGGTATTGCAATATAAAAGCTATCAAAGCAGCTGTTCTGTACCCGTTGGCGGCCGGATGAACCGACCATGTTTTGTATTGCATGTAACCTGAAATTACTTTCTCGGGCTAAACAAGCTACATACAAATAATGTACTTGAGGAGTACCTCGCATCACTATAAATTCAGTAGAACCAAACGCAGTCTCTTTTTCATCTAAAAAATCAACAAATCCTGTTTTACCATTTTCTAGGCATGGAGTTATCCGAGCGAATAAAGTATCGTTATTTTGGAATTTCGCTCCCCCTGAATATGGCTTTTCTATAATATCTGATATTGAATATCCTTGAGTAGGCAAAGATTTCATATCAACATACTTTGCGATTTTATTTTTTGGTAATTTTATACTAGGATTTATATTTATAGATTTTGCTACAGACTTCAGCGTCCAGCCCTTTGGCACCCAACCTAACTCCGTTTCTTCAAATTCACTTGGGAAAAGCGAGCGGATTTCCACCGGAAGCGGTTTAAAATCTGCACTATTACGTACTTTTTGACGTAATTCGGCGCGAGTTTGCAGGGCTTCCGGGATTGGGTTTCCTGCATCCAGAGCGTTATCAATCACTGGATCAAAATCCACAAACCAGGATTTGAAAAGGGTTTGGGACATTTGTTCCAGGGTTTGATTTATTTTATCATTAGTACTTATCCTATTATCAATAACTCTTAATTTTTTAGAAATAATATTTCTTATATTTAACTCTGGGTACGGAATTTTTAATGCTTTTTAAACTAATTGTTTTTTGTACAGCACCGACAGCCATGTCGTTAATTTGTTGTTGTACAAAAGGAGATATTAAAGCATAATATAGATAGCTATTTTTTTCATTTGGGATAATAAATGCAGTGTTTTGCCCTAGGCAAAATTTTTCATTTTTTGAAACGTAGGATATGTTCCCATATGAGCCTACTCGGGAAATAATGAGATCTCCAATCTGTGGAGATCGTCCTTTTGAAAAGTCCTCGTATATATCCTTTGTGACTCTCTTTGTATTCTTTAAATCTAATTCACCATTTTTAATATCGACAACACGAACCATTGGGTAGCCGGTTTCTGTGTAATTGGGGGTTTTATGTCTAGAGTCGATTACCTCGGCCACATTATCTAATAAAATTAGTTGAAACTTACTCCCCATAACCCAGCGCCTCCAGATTCTGGCGAATCGCACGATCCAGTTCTTCCGCCTGCTTCATCTGCTCAAACAACGTCTTCGACAATTCACGCATTTTGGTCTCAAATGCCACGCCGTCTTCTTCCTGCTCGGCTGCACCCACATAGCGGCCCGGCGTCAGCACGTAGTCGTTATCTTTAATATCTTGCAGGGTCGCAACTTTGCAGAAGCCTGCCTGGTCTTCATATTTTTCCAGCTTGCTGTCACCACGCGCAATCCGTGCAGCCAGTTCTTCCGGCGTACTGCGCCAGGCATGGTAGGTATCGGCGATTGTGGCAATATCTTCCGCCGTTAACTCTTTAGTTGTGCGGCTAATCATGGTGCCGAGGTTACGCGCATCAATAAACAGCGTCTCGCCCTGACGATCACGATAACCTTTGGCCGGATCGGCAGCCTTCGATTTGGTCATAAACCATAAACACACCGGGATCTGCGTGGTGTAAAACAACTGACCTGGCAGAGCGATCATGCAGTCGATTAGATCATTTTCGATCATCTGTGCACGGATCTCTCCTTCGCCGCTGGTGTTAGAACTCATCGATCCGTTTGCCAACACAAAACCTGCTGTGCCGTTAGCCGACAGCTTGGAGAGCATATGCAAAATCCAGCCGTAGTTGGCGTTACCGGTTGGCGGCATACGATAACCGGCAAAGCGTGGATCTTCGGTTAATTCGGCTTCATTGCGCCAGTCTTTCAGGTTGAACGGCGGGTTCGCCAGAATGTAGTCGGCTTTCAGGTCCGGGTGCTGGTCGCTAAAGAAAGTGTTTGCCGGGCGTTCGCCGAGGTTAGCTGAAAGACCGCGAATGGCGAGGTTCATTTTTGCCAGTTTATACGTCGTGGCTGTCAGTTCCTGACCATACAGCGCGATATCACGGCTTTTACCCTGATGGCTCTCGACGAACTTCACCGACTGCACGAATATCCCTGCCGAGCCGCAGCACGGGTCATAAATTTTGCCCTGGAAGGGTTCGAGCATTTCAGTTAACAGCGTGACCACACATTTGGGCGTGTAGAACTCTCCACCGCCTTTGCCTTCGGTTGCGGCAAACTTACCGAGGAAGTATTCGTAAACGCGTCCGACCAGGTCTTCTTTCGACAACGTTTCAACGTCAGTTTCGTGTGCCAGCGTTTCGATGTTGTCGATGGTATCAATCAGTGACGCCAGTTTTTTGGTTTCCAGATTCTGACGGCTGAAGTAGTTGTCTGGCAGCGCGCCTTTCAGGGTTGGGTTACGTTTCTCAATGGTCGAGAGGGCGGTGTCAATACGAACCGCAATATCGTCCTG
Organism: Escherichia sp. E14V7; assembly: GCF_004212225.1. Lineage (NCBI taxonomy): Bacteria > Pseudomonadati > Pseudomonadota > Gammaproteobacteria > Enterobacterales > Enterobacteriaceae > Escherichia > Escherichia sp. E14V7. Next base: position 364,699 of record NZ_RHJJ01000006.1, read on the forward strand.
TTTGGCATTTTGTTTGATAAACGACCAGCGCGCCTCTTCCGGCAGGTAGAAAATGTTGTCCTGCTGGTAGAACACTTCCATCTCAAGGAAGTCAGCTTGCCCATCGGCAATCATTTTTTTGCGGCGTGCTTCAAACTTATCGCTGATGAATTTCAGGAACACGAGGCTTAACACCACGTGCTTGTATTCGGAGGACTCAACGCTACCGCGAAGTTGGTTTGCGGTATCCCATAATGTTTCTTCAAAGCCTTTTTTTGCTTTGGCTTTTTTAGTTGGTGCTTTGGCCATGATGAACTCTGTTCAGATAAATTGGGTCGCTATTGTAATGGTAGAGGCGGCAGATTTCGCCCTTTAATCCATCTCCAGCTCATCAAACAACTGCAAATCCACATCCAGCAATTCCACTGCATTGCTGCGGCGAATGCCGACGTTATTTTCGATTAACAGTTCCAGTAAGCGATCGCCGTCGATAAGCGTAATGGGCGCTGCCCCCGGAAAGAGCGCCGCTTCTGCACATTTCGCCGCAAATTTCCCGGTGGTGATAAGCGTACCGCGAATGGCCTTGTGGTAAGGCAACGCTCCGCGCAACTGGTCGATATACGGTCGAGTGATGGTGTTCTGCATTCTTTTGACCTGCACCACTTCGGTAATAGTGGTGATGCCGACCTGCACCTGACCAATCACGTCCACACCTTTATCGCCTGAGGCTTTGGTCACTTCGACCTGCTCGTAGCCCATTGCTTCCAGTAATTGACCGACCAGTTGTTCAAATTTGTATGGGTTCATTGTGCTGATTTGTTCGCGTAACAGCTCTTTTTGCTGTTCGTTATAGCGTTTCACCGCTTCCAGCAGCTCTTTACGCGGATCGCTTTTTCGTGCTGGCAACGCTTTTCCAAGCCAGGCGCGCCCGGTATCGGTGATGCGATAGCTCATGCCTTCGCGAGTAACCATGTCGCGGTCGATAAGATTATAGAGTCGGGAGTAGAGCGTACTTTTGGCTGACCGGTCGGAAGCAAATTTCGAATGCTGATGCAAAAAGGCCTGCCATTCCGGCAATAAATCGGCGCGGCGCGACATTTCCCGGCCAGCCAGCAGCTCAAGCAGTTGCAGAATGCCTTCCTGGTCGTCCAGTGAACGCAGCGTTTTTTCGTCATCTTGCAGGAATTTTTGTCCGCGCGAGGTGGGCTGCCAGGCATCATCTGGCGTGCTTTCCATCAGCTCAAACTGGGGATAGTTGAGGAATAAGTAGCAGCCGTAGCTGTGGCGCGGGTTCAGAATGTGATTATCGGTATCCCAAATACGGCGGGCGATGTCGGCATCTTCACCCGTTAAGCGTTCGCTGATCCACAGATCAGGCTCCGACCAGTCAACGGGTTTTTGCGGCGTACCAGTTTGATCGCGAATGGCAGTAATCATATTGCGTACCGCTTTCAGGGAATAGCCTGATACGGCTTTCATCATAGCCTTAACTTGCGCATAGGTAGGAAAAAGCGGGGTAATGACTTTGTAGTTTTTCACGGTAATCCCTTAACGACAGCGAGGCGTTTAGTGTGCCATGTCAGGCGAGAAATTCTATTGGATGAATCAAGTCCAACTCACTCATTGTCAATTTCATGGTTGATTATCCAAAACGTGATGCTATTTCCAACATCAACGCTATAATTGCAGAATAATTGTAGATACATTTTTGTATATACAATTAGGGATGGCAACTATGCCAATGGAGTTTGAATGGGATGCAAACAAGGCCAAAAGTAATCGGGTGAAACATGGCATCTGCTTTGAAGATGCGGTGTTAGTGTTTGATGATCCACAACATCTGTCACAGCAAGAACGCATAGAAAACGGTGAGTATCGCTGGCAGACTATCGGCTTGGTTCACGGCATCGTGGTTATTCTGGTTGCGCATACCATCCGTTTCGAAAGCGGAAATGAAATTATTCGAATCATCAGTGCACGAAAAGCAGAGCGTAAAGAGAGGAATCGCTATGAGCATGGTTAAACATAAACGAGGGACCCCCTCTACACTCGATGTGCAGCATGAGGCCGAACTGAAGGCGCTGGCGAATAAATCCGACGAGGATATTGATTACAGTGATATCCCACCTTCCAGCGATGAGCAATGGTCTAACGCAGAACGCGGTAAGTTTTATCGGCCATTGAAAACTCAGGCTTCGGTGCGTATTGATGCTGATGTGATGGAATGGCTGAAGCGACCAGGTAAAGGCTATCAAACTCGCCTGAACGCAATTTTACGTGAAGCGATGCTGCGCGATCAGAACAAAAAATAATTCAGGCCGCCACATGGCGGCCATCATCCAAAATTACTTCCTCAACCCCGCAAACGCCGCCCGAATCTCTTCCTCCGGCAGCTGAATCCCGATAAACACCATCGTGCTATGCGGTTTTTCATCGCCCCACGGGCGGTCCCAGTCGGCGCTGTAGAGGCGCTGGACGCCCTGGAACAGCAGGCGGTTAGGTTCGCCGTCAATCCACAGCATCCCTTTGTAACGCAGCAGTTTATCCGCCGATTCCAGCAGCAGGTTTTCCATCACCCGGGAAACTTCGCTGATATCTACCGGGTAATCCAGTTCCACCACAATCGACGAAATATCGTTTTGTTTATCCGCGATAAAGTGGAAACGCGGTTTGGTGCTGACGACGTTCTCTTCCAGCATAAAACCGTTGGTGTTGAACAGCAGGCCCAGGTCGATGTCGCCGTGGGTGACGGTGTAGACCGGTGCACGGGCATTGATGCGCGCCAGACGTTCACGCAGTTTTTCTGCTTCGCCTGCGACGTCGGTTTTAGTCAGCAGAATACGGTCGGCGTAGCCAACCTGTGACTGGGCGATGGTGAACTGGTTCATCTGCTCATCGGCATGTACCGCGTCCACCAGCGCAATCACGCCGTCCAACAGGTAACGCTGGCATAAAATCTCATGGGAGAAAAAGGTCTGAATAATCGGGCCGGGATCGGCCATGCCGGTGCATTCAATGACCAGACGATCGAACTGAATATTGCCCTTGTCGAGATTATCCAGCAGGTCGAGTAGCGCGTCTTCCAGCTCGTTGGAGCGCGAACAGCAGATGCAGCCGTTGGTCAGCGTTTTGATCTGCGTGGCGCGGTCGCCAATCAGTTGATCATCAACGGAGACTTCGCCGAATTCGTTTTCAATCACAGCAATCTTGTAGCCGTGTTGTTCGTTAAGAATATGGCGCAGCAGGGTGGTTTTGCCCGCGCCTAAAAAACCGGTGAGTAGGGTAACTGCAATCGGGTTCATGCTCTCTCCATTAACAACAGCGCATACCGCCTTTACCATCGCCGCCGTAGCGCGCGTTCTGGCGTTCGCGGAAGAATTCTTCATAGCTCATGTACGGCTTGTCGGGATGGTTGGTCTTCATATGCTCGACGTAGTTGTCGTAGTCTGGAATGCCAATCAACATCTTCGCCGCCTGGCCGAGATATTTTTTTGCCTGTCCTAAGTTACCAAACATTTTGCCTTCCAGATATGCGTAAAGCCCGGAAGGTCCGGGCTGGGGATTTGCCGGATGCGGCGTAAATGCCTTATCCGGCCTACGATAGACACTTTGTAGGCCGGATACGCGCAGCGTATCCGGCAACCGGTTAGTGGTGCGAAGAGATCTTCACGCCGCCTTCCGGGATTGGAACGTACGGTGTTTCTTTGTCAGTACGTTTGTCGCTGTTACGCACCTTCAGCCAGGTTTTGAAACCGTAGAAGATGATGCTGTACACCACAATCAGGAACAGAATACTCAGACCTGCGTTGGTGTAGTTGTTCACAACGATGTGGTTCATGTTGGCAATCTGCTGCGCCGTCAGGTCAGTACCGTTAGCAATCTTCTCTTTGTACTGGCTCGCCATGTAGAAGAAGCCTTCCATCTGCGGGTTGGTGCTGAACAGTTTCAGGCTCAGCGCCCAGGTGGTGCAGATAAGCAGCCATACAGCCGGAACAACTGTTACCCAGATGTATTGGGTGCGCTTCATCTTAATCAGCACAACGGTACCCAGTACCAGCGCTACGGCTGCCAGCATCTGGTTGGAGATACCGAACAGCGGCCACAGGCTCTTAACGCCGCCCAGCGGATCGACCACGCCCTGATACAGCAGGTAGCCCCACAGACCCACACAGCCCGCAGTACCGATGATACCGGCAACCAGAGAGTCGGTTTTTTTCAGGAACGGGATGAAGTTACCCAGCAGGTCTTGCAGCATAAAGCGGCCAGAACGAGTACCCGCATCCAGCGCGGTCAGGATGAACAGGGCTTCGAACAGAATACCGAAGTGATACCAGAAGCCCATGTCAGCCATCGGCAGCACTTTGTGGAACACATGAGCGATACCTACCGCCAGCGTCGGCGCACCACCTGCACGGTTCAAGACAGAAGGCTCACCAATGTCTTTCGCGGTTTGCAGGATCTGCTCTGGCGAAATCACGAAGCCCCAGGAGCTGACAGTCGCTGCCGCGTGTGCGGTAACGTCTTTCAGCTGCGCCATGATGATCGGCGCGTTCTCGCCACCCATTTCATGCAGGTTAGGCATGGTGATGCCAAGACCCGCAGGCGGGGTATTCATCGCGAAGTAAAGACCCGGTTCGATGATGGACGCAGCAACCAGCGCCATAATCGCCACGAAGGACTCCATCAGCATTGCGCCGTAGCCAATGAAACGCGCGTCGGTTTCGTTAGCCAGCAGTTTCGGCGTCGTACCGGAAGAGATCAGCGCGTGGAAGCCAGATACCGCACCACAGGCGATGGTGATGAACAGGAATGGGAACAGAGCGCCTTTCCACAGCGGGCCAGTACCGTCAATGTACTGGGTCATCGCAGGCATTTTCAGTTCCGGGTTCAGCACCACGATACCCAGCGCCAGGCCGACGATAACGCCGATTTTCAGGAAGGTTGCCAGATAGTCGCGCGGTGCGAGGATCAGCCACACCGGCAGCAGTGCGGAAACAAACGCATAGCCAATCAGCGCGAAGGTAATAGTGGTGTCTTTAAAGGTCAGTGCCGGACCCCAGTACGGATCGTGAGCAATCACGCCACCGAAGTAGATAGAGGCAACCAGCAGCACGATACCAATGACAGAGACTTCACCCACACGCCCCGGACGAATAAAGCGCATGTAGATACCCATAAACAGCGCAATTGGTACGGTTGAGCAAACGGTGAAGACACCCCACGGACTTTCGGCTAGGGCTTTAACCACAATCAGCGCCAGGACGGCGAGGATGATGATCATGATTAAGAAACAGCCAAACAGCGCGATAGTCCCCGGTACTGGCCCCATCTCTTCTTTGATCATCTCACCAAGAGATGCGCCGTTACGGCGAGAGGAGATAAACAGCACCATAAAGTCCTGAACCGCACCGGCCAGCACTACCCCCGCCAGCAGCCACAGCGTGCCAGGCAGGTAGCCCATCTGCGCGGCGAGAACCGGACCAACCAGCGGACCAGCACCGGCGATAGCGGCGAAGTGGTGACCAAACAACACGTAACGGTTGGTCGGAACATAGTTCAGACCGTCGTTGTTAATAACCGCAGGCGTCGCGCGCGTGGGGTCGAGTTTCATCACCTTCTGGGCGATATACAGACTGTAGTAGCGATACGCCACCAGATACACCGACACAGAGGCGACCACGATCCACAGGGCGCTGACGTGCTCCCCCCGACGTAATGCAACTACCGCGAGGCAGAATGCACCGATGATTCCGAGAATCACCCAGGGTATGTGCTTGAATAGTTTTTTCGTATCCATAGTAAAACCTGGCATTTTACTCGTCGTCTTTTGGCTTACAGGTGCGGCAGCTGCGTTCGTTCACCTCTGTCACTTACTTTTGTAAGTGACAGGGGATTCACTCACTTGCTGCCTTCCTGCAAACCAAAATCCATAGAGTAATTTGTTAATCATAGGCCGAAGCCGTTCTAGGTTTGCGTTGCGTTTGAGGAGGTAAATTGACCGCTATCCTGCAGTGATGTTGCCAGAGTTACGCGCGCGTAAAGTAAGGTAAATAACTGAGTGGTTATATTAGGGACGTAAGCGGTCAGGAATGGCGGTGAGCGGTTGGGCAAGAATTATTCATTAGGCTAATATGTGATTGAGATCACAATAAAAATCCCCCTTCGATAATTAACCGAAGGGGGAGTTCTTAGAAGAGAGTATCCAGCTCTGCCAGTACGTTGTAGTCGTCATCAGTCAATAACAACGTTTTCCATTTGTCGAAGGTCAGGCACGGATGCGATGTGCCAAACACCAGAATATCCCCCACCTGCACGTCGCTATTAGCTGACAGTTGCAACATGCAGTGCTGATCCATAATGCCTGTACTGCGAATCGCCTGTGGATCAAATGCCAGTGATTTGCCGTTGCGATAGTGGGCGACTGGTTGCGGCAGTCCGGCGTCGAAGGCGCAATCACGCTTACCAAAATTAACTACCGCACGATCGGCCTCTGGCACCGATTGCACCATGGCGACCAGTTCCAGTGCAGATGTGAGATCGCCTGCCAGATCGCAAGCCACGGGATCACGGGCGATCAATTGCTGTTGCGCGATGTCGTAGATCCCTGCGTCATGGGTGATGTAGCAGCCTGGGCGAATGACGATCCGGCAGTTAGTCGGTTTTTCTGCCGCCAGCCAGATATTGCACACCACGTCATACCAGACCGTGCCTGCTCCGGTGAGAATAAACTCGCCATCAACCAGACTCGCCATATTACAGGCCAGTTGTGCGGCATCCCGCAGCAGAGCTTCTACCTGCGGTTGCGGATCGTCACCGTGTAAAACACCTTCATATAACTCAAGCCCTCGCAGACGTAATCCTGGTAATTGGGCCGCCTGCTTAGCCAGTGCCAGTGCGGCATCCGTTGAGCGGCAGCCACAGCGCCCGCCGGGAACACCCAGCTCAATCATCACGTTCAGCGTCTGTTGCTGGCTGGCAAAAAAGGCAGACAAAGCGCGGGCGTTCTCAATGCTGTCGATACAGCAGATAAAATCGACCGTCGGGTAATGCCGTTGCAACTGGGCAATCAACTGCATATTCGCCTTGCCGACCAACTGGTTAACCATCAGCACACGCTGAATACCGCTCGCCATTGCCGCACCAGCCTGCCACGCGCTACCGACACCTATTGCCCAGGCACCAGCCGCCTGCTGCGCCTGAAAAATCCACGGCGTCATGGTGGTTTTACCGTGCGGTGCCAGCGAAACGCCGCGCGCGTCAGCGTAACGCTGCATCCACGTAATGTTGTTCTCCAGGGCCTGCTTTTTAATGATCGCGGCAGGTAAACAAACATCTTCGGCAAGGATATTTGCGGGCATTTGCATCAGGGCAGATTTATGGGGAACCAGCGGCTCCGAGTGGTATTTCATAACATTCACCTTTTAAAGATTTCAACGTATCGGATGTGAGTATCATTTGTAACTAAATGAAATATAAATACTTAGTTTATTTATCTTATGATTTATGAATAAAAGTATCAGAAAATCATCTGGGTTTTGCGTAGTTTTCCACTGTTTTTCATCCTTGTAAATGGTTAACTTGTCACCATTGCAGAAATGGAGTGACGAACATGCAGGTTGACTGGTTATTCAAAAATGTGACGGTTATCGACGGCAGCGGCGGCCCTGAATTTCGCGGGGACGTGGCAATAACAGGTGATCGGATTGTTGATATTGCCCCTGCGCTTAACGTTACGGCGCAGCAGGCCATTGACGGTGAAGGACGGGTGCTGGCACCAGGGTTTATCGACGTTCATACCCATGACGATATCAACGTTATTCGTATCCCGGAATATCTGCCAAAAATCAGCCAGGGGATCACCACCGTGATTGTCGGCAACTGCGGGATCAGTGCAGCGTCGGCGAAAATGAAAGGCGAAGTCCCTGACCCGATGAATCTGTTGGGGGAAGCAGAGCACTTTATTTATCCCACCGTTGAAAGCTATGCCCAGGCAGTGGAAGCAGCCAGACCGTCACTGAACGTTGGCACGCTGATTGGTCATACGGCGCTGCGTAATAATCATATGGACGACCTGTTTCGCCCGGCGACGGCAGATGAAATTGCCGCTATGCGTGCCGACTTACGTCTGGCGTTGAGTCAGGGGGCGCTGGGGTTAAGTTCCGGACTGGCCTATGCCACGGCATTTCAGGCGACTACCGAAGAAGTCATGGCGCTGGCGGAAGAACTGGCAGGTGAGAAGGGAGTTTATACCACTCATCTGCGTTCTGAATTCGAACCGATTCTGGATGCGCTGGATGAGGCGTTTCGTATTGGGCGTCATGGCAAAGTGCCTGTTGTGGTTTCCCACCATAAATGCGCTGGGGCGAAAAACTGGGGGCGGACAAAAGAAACGTTGGCCTTTTTTGACCAAATGCGTCAACACCAGGAAATTGGCTGCGATGTCTACCCTTACTCGGCCAGCTCTTCAACGCTGGATCTCAAACAAGTCACCGACGAATTCGATATTGTGATCACCTGGTCACAAACACATCCGCAGCAGGCGGGGAAAACACTGGCACAAATCGCCATCGACTGGCAGATGAGTATGCTGGAGGCTGCGAAGCTGCTAATGCCTGCCGGGGCTATCTATTACAACATGGACGAGCGCGACGTCCGCCGAGTGTTGAGTTATCCGGTCAGTATGATTGGCTCTGACGGCCTGCCTAATGATCCCATGCCGCATCCGCGTTTATGGGGCGCTTTCCCTCGCGTGCTGGGTCACTATTGTCGTGATGAAGGCTTATTCCCGCTGACCACGGCTATCCACAAAATGACCGGGCTTTCTGCCAGCCGTTTTTGTCTACCCCAGCGTGGACTGGTGAAAGTCGGCTATTTTGCGGACCTGGTGTTGTTCGATCCGCAAACCATTCGTGATGTTGCCAGTTTTTCTGATCCCAAACGCCCGGCAGAGGGCATTGAAGCGGTGATGGTAAATGGCGTTATGAGCTATGGTCGCGATAAACACATTACAGGCCGTGCGGGACGTTTCCTGCGCCGCCAGACCTCACATTAAGGAGTGAATATGAGCATTAAACGTTACGGTACGGAAGGTGGAACAGGCACTGGTGGGCAGCATTTGCCGTTTGCCAGGGCGGTTGAGGCGGGCGGCTGGCTGTACGTCTCCGGGCAAACACCCATGAAAAACGGTGAAGTGGTAGAAGGCGGTATCGTTGAACAGTCACGACTGGCGATCCAAAACTGTGTCGACATCATGACTGAAGCCGGTTATAGCCTGGCGGATGTGGTTCACGTGAAAGTGATCCTGACTGACGCCCGCTATTTCCAGTCCTTTAATAAAGTATTCAGAGAATTTTTTGGCGAGAATCCGCCTGCACGTATTTGTTGTGTGGCTGATCTGGTTGTCGATTGTAAAGTCGAAGTCGATGTGACCTGTTATAACGCGACCCGCTAATAAATTTAAGAATTAAAAAAACAGACCGCAATTGAGTGCTGAATACATTCAGCACTCCGGGAACTCTTACATTAATTTCTCTCTACTGGCAGGATGTGAATTATGAACAGTCATATCTTTTTAGTCGGCTTTATTATTTATGCCATCGCCATGATTTGGCTTGGTTGGTTTGTTTCTCGTAATCAGAAAAGCGGAGAAGATTTTCTGCTGGGCGGGCGTTCGCTGCCGCTGTTTCTGACGCTGGGCTCAACCGTTGCCACGATGGTTGGCACGGGTTCCAGTATGGGCGCAGTGGGCTTTGGCTACAGCAATGGCTGGGCCGGAATGCTTTATGGCGTCGGCGGGGCCGTAGGTATATTGCTGGTGGCGTGGCTGTTTGCACCGGTACGTAAATTACGTTTTATGACCATGAGTGAAGAACTCTCTTATTATACTGGCGGGAGTCATTTAATTAAAAATATTGTCGGTCTGATGATATTTATTGCCTCTATTGGCTGGCTGGGGGCGCATATATTAGGTGGCAGTATGTATCTTGCCTGGGCAACAGGTATTGATCTTACTGTAGCAAAATTAATTATCGCCTTAGCTTTTGCGATATACGTTATTATCGGCGGTTATTCGGCGGTAGTGTGGACAGACACCATTCAGGCCTTAATTTTGTTCTTTGGCTTTATATTGATGGCTATTCTTGCCGTTGTTCACGTTGGCGGCTGGAGTGCGATTGAACAGGCGATGGACCCAAAAGCGATGAGCCTGTTTGCGATTGATAAAATGGGCGTGCTGCCTGCGCTTTCGCTGGCGCTGGTTATTGGCGTTGGTGTACTGGCCACACCGTCTTATCGCCAGCGTATTTACTCGGGTAAAGATGTTCCCTCTGTACGCCGTTCGTTTGTTATTACTGGCGTGTTGTATCTGTTCTTCTCGATTCTGCCTGCCATTATCGGCATGGCGGCGTTCACCATGAACCCGAATCTGGAAAACAGTAACTATGCCTTCTTGTTCGCCACCAGTTTTCTGCCGCCATTGCTTGGCCTGGTGGTACTGATTGCCGGGCTTTCTGCCACCATGTCTTCTGCCAGCTCCGATGCCATCGCAGCGGTGGCGATTATGATGCGCGATGTCTACACCATGATTACCGGCAGAATGCCGCCGGAGAACAAGGCAATCACTTACTCACGCTGGATGCTGACCTTTGTTATTGGCCTCGCATTGGTCTTTGCTCTGACCTCTAACGATATCATCAGCTACATTACCAAAATGATTTCGATGCTGATGTCCGGGCTGTTTATCTGCTCGATTCTCGGTCGCTTCTGGCTACGCTTTAACTGGCAGGGCGCGTTGGCAGCGTTAGTGAGCGGTATGGTGATGTCAATTGTGGTGCTGATGAATGCCGACTGGCTGGCTTACTGGGGTAACCCGTGTATTCCGTCAGTGCTGGGAAGCCTGGTCGCTGGCGTACTGGTGACGCTGGTAACGCCAGCAAGCGAGATCAGCCGGGAAGAAGCTCTGGCTATTATCACCAATGAGCGTGAAAACCAGAGTGTCGTGATCACCAAACCTGAAGAGGCATAACCAATAGTGCTAATCGCCAAGTGGCTGGCGGTTAGCGCCACCCCGGTGGCTGTCTAATGCCAGTTTTATCCGCCGCAGGCGATCTTTCGCCTGCGCTTTATTTGCCATAGCCAGCTCTGTTGCCAGCACATCGATCATCGCGAGCATGGCGTAACGGGAAGGGGTGGGCTTAAAAATGTAATCACTTTCCTGAACCAGCAACGGCAATACCAGATCCACCTGTTCTGCCAGTGGTGTTTGTGCAGGCGTAATGGCGATAACTCGCGCGCCGTACTGACGGGCGATAGCAGCACTTTCGATGATTTCTGGCGTATAGCCGCCGAGTGAAAGAACTATCACCACATCCTGCGGCATCACGGCTGAGCACATCATTCTCATCATGAGAGCATCGTTCTGACTGACCACTGGCAATCCCAGACGGAACAGACGGTACTGGATCTCCTGCGAGCAGATGGTAGAACCGCCGCCCGTTCCCAATGCAAGAATTTGTCGCGCCTGACTTAACCAACTGACCGCCTGACTGATAGCGTTCATATCCAGTGAGCGACGATGCGTTTCCAGCACGCTGATAATTGATTCGTAGATCCCCTGAACGCCGTCAAGATCCGGTACATCGAGAATAAACCGCTGCCCGATAGCCAGTGACTGCGCCAGTTTGACTTTCAGTTCGCGGACATCTTTGCAACCCAATGCACGGGCAAAACGCGTCACCGACGCCTGGCTGGTTTGTGTTAACCGCGCCAGCTCGGCAATTGGCAGTTCCACGGCTGCGGAGACGTCATCAAGAATAAATTGTGCGATACGCTTTTCAGTGGCGGTTAACGCCATAAACCGTTCGGTAATGCAGGAGATGATATCGATGCTATAAGCCATGGGAGTATCACTGATTCAGTAAAAACTGGTACTTTGTACCATAAAAATTGCTCCAGAGTGTGACCCTCATAAAAAATGTAAGTACGCAGCGACAAAAAAACGCTCAACACCGCTCCAGATCATAAAGTTTTCTACCACCAGGCCGACAACCTGAGTATCAGGTCTGGAGGGAAGAGAAACCATGTTTAAACGTATTAAGATCGTGACCAGCTTATTGCTGGTTTTGGCCGTTTTTGGCCTTTTACAACTGACATCAGGCGGTTTGTTCTTTAATGCCTTAAAAAATGACAAAGAAAATTTCTCCGTTTTACAAACCATTCGTCAGCAGCAATCCACATTGAATGGCAGCTGGGTCGCGTTGTTGCAGACACGTAACACTCTCAACCGCGCGGGTATCCGCTACATGATGGATCAGAACAATATTGGCAGCGGTTCAACCGTCGCCGAGCTGATGCAGAGTGCCAGTATTTCGCTGAAGCAAGCGGAAAAAAACTGGGCGGACTACGAAGCGTTGCCGCGTGACCCGCGTCAGAGCACAGCTGCAGCGGCGGACATCAAACGTAATTACGATATTTACCACAATGCGCTGGCGGAGCTGATCCAGCTGTTAGGCGCAGGCAAAATCAATGAGTTCTTTGATCAGCCAACTCAGGGATATCAGGACGGTTTCGAGAAGCTGTATATGGCTTATATGGAGCAAAACGATCGTCTCTACGATATTGCCGTCAGCGATAATAATGCTTCCTACAACCAGGCGATGTGGGTGCTGGTGGGCGTGTTGATCGTCGTGTTAGCCGTCATTGTGGCCGTCTGGTTTGGTATTAAAGCCTCGCTGGTAGCACCAATGAATCGCCTGATCGAAAGCATCTGTCATATTGCTGGCGGGGATTTGGTAAAACCCATTGAGGTGGATGGTTCTAACGAAGTAGGACAACTGGCTCAGAGTTTGCGCCATATGCAAAGTGAACTGATGCGTACTGTCGGAGATGTACGTAACGGTGCTAATGCCATTTATAGCGGTGTCAGCGAAATTGCCACGGGTAATAACGATCTCTCATCACGTACTGAGCAGCAAGCGGCTTCACTGGAAGAGACGGCGGCCAGCATGGAGCAACTGACTGCAACGGTGAAACAGAACGCCGAGAACGCGCGTCAGGCCAGTCATCTGGCGTTAAGTGCTTCTGAAACCGCGCAACGTGGTGGCAAGGTAGTGGATAACGTGGTACAGACGATGCGCGATATCTCCACCAGTTCGCAGAAGATTGCCGATATTATCAGCGTTATCGATGGTATTGCCTTCCAGACCAATATTCTGGCTTTGAACGCGGCGGTTGAAGCGGCGCGCGCGGGCGAGCAAGGGCGTGGTTTTGCGGTAGTTGCGGGGGAAGTGCGTAACCTGGCGCAGCGTAGCGCCCAGGCGGCCCGTGAAATTAAAAGCTTGATTGAAGACTCCGTAAGTAAAGTGGATGTCGGATCTACGCAGGTCGAAAGTGCCGGGGAAACCATGACAGAGATTGTCAGCGCCGTAACACGCGTTACTGACATTATGGGAGAAATCGCTTCAGCCTCTGATGAGCAAAGCCGTGGCATTGATCAGGTTGGTTTAGCGGTTGTCGAAATGGATAGGGTAACGCAACAGAACGCCGCGTTAGTGGAAGAGTCTGCTGCCGCTGCCGCCGCGCTGGAAGAGCAGGCCAGCCGTCTGACCGAAGCCGTAGCGGTGTTCCGTATACAGCAAACGCAACAGCGTCAGTATGAAGCTTTGCCAGTGGTAAACGCAGCGTTGCCGGTTGTGTCGCGCAAAATTGTCGTCGCTGATAGCGGGGATAACTGGGAAACGTTTTAATCGCCATGAAAAATGCCCGATAAGAGATGACTTATCGGGCAATGTGTTGTTTATTTAGTTATTTGGTTGCTGAGGCGTTTGCATTCGTAAGTGATGTCTTATTGATTTTTGTATCTGATGAATCCAGATCGCTCCTGATGCCAATCTGGAAAATTCCCGCAAGCATGAGAGCACCAATGATTGCTATACCTCCAAGTAAATACAATCCTGCAACATTTGAATCAAATACATTTTCAGCCCAAACCCGGATGTTAGGAGCAACGAATCCACCGAGATTTCCAAGTGAGTTGATCAAAGCTATTCCTGAGGCGGCTGCTGCTCCACCGAGATAGCTTGTTGGGAAAGTCCAGTAAATAGGTTGAACGGCTAATAAACCTGCACATCCAATACATAATGCGATAAAAGCCAGGATTGGCGTTCCCGCAAGCATTCCTGATAAAGCAACACCAAAGCCTCCGAGTAGTAAAGTAATAGTGCTAATCCAACGCCGTTCTTTCAATTTTGTTGAAAGATGAGGAATGTACCATGCCGCAAATAGGGCACATAACCATGGAATACCGGATAAAACACCGACAATAAAGCCAATTCCCTGCCCTGATAATGCTGCTACTTGTGATGGCAGAAAAAAGGCAATGCCGTATGAGCCAACTTGAATCGTAAAACAAATCAGACATAAATAAAGTACGCGAGGATCGCAAAGTGCCTTTAATATACCCTGAGGGCTGTGACTTATTTTTGTTTTTTCCTCCATTTCCATTATGCGACTGAGAGCTACTTTTTCTTGTGGTGTGAGGAAAGTGCAACGTTTGTCGGACGGTTTATCGTCCAGGTAGAAAAATGCGGCTACTCCAACTAACGCAGCTAATAATCCTTCGACTAAAAACATGAGTTGCCAGTTATGCAGTCCCCATAGGTCATGGATTGTTAATAAACCACCAGAAATAGGGCCGCCAAGAATAAATGCAATCGGTGGACCAAACCAAAAATAACCCGCAACTTTTGCTCGTATATTAAGAGGGAACCAAAATGTTAGATATAACATAACGCCCGGCATGAATCCTGCTTCCGAAGCACCCAAGAAAAAACGCAAAATGATAAATGTTTTTTCCGTATGGGCGAACATCATCGCTGCTGAAATAAGTCCCCATGTGAACATGATTCGTGAAAGCCACAAGCGAGCTCCCACTTTGTATAAAAATATATTGCTGGGGACTTCAAAAATCGCATATCCAATGAAAAATACGCCGGCACCAAATGCATAAGCAGCGTTACTTAATCCCGTGTCGACCTGAAAAGCATCCTTAGCAAAACCAATATTGGCACGATCCAGATAAGCCATGACGTACATAAGAGCTAAGAAAGGTAGAAGTCTTATTATTGACTTTCGAACTGCAGAGTTGACAACAATTTCATCATCAGTTTGACTCATAATTGTGCTTCCGAATAAACGGTGGACATTTTTGCTATCCAGTAATCTTTATGTATTGCTGGATAATCTCTTGTTATGAAAAAATATAGATATTTTGCGTCTACTAGATATTTAATTTTTATTGATTGACCCATTCACGACCATCTGGCCATGAGTAACATGCCAAAGTTTCTGGTTTCATTTTTACACCATAACCTGGTTGTAAAAGAGGGAAATACCGGCCTCGCTTAATAACTAAAGGTTCTTCAAAATTCTCATGTAAATGGTCAACATACTCGAGAACTCTATTTTCCAATGTTGCTGAGACTGAGATATAGTCAAAAAGAACAATATTCAGTGAATACTGACACAAACCAACCCCTCCGCCATGAGGACAAACTGGAATATTGAATTTTGCAGCCATAAGTACAACTGCGAGTACTTCGTTTAAACCACCAAGTCGCGCGGGATCTAACTGGCAAAAATCCATTGCATTGGCCTGAAAAAATTGTTTAAACATAACTCTGTTATGTGCATGTTCACCAGTAGCAATACCAATATTACCAATGCGTGATTTGATTGCAGCATGACCAAGAATATCATCAGGGCTAGTAGGTTCTTCAATCCATAGAGGATCAAATTTTGCCAATTTCCTCATTGCAGTAATGGCCTGATCAACCCCCCATGTTTGGTTAGCATCCATCATGAGTTTGCGTTCCCAGCCCAGTTCTTCACGTAAGATTGTCGCCCTGCGGATATCCTGCTCGAGATCTGCACCTACTTTTTGTTTCAGGTGAGTCCATCCATCAGCAACAGCCTGGCGTGCCAGATGTCGCATTTTTTCTTCAGAGTAACCGAGCCACCCTGCTGCAGTTGTATAACCTGGGAAACCTTCCTCAAGCATTTCTCTTTCACGCTGTGCTTTACCTTTTTCAGAACGGCGAAGTAATGCAATGGCTTCTTCTGGAGTCAATACATCTATAATGTAGCTAAAATCAATGCAATGCACGATTTCTTCTGGTGACATGTCTACCAGCATTTTCCAGACAGTTTTATTTTGTGAACGGGCCCAAAGGTCCCAAAGTGCATTAATAATTGCAGCGGTGGCTAGATGAATAACTCCTTTCTCTGGACCTACCCAACGCAACTGACAGTCTCCTGAAACTAGTTCATGCCAAAACTGCCCAAAGTTTTCTGTTATATCTTCTAGAGTTCGTCCTATTACAAACAATTCTGCTAATGATTTTACGGCACTTACACATAAGTCATTTCCACGTCCAATCGTAAATGTTAATCCATAACCTTTTAAATCATCTGAATAATCGGTAATTAAGGTAACATAAGTCGCAGAGTAATCAGAAATTGCATTCATTGCATCAGAACCATCCAAATTTCTGGATGTTGGAAAACGAATGTCCTTAACGCTGATATCTTTGATAGTAATTGCCATACTGACTCCTGTATTGATATTTTTTACTATTAAAAAATATAAAAACTAAAAGACGTCTTCAGTTTATGTGTGCGCAACACAATGAAATGTGAACTGATTATAATAATGTGGTGCAATTTACATTTTTCTGTATTTAATGTGTTTTTAATCTAATCGCAAATTTGTCTTACTGAATGAATCATTGACTTTTTTGCTGTATCGAGATGTGTGCGTAATGCAAGTAAAGCATCCAGGTCACTGCGGCAAATCAGGGCGTTGAGAATGGTCATGTGCTCATCGACGGCAATGATATTGCGCTGTTTAAGATCGCTTTCGTCCCATTGATAGTGAAAATGAAAGATGATTGAGATTATCTCAAGCGATTGATCAAAAAAGATATTATCGGCAGCTGAAAGCAGTAAGGAGTGAAAATCTCTGTCCAGTTGGGAAAACATACGAAAGCTATTGCTGATGTTGTCTCGTAGTAGGCGATGACGTTCGAGCATGTTTTTCACCTGCAACCAGCGGGGATCATGATCAGGCAGGTTAAGAAAGTGCTCAAGTGAATGTATTTCGAGCATTTCACGCAGTTCAAACAACTGCTCGGCGTAGGATTGATCGAATTGCTTCATACTCCACTGTCCGCGCTTTTCGCTTTGAATAAGATTATACCGACCGAATTTTAAAAGGTATTCCC
This sequence comes from Escherichia sp. E14V7, assembly GCF_004212225.1. Taxonomy (NCBI): domain Bacteria; kingdom Pseudomonadati; phylum Pseudomonadota; class Gammaproteobacteria; order Enterobacterales; family Enterobacteriaceae; genus Escherichia; species Escherichia sp. E14V7. The sequence goes on from NZ_RHJJ01000006.1 coordinate 381,954, forward strand.
TCACTACCACCGGGCTGACACACGCGGCTCGCGCCAGCTGCAGTTCAGAAAAAGTTTCCCCAGGGCGTAACTGGCGCTGGTTTATCATTGTGAAAAAAGCCTGCTCAAACACTTTGTTTTGCTCACTCATTGAAGCGATAGTGCAGGCGAAACCGTCATCGTAGTCAGGTTTGCGCGTAATAACATGGTCATTTCCAACCAGTGTCAGGACGCCGCATTCGCGTAAGTAGCTGAGAATATGCCGTACTGTGGTGCGACTGATGTTGTACATTTCCGCCAGCGCGCTTTGCGATGGTAGTGGTGAAGGGATATGACCACGCGCCATATCACCAATGACCTGGTTAATCACATTGTGGCGTAAATTTTGCGAACGACTCATATTTTCTCCTTGTGAGTCCATTAAAACCATAATTAAAACATTTTTATATGTGTGTTTTCACAAAATAGATTTTCTGTTTCGCTGCCATTTTTAATTTTCATTGATATCTTTTGCAACAAAAAATGGAGAGCCGAATCATGTCTACGATGAATATTTTAATTTGCCAGCAGCCGAAAGAATTAGTCTGGAAACAACGCGAGATACCTATTCCGGGTGACAATGAAGCATTAATAAAAATTAAGTCTGTCGGGATTTGCGGTACCGATATTCATGCCTGGGGTGGAAATCAACCATTTTTTAGTTATCCACGGGTTTTAGGCCATGAAATATGTGGGGAGATTGTTGGGCTGGGTAAAAATATTGCTGATCTTAAAAATGGTCAGCAAGTTGCTGTGATCCCTTATGTTGCCTGTCAGCAATGCCCGGCGTGTAAAAGCGGTCGCACCAATTGCTGTGAAAAAATTTCGGTAATTGGCGTGCATCAGGATGGCGGTTTTAGTGAGTATTTGAGCGTGCCGGTGGCGAACATTTTGCCTGCGGATGGTATTGATCCGCAGGCGGCAGCGTTGATTGAACCTTTCGCTATTAGCGCTCATGCGGTTCGTCGCGCAGCAATTGCGCCAGGTGAGCAGGTGCTGGTGGTCGGGGCGGGACCAATTGGTCTGGGCGCGGCAGCAATCGCTAAAGCCGATGGCGCACAGGTGGTGGTGGCGGATACCAGTCCGGCGCGGCGTGAGCATGTGGCAACGCGTCTGGAGTTGCCCGTGATGGACCCGTCAGCCGAGGATTTTGACGACCAGTTGCGGGCGCAATTTGGTGGTTCGCTGGCGCAGAAAGTGATCGACGCAACAGGTAATCAACATGCGATGAATAACGCCGTTAATCTGATTCGTCATGGCGGCACGGTAGTATTTGTTGGCCTGTTTAAAGGCGAGTTGCAGTTCTCTGATCCGGAATTCCATAAAAAAGAAACCACAATGATGGGCAGCCGAAATGCCACGCCGGAAGATTTCGCGAAAGTCGGGCGGCTGATGGCGGAAGGGAAAATTACTGCCGACATGATGTTAACCCATCGCTATCCGTTCGCCACGCTGGCAGAAATCTATGAGCGCGATGTGATTAACAATCGTGAGTTGATTAAGGGCGTAATTACTTTCTGATAATCGAGTTGCCATGCAGCGCCCGGGGAAATGTTGGGCGCTGTTTTTTCTGTTTCTTAATAATGTGTTGTAAGCCGGAGAAGGCGTGTAGGTCGCACCTTATGCGACCTACAAATCAGTCAGGAATTATCCTTCACGCGCCACCACTTTAATTTCCACCATGCCAATGCCGAGCTTACGCGGCGAGTGTCCGAGGATATTCCCTTCGTTGGTTGAGACAGGTTCTGGCGGAATAATTACCAGTGTGTCGGCATCGGTTGGGTTCTCGAAATGCAGCGTGGTGGTGGTCACTTCATTGTCCAGCACGATGGTTTGTTCTTCGTTGCCTACGCGTACCGGAATGGGACGGCTGGCGTTATTACCATATGCTTTGGCGGTGATCACCAGGTCAAATTTCTTCGGCAGAGGATGTTTGTACTCGATTTTCACTTCATCGCCCAGCTGCGCGTTGGACCAGCGTCCCCACGACTCCGGACGGGAAATTCCGCTAAACTGTTTCACTTCTTCCGGTGCACCTGCGACGTTAAAAATGAAACTGTCGGCTTTGTAGCGAATATCGTTATCGACAATCTTCAGCGTATCGACATTGCCTTTGTAGCGTTCCATATCGATGACGGTATCTTTAAATGCGGTTTTGCCCTTCCACGTCGTTTTATCAACATGTTGAACAATTTGCTGACCACCAAGCTGCCCCTGGGAAACACACCAGTCAGTGGAGAGAGCCAACTCTGGCGCCCATAGCTGCGCCATCTTGTAGCAGCGATCAACCCAGACGAAATTGTCGCGCGGAGCGAAATCGGCCAACTGGAAACGGAGTGGTGCAGAATATTCGCTTTCTGGCAGTGGTTCCACACGTTTATCCGACACGCGTAACAGCAGCGGCAGACGGAAATGGGTACCCGAGAAGGCGATCATGTTTTTATTCTGATCGATGGTGAACTCTTTCATCTCGGTGGGGAATTTCCACAGACGAATGATATCGGGCTTCCACGCCAGCACTTTCTCTTTAATGTTGAGGAACACTTCCGACATGGATTGACCAGAGAGGCTACTACGCCCAAGGCCGATAAAGTTATCGCCACCAAGAATATCCAGCACTGTAGCGCCGTTATCCATGGTGTTGCGCTTCACCGCCAGCGTCTCTTGCTGTGGCTTGTCGCCACGGATGACGAAAAACAGGTTGTTACGATCCTGTTTATTAAGGTATTTCCACGCCGTGTTGTTCATCGCTAAATGGTCAGATGAGACGACGATGACGGTATCTTTAAACCACGGTGACGCTTTGATTTTATTGATAAACGTCGCGATGTTCTCCTGGCTGCAACTTACCGCGCTGAATGACTGATTCGGCTTACCGTCAAAATCATATTTTTTGCGGTTGCAGGTGCGAGAGATAAAACCATCCGGGTGATGGGTATCGACCGTCAGAGTAAACAGTGAGAATCGCTGACCAGAGCGGGAAAGCTCTTCAAACTTTTTCCACGCTTCATCCAGCACGGTATCGTCGTAGAATCCCCAGTCGTTGCGATAATGCGGATCCGCCACCACACTTTTCAGCTCTTCTGCACCATACAAATGGTCGAAACCGTGTGATTTCAGGAACACATCTTTACCCGCAAAACGCAGGTTAGCCCCTTGCACAAAATAGTTCTGATAACCGGAGTTTTTCAGGATATCGCCAAGACAGATGTTCTGCGGGAAGAAGCTGGAAACCGAGGCAGAGGCGTTACCTTCAAACGGGGCAAACAGTGGAATCCCGCACTGAGACGCCACCATGCCCGCGATAGTGTAATCCGTTCCTGGCAGTTGTTGAGTATGACTGAAATCCAGCCCTTCATTTTTCAGTGCGCCCAGTTCGGGAGTGAGGTCTGGAAAAGCGTCGTTATCAAAATAGGTCCGCTCCAGACTCTCACCATAGATATAAACCAGGTTAAGTTTGGGGGCAGGGATGGTTTTCGACGGTTCTTTATAATAAGCCGCAAAGTCAGGATCGCCGTCGCGTGACTGGGATTTTACCAGCTCCGTTATCTGGCGAAACGCCGGGCTGGCGTCCACAGAACCCAGCGCCAGTAAGAGCGCCAGCAGGCTGTAGCCAAAATGGTGAGGATGATGACGGCGTCGGCGTAGGATCCAGCCCAGCGCGCCGAAAACTACCGCCAGTGCCAGCACGATACCCACTCCCGGCAGGATATACTTGCTGACGCCAGCACCGGTCAGGCTGTTAGTTAAGGTATAGAGCACCGCGTCGTTAATGCCGTCGCCAGTAAAATAGTCGCTGGCAAACAGGGTAATGTTTAAAACGACAAATAACCCCAGTACCGTTAACGTGGCGGCAAACCACCAGGTGTTACGTCCCGCTTTCCATGCGTAGATCAGCACAGATGCGAGAAATAGGGCGAAAGAGAATAGTTCTGACAACGGGCGATCCTCACTAAAACAGGCCGGTTAGCCGATGTTTAAGATTTTTTGAGAAACACAATGTAATGGTGCTGCCATATAGCTGCAATTCTAGTGTCAAAAAAATGCGATGTTGTTAGGAATTAGTTTATAAACAGACTTTTTTGCGCAAGAAAGTTGCCCGTGTAACAGAGGGAAAGACGTCCAGAAACAGGGAAAAGAGCGGGGAAGGGCCGCGTTAGCTTGTTAATAGCTAAAACGCGGCGTTATGCGGATCAGGAAATAAAGTTCAGACCTTGCTTTAACACCAGATCGCAGGCTTTGGTTTTTACCTTTTCAGCCAGAGGCGTCGTACCGATGTTATCCAGGTTAAGCTGCTGACCATCTTTGGTTTTTAGCAAACCCTGAATGCCATCCAGATAGTTGGTATCTTCTTTCTGCTCTTCGCTGTTCAGGCCCAGCTTCTCCAGGACCTGATTTTTGATATTTTCCGCATCGGTAACTGAAGCCAGCTTTTGCTTCGCGCAGTATTGCAAAATGCCTGCGGCATTGTTCATGTTGTCTGCGCTTAACGCCTGGTTGCCACTACTAAGCAGATTAGTTAATGAGGCGAGCGACCAACCGCCTTCCTGTGTGGTGCTGTTTTGGTTGCTTAACTCGCTGGCGGCGCTGGAAAGCGCATCTTTCCAGGACGCGGCATGCACCCCGGTGGAAATTAATGCGCTGGTGGCAATTGCACAGCACAGAAGGTGTTTAATAGTTTTCATCATCATTACTCAAGGTGGAATTGTGTCGCAGTATAGCGCCGGAAAGGAGGATTAATACTCTTTACCCGTTACCCGGCTACGATAGCTTTCCCAGTTAAAAATAACCCACAGACTGTTACCCAGTCGCATACGATCCATAACGCGTTCGCCCAGTAACTTGGTCATCTCTTCCATATTGCTGTTGGTCAGCATCCCGGTCGGGCGTTTGGAAGAAGAGCGGCGATCGACGATCTGGTTGATGATCACTTTTTCGTATTTCGATTCGGTCTGCACGCCGATCTCATCGATCACCAGCAGATCAACGTTGCTCAGATCGTTAAGCAGTTGTTCTTCGCTGGTACCGCTATTTCTGAAGGTATCTTTCATCGCCGACATAATATCGGCCACGGTGATGATCAATACGGACTTACCGCGTAGCAGCAGTTCGTTGCAGATTGCCGCCGCCAGATGGTTTTTGCCAGTTCCAGGCTTGCCAGAAAAGATAAAGCTGGCGATGTTGCCGTCGAACTCTTCGACATACTGGCGCGCTTTGCTCAACGCATTCATCTGCCCTTCGCACTCAACACGATAGTTCTCAAAGGAGCAGTTTTGATGCAGTGGACGAATGCCAGAGCGGTTAAAGGTTCGCTGCATTTTCATCGCCCGATTCTCGCGCTCAAGAGCGGCGGCGCGGAGCGCCCCTTGTTCTTTCTGCCATGCCAGAAGTTCTTCACCCGTTTTGAAAGCGGGTTTGATATGGGCTGGCATCATTTTTTGCAGACGTTGCATCAGGTCGCCAACGTTTTTCATCGTTACCCTCTGAATCCCGGTGGAATTTGGCTGTCAGGTTCACTGACTGTGTTCACATCTCGTTTCGTTAATCCGCCATTGCTGGCACGACCTATTTGCAGGCTGCGCGCCAGTTTTTGTTGCCACTGCACATGATGGAAGACTTTGCCTTCCGCCTGCCAATAAGCAATAAATGACGCCAGTTCTTCAGCGGTCACCGACTCTTTTAGCGCCACGCCCCATAATGCCGCCTGACGGATAAAGTCGGTATCGGGTTGCCAGTCTGGGTACATGGCGAATTTGCCCATGGGTACGGCAACGGGGGCGGCTTGCGGTTCCTGATAGAGTTGATCGTCCAGGGCCACGTCACTTCCCGGACGCGTCAGTTTTTCTTCCAACGCCAGCAGTTCAGCAAGACGCGCGGGCGTAACGGCATAAAACGCCGGGGCATTGTTGGCAAATACGGCAACCATGCCGCCTTCTGCTTTTGCCAGAACGGTTTGGTGATCGTGTACCAGGGCGTCAATACCAACGACGTCCGGGGTCAAAACTCTGGAGGACATACTGTTTCTCAATATGGAACGATGAACGAGAAGGGAGATTACTTTTATAGTAACACACGGATGAGGCCAGGCAGCCTCTCATCCATGTGCTTTAAGCGAGGCAATTTTATACGCGGGGGCGCTTGCGGTACAACCACAATCCAGGAACGGAAAGACCGATGGATAACGCGCCAACAATTGATGAAGCGGTAAGAAAGTTAGTTAACAGGGTAATCATTAACGGCTCGCTGTAACCTAACTGACTGATTTTTACCGCTGAAATCATTGCAGTATACGCCGGGATGCCCGGGAACATCGGAATGACAGCCGCCACGGTAAAGACTTTCGGGTGCGCCAGATACCAGCGCGACCACTGAATACCAATGGTGCCGACCAGTAGCGAAGCCAGAAACGTCGACCACTCAATATTGAGTCCGGTAGTCATTAAAATCATTCGCGAACCATGACCCATCGCGCCAAGCAGCGCACACCAGCGTAATGCCCGGATTGGCACGTTGAACACCATCGCAAAGCCGACCGCTGGGATTGCCGCGAGAATCATATCCTGCGCTAATGCTAATAGAAATTCGATTACACCCATCCGCGTAGCCCCCAAATTGTGAGTGCCATCACCACGCCAACGCAGGTTGCCAGTGTCAGCAGGCTGGCAATCGCCCAGCGTGCCAGTCCGGTATTTATATGACCTTTAAACATATCGGCTACAGCATTTATCAACGGAAAACCCGGCACCAGTAAAAGAACACTGGCCGCCATTGCCACAGTAGGCGTATGACTGAATGTCGGAAGTTGTAGAAGGAGGCCAGAAATTGTGGTGGCGGCGAAGGCAGTGATGCAAAAGTTTATTTGTGGATGGAGGTGGCGTTGTGCCAGTAGCTGGCGGATATACATGGCGATCATACTGGCGAAGAATGTAATCAACGCCCCATCCCAACCACCGTTATTCAGTTTACAGAAACAGGCGCAAGAGAGTCCCACCATCAAAGCGACCAGCCAACGCGGATAGCGCAGGGGATGTATTTGGCTAAAACGTTTCTCAACACCTTTGTAATCCAGCAGCTTATGTTCCGCCAGAATCACAATGTGTTGTACCTCAGTAACCATATGCATATTAATGCCGCGATCGTGGTTTTTGCGCGTAGATGTCAGACATTGACCATCTTTAATGGTGGTCAGTACGATAGCATTGGAAGAGATGGAGCTTTCAACGCAGTCCATCCCTAACGCCCGACCCAGTCGTGAAGAAAGCTCGTCAACCAGCGCGCTCTCCGCCCCGTGCTGTAAAAGAAATAATCCGCACTGGATACATAGCCGTGTAACGGCTCGCTGTTGCTCTGTTTGCATAACTCGCCCTTTGTCATAGACGCGTTGCGTATTTTTCAAAAAATGAGAACCCTTTTGTATCACGAAGCATGGCTGTTTTGACGTTGGTTAAGATCAAAATTGCGCTGATTAATCCTGGTTGCGGTGATGAGTTCGCGGAAGGGAAACGGTGCAAGTTTTGAGTGGAATAAATAATTCCATGAATATTATCATTAAAATGAATTTATTGTTTTGTTTTTACGCGTTTGAGTAATGGCCGGTGAAATCATTTTTTTCGGTTTCAGGTAAGAAATACACTTCAGTTTTTATTGGTTTTTTTCTTGATATTCTGGCTAAAGGCGTTTCATTTAACTTTTATTCGTTATTTTAAATGATATCTTAAACTGATTGATTTTGAGGATGTTGATTAAGTATTTCTAACAACATAATTTAGATATTTTAAATGTGTCAGAGGTATTTTTCCAGGTTATTATTTGATGCTAGTCTCCTGAAACATACAAAGGATTTTTTGTGTGGCTGGGGTAAACTGATATGAAGTGAATGCTAAGGATAAATTATTTGCTGAATCTATTAATTTATTGGAATTATTTAAAGGATGAATATTCTGAATAAACCATCATAATTTATAGACAGTGGATGTGGAGGATATATGTTGCCAGGATGCTGCAAAAATGGAATTGTTATCAGTAAAATACCCGTTATGCAGGCAGGGTTAAAAGAGGTCATGAGGACCCATCTCCCTGAATACGATATAACGAGTAGCACCTCTGCGGAGGAGCTGACCATATTACAATTACGTCGGGCTGGGTTAGTTATTGCCGATTTAGCCGGACAAACAGAAGACCCGCGTTCTGTTTGTGAACATTACTATTCATTGATCTCACAATACCGGGAAATTCATTGGGTTTTCATGGTTTCGCGAGCCTGGTACTCTCAGGCGGTGGAACTGCTTATGTGTCCAACTGCGACGTTACTGTCCGATATCGAGCCCATTGAGAATCTGGTCAAGACCGTTCGTTCCGGCAATGTCCATGCAGATCGCATCAGCGCCATGCTGACTTCGCCTGCAATGCCGGAAATTCAGGAATTTGGTTATCGCACCGTGATTCTTACCCTTTCTGAACGCAAGGTACTGCGGCTGTTAGGTAAAGGATGGGGCATCAACCAAATAGCTTCATTGCTTAAGAAAAGCAATAAAACCATCAGCGCACAAAAAAACAGTGCGATGCGCCGGCTGGCAATTCACAGTAACGCTGAGATGTATGCATGGATTAATAGCGCACAGGGGGCAAGGGAACTTAACTTGCCTTCTGTTTATGGAGATGCCGCGGAATGGAACACAACCGAATTAAGAAGAGAAATGTCGCACTCATAGAAAAGTGCGTCATGAGCAGTATCGGTATTGAGAGTTTATTCAGAAAGTTTGCGGGTAATCCTTATAAACTCTATACGTATACCAGCCAGGAGGCTTTTCAGGATGCTATGTCGCGGGTTTCATTTGCGGCGGTCATTTTTTCTTTTTCTGCCATGAGAACTGAGCGCAGGGAGGGATTATCTTGTCTGACTGAGTTGGCAATCAAATTTCCACGTACCCGGCGTTTGGTTATTGCGGATGATGATATTGAAGCGCGGTTGATTGGCTCATTATCGCCTTCTCCTTTGGATGGTGTGTTAAGTAAAGCATCAACGCTGGATGTTTTTCACCAGGAGCTGTTTCTGTCATTAAATGGCGTACGTCAGGCGACCGATCGACTGAACAACCAGTGGTATATTAATCAAAGCCGGACGCTAAGCCCGACGGAGAGGGAAATATTACGGTTTATGTCGCGTGGCTACTCAATGACGCAAATTGCTGAACAGCTTAAACGGAATATAAAAACGATCCGCGCGCATAAATTTAATGTGATGTCGAAACTGGGTGTCAGTTCTGATGCCGGATTGCTTGAGGCGGCAGATATTCTGTTATGTATGCGGATTTCAGAAACAAGTAATGTGTTGCATCCATATTAATCTACTTAATGCCGGGTTTATCCTCCCGGCAGTGTGCTTATTTCAGCGTGCAATCCCCACACTGTTGCACATCCGGTAAGCGATAACGCTGGCAACAGGTGCGGCGCACCAGCAGGCCGTCGCGCAGCACGACTGTGCGCCACAATGGATTATCTTCGCCGCTGGAGAGCGTTTTCTCAAAGAACAGGGCATGGCGGAGCGATTCAACTAACGCCTCGCCAAGCAACTGCTTCATCTCGGTCAGATACCAGTTAATCAAATAACCGGTATTACTCCAGATAAGTTTGCCGTTAATTTCACCTGTCGCTTCTAATGCCTGCACAACCGGAACCAGCGCCTGGCTGATTAACGTTTCCATTCGCTGCTGTGGCGAATGTGATGTTGCGTTTTTATCTTCACACACATCGACCCAGAAACAGGCAGCACGACCGGTTTCGTGAAACTCAACGTAGAAATGTTCCGCCGACACATCTAACGCTTTATCCTGCGTCAGCAGCGCCAGCATTAATGGCGGCACCATCAGGCCGATATACCATTGCGCCCACAGTGAGATCAGCGGTTTGTTCTCGCGGATCATCATTGGTTGATTGCGGTAGATATGATCGGAATAGACCGCCAGTAGAGAACTTAGCGCATTGGGAGAGGACCATTGCGCCAGCGTCATGGCACTAAGCGGGGCGGGTTCATCCAGACGGATAAACTCCAGCAAATGTTGACGATGTTCGGCGATCGTCGCGCGAACCGCTTGTGCAAGCGTGGGATCTTGCGGCTTGAGATGCGTTCGCCAGATAACATCTTCATAGAGCGGTGCGGAACGATAGGCCATAATCGTGATAGTAATCTAAATGATAATGATTGCTAATCCTAGCGATAGGTTTACCCGATAGCAAGGGATTTCTCTGGCTTGCAAATGATAAAAATTATCATATGATATTGGTTATCATTATCAATGAAAGAGATCAAACCATGTTGCAACGTATGCTGGGCAGTGGCTGGGGAGTGTTGCTGCCAGGATTGCTGATTGCAGGGCTGATGTATGCGGATTTATCGCCGGATCAGTGGCGGATTGTCATTCTGATGGGATTAGTATTGACGCCGGTGATGCTGTATCACAAACAGTTACGGCATTACGTTTTGCTACCATCGTGCCTGGCGCTTAGTGCTGGCATCATGCTGATGATAATGAATTTGAATCAGGGATGAAAAATCAAGGAAGAAACAAGAAAGGAAGTAAAGATAATTGGTGCGAGGGGGGGGACTTGAACCCCCACGTCCGTAAGGACACTAACACCTGAAGCTAGCGCGTCTACCAATTCCGCCACCTTCGCACAGTCATCTTACTTTTTGATATCGCCTCGTTTGGTGCGAGGGGGGGGACTTGGC